>CAMAVH010000030.1 GCA_945861615.1 Rhizobium sp. Q54 | reverse complement strand
ACCGTGCCGGTCGGAATATGGGTGATGCGCACGGCGCTGTCGGTGGTATTGACCGACTGGCCGCCGGGACCCGAGGCACGGAACACGTCGATGCGCAGGTCCTTGTCGGCAATCTGCACGTCGACTTCCTCGGCTTCCGGCAGCACGGCGACCGTGGCGGTTGAAGTATGGATGCGGCCGCTGCCTTCGGTCGCCGGCACACGCTGCACGCGATGAACGCCCGATTCGAACTTGAGGCGGGCGAAGACGCCGCGCCCGGTGATGGTGCCGCTGGCCTCCTTGTAGCCGCCGAGATCGTTCTCCGACAGGCTGAGAATCTCGAACTTCCAGCCGTGAAGATCGGAATAGCGCTGATACATGCGGAACAATTCGGCAGCGAACAACGCCGCTTCGTCGCCGCCAGCGCCGGCGCGCAATTCAAGAATGGCGTTGCGCTCGTCGGTCTCGTCCTTCGGGATCAGCATGAGCTGCACTTCGCGCTCGAGCTTAGGCAAGGCAGTACCCAGTTCGATGCGCTCGTCCTCGGCCAGCGTCTTCATCTCCTGATCGGCAGCCGGATCGGTGAGGATGGCGTCGAGATCGCTCAGTTCAGCGCGCGCCTTCTGCAGCGCCTGAATGGCGGCGACCACCGGTCCGAGATCGGCATACTCTTTCGAAAGGCGCGCGAAATCCTTCGCCTCCACCTTGCCGGCGGACAGCATGGCGCCGAGTTCGTCCTGGCGGGCGACGACGCGGTGCAGTTTCTCGTCGAAATTCACGGCACTTCTCCTACTGACGATCGGGGTCGCTCAGGCCGAACAAGCGGCCGAGCAAATTTTCGGGCGACTCGCCTTTTGCGGCCAAGTCGCGCAACGCCTCGGACGGCGCATGTAGCAAACGGTTTATCAGCAGCCGCGTCGCCTCTTCCGCCGAGAGATTGGGCTGCTCGGCGAGCAGGCGCGCGCGCGTCGTCTCGAAATGCGCGCGCAAGCTCGCGATGGCCGGCACGGCCTCGCGCGCGGCGGCGGCGCGCAGGTGATCGGCGACGGAGGCGCGGAGAATCATCCAGGCGTCGGCAGCGGCCTCGTCGCGCTTCGCGCGGCCTTCGCGCGCCACATTCTCGAGATCGTCGAGGCTGTAGAGAAAGGCCTCTTCGACATCATTGACGGCCGGCGCGATGTCGCCCGGCACGGCGGCATCGACCAGGAACAGCGGCCGTTGGCGGCGCCGGCGCAAGGCGGCGCGCACCAGATCGGGGCCGACGATGACGCTGCCGCGCCCCAAGGCGCAGAGCACGATGTCGGCCTCGGCCACCGCCGTCTCCAAATCGTCGAGGCCATAGACATGGGCACCCAGCCGCTTCGCCGTGGTCTGCGCCCGCACCGCGAGACTGTCGGCGACGAGAAAGCGAGAGACGCCGGCCTCGCGCAATTTGTCGGCGAACATCTCGGCCATCTCGCCGGCGCCGACGAAGAGCGCGGCGCGGCGATCGAGCGCGCCATGGACCTCGCGCGCCACTTGCAGGGCGGCCGCGGCGATGGAGACGGCGCGCTCGCCGATGGCGGTTTCCGTGCGCACGCGCTTGGCGGCGGCGAAAGCGCCCTGCATCACCCGGTCCAACTCGCCGCCGATCAAGCCGGCGGCGGCGGCCTGGCGATAGGCCTCGCGCAACTGGCCGAGCACCTGCGGCTCGCCGACGATCCCGCTTTCGAGCGAGGCCGCGACGGCAAAGACATGCTCGAGCGCCGCCGGACCGTGGCGGATGGCGAGCAAGGCCGCCAAATCGGCATCGCCGAACGCGCCGAGCGCCGCCAATCGGTGCGCCGCGCGGGCGACCGCTTCGCCGCCATCGTCATGCCAGCCGATCACCTCGGTGCGGTCGCAGGTCGAGATGACCAGCGCCTGATCCAACCCGTCGGCGCGCAAAGCGGCGAGAAAGGCCGGCAGCGCCGCTTCGGACAGGAACAGGCGCTCGCGCAAGACGGCGGGACAAGTGCGATGATCGACGCCGACAACGAAGACGTCGCCGGATGATGACGCGGAAGAGGATTCGCCGGGCATGACGACCGCCAGCCGGCTATCGCGTCTGAGCGAGGCGGTCCCGTAGTTCCAGCAGCGGAACTTCCGCCTGTTCGCCCGAGTCGAGGTCGCGCAACATCGCCGCTTTGCGCGCCAATTCGTCATCGCCGAGGATGACGGCGAAGCGCGCGTTCAGCTTGTTGGCGCGCTTCATGCGTTTGGAAAGATTTCCGCTATAGCCGAGGTCGGCGATGAAGCCCGCCTTGCGCAGGGCATGGGTCACTTGCAGCGCCACGGTTTCGGCCAAACTGCCGACCGGAATGACCGCCACCGGCCGCTCTGCCGCCGGCGGTTCGGGAATGAGCATGGCGAGGCGCTCGACGCCCGCCGCCCAACCGACGCCCGGAGTCTGCGGCCCGCCCATGGTGCCGATCAAGCCGTCGTAGCGGCCGCCGGCCAACACGGTGCCTTGCGCGCCCAGCGCGTCGGTCGTGAACTCGAACGCGGTGTGGCAGTAATAATCGAGGCCGCGCACCAGGCGCGGATTGATCGTGAAGCTGATGCCGAGCAACGACAGTCCCGCCTTCACCTGGGCGAAGAAGTCCTGGGCCGCTGGCGTCAGATGATCGGCAAAGGATGGCGCGCCGGCGACGATGCGCTTGTCGCCGTCGTCCTTCGAATCGAGGATGCGCAGCGGATTGCGCTCCAATCGCGCGCGGCTGTCTTCGGAGAGCTTATCGGCGAAGTCGGAGAAATAGGCGATCAGCACTGCACGGTAAGCGTCGCGGCTTTCCTTGTCGCCGAGCGTGTTGATCTCAAGCTGCGTCTTGTCCAAAACGCCGAGCCCGCGCAGCACTTCGGCGCCGAGCGCGATGGCCTCGATGTCGCCTTGCGGCGTCGCCACGCCCAAAAGCTCGACGCCGATCTGGTGGAACTGGCGCAGGCGACCCTTCTGCGGCCGCTCATGGCGGAACATCGGCCCGGTGTAGAAGAATTTGAGCGGCAGATTGTTGCTGAGCGCGCCGGAAATGAAGGCGCGCGCGACGCCCGCCGTGCCTTCGGGCCGCAAGGTGAGCGAATCGCCCGAGCGGTCTTCGAAGGTGTACATCTCCTTGGTCACGATGTCGGAGGTATCGCCCAGCGTGCGCTTGAAGACGTCGGTGAATTCGAAGATCGGGGTGACGATTTCCTCGAAGCCGAAACGGCCGGCGATGAACCGCGACATATCCGTGATGAAGCGATGCCGACGCGCATCTTCGGGCAGGAGGTCGTGCGTGCCGCGAACGGGCTGCAAGGAAGCCATGACGATGGAGTACCCCTAGGACGCGAGCTGTTCGGAAGCAGATTTTTCTGCGGCTGCTTCAGCCGCCTTGATGGCCGCGGCCTTCTTCTCGACCAGTTCGACCAGATGATCGACGATGGCCTCGTCCTTGATCTTATGGTCGGGAATGCCGCCGACATAGACCATGTGATTGCCGCTGCCACCGCCGGTCAGGCCGATATCCGTCTCGCGCGCCTCGCCCGGACCGTTGACGACGCAGCCGATCACCGAGACGGTCATCGGCGTCGTGATGTGCGCCAGACGCTTTTCCAGAATTTCTACCGTCTTGATGACGTTGAACTGCTGGCGCGCGCAGGACGGGCAGGCGATGACATTGACGCCGCGGTGGCGCAGATTGAGCGCCTTGAGAATCTCAAAGCCGGCATAGACCTCTTCAACCGGATCGGCCGAGAGCGAGACGCGCAGCGTGTCGCCGATGCCGGCCCACAGCAGATTGCCGATGCCGATGGCCGACTTCACCGTGCCGGTGCGCAAGCCGCCGGCTTCGGTGATGCCGAGATGCAGCGGATAGTCGCAGGCATCGGCCAGCGCCTGATAGGCGGCGACGGCGAGGAACACGTCCGACGCCTTGATGCTGATCTTGAATTCGCGGAAATCGTTGTCTTCGAGAATGCGCATATGGTTTAGCGCGCTTTCCAGCATCGCTTCCGGGCAGGGCTCGCCGTATTTCTCCAGCAGGTCTTTTTCCAACGATCCGGCGTTGACGCCGATGCGCATGGAGCAGCCGTGATCCTTGGCCGCCTTCACCACCTCGCGCACACGGTCGGCCGAACCGATGTTGCCGGGATTGATGCGCAGGCAAGCGGCGCCCGATTCGGCGGCTTCGATGGCGCGCTTATAGTGGAAGTGAATATCCGCCACGATCGGGACATTCACCTGCGGCACGATCTGCTTAAGCGCCAGGGCCGATTCCTGGTCCGGGCAGGAGACGCGCACGATGTCGGCGCCGGCCGCTTCCATGGCCAGAATCTGCGCCACGGTGCCCGCCACGTCTGTGGTCAGCGTGTTGGTCATCGACTGCACGGTGATCGGCGAATCGCCGCCCACCGGCACCTTGCCGACATGGATCAGCCGGCTCTTGCGGCGCTGAATCTGACGGTAAGGGCGGATGCTGCTCATGGCTTTCGGGCGGAACCGGGAATGGGGTCGGGGCGCGCAGGGGTTATACCCCAGCCGCACCTGTTACTAAAGTGCGGTCCCCACGCCGAGATATCAAGGCGTTAGGCGGGAAATCGGCCCTGTTGGGGCCGATTTGGCCGTCAATTGGGCGCGGCGGTGCCGGCTTTGAGCCGATCGGCGTCGAGCACGACGTTGCGGCGCACGGAACCGTAGGGCCCGAGCGACGGGGTCGCCTGATTGTCGACCAGGATATCGAGGGCGCCGGCATTACCGGTCATCAGTTTCAGGCCCGACTGGTTGGGCACGCGATAGCTGTCGCCGCTCCGCAAGGTGCGGGTCATGACCAGGCTGTCGTCGGCGGCCCGGATCTGCACCCAGCTGTCGCCGCGGGCGCGCAGCACGATGCGGGCGTCTTCGTTGCCTTCGCCGTAAACGCGGGGGCCGCTCTCGGCGACGGGGGCGGCGCTACCCGGCGCGAGCGGACTTGGCGCGGGGCCGTTCAACGTCGGCACGGCGGGGATGTCCGCGCTCTGCGCCGGAGCCGGAGCCGGAGCCGGAGCCGGAGAAGGCGCATCCATGGCCGCCGGAGGCGCCGTGACAAGCGGAGCGCGATCATCGCCGCTATCGGGCGGCGTCGCGCTTTCCGGCGGCTGGGAATCGGCCATCTCGGAGGCCGCCGTGCTCGAAGGCGGCGGCGGCGCGAGATCGGCGATTTCCGGCGGCAGATTTGCCATCTCGTTGGCCGGCGCGCCGGGGAAGTCGTTCGGCACCGACGGCACCATGTCGGCGATGCTCATGTCGCGGGTCGAGAGATAGTACCAGCCGCCGTAAGCGGCGACCGCGAGCAGGAGCGCGATAATGACCAACCCGCCGCGCGGCACGCGGCTTTCCGACACCGGCTCGGGAAAGGTCAGATCGCTCGGCGCGTCGATGCCCGACGCTTCGATCTTGAAGCGGGCGATCATCTCCTCGGCGTCGAGGCGGAGATAGCGGGCATAGGCGCGCACGAAGCCGATGGCATAGGTCGGGCCGGGCAGCGCATCGAACGCACCCCGCTCGATCGCCTCGAGATAGACGAAACGGATACGCAGCTGTGCGGCGATGTCCTGCAGGTCCTCGCCGCGCGCCTGGCGCGCGGCGCGCAGATCGTCGCCGATGGAGGCCTGATGGCCGGCGCCGATCATCATGCGCTCGCTGAGGTCCGACTCGTCGCGGTCTCGCCGATTGGTGGGTTTGCGCGCCATGCGCTGCCGTCCTTGCTTGGGGGATAGGTCTATTGTGTTAGCAAAATAAACCCAAGCCACGCAAGGCTTTAACCTTCCGCAGCCCGGATAAGATGGCAGCAATTCGGGGCAAATTGCCGGCACACCACCGGCGGTATCGGCCTGCCCGTCTTGTCTAGAGGATCACGCCATGGTCGCGGGCAAAGGCGCGCAGCTTATCGCGCAGCGAGGCATCCGGCAGATCGAGCAGGCTGTCGATATAGGCCGTCAGCGGCGCGGCCTGCAGACTGCGCACCATGGTCTTGATCGGACCGACGGCGAGCGGCGACATGGACAAAGCGCGATAGCCGAGGCCGATCAGCGCCATGGCTTCGAGCGGCCGGCCGGCCATTTCGCCGCACAGCGACAGCGGCACCTTGGCGCGCGCGCAGGCGGTGGCGAGGAATTTGAACATGCGTAGCGCCGCCGGCGACAGCACGTCGTAGCGTTCGGCGATGCGCGGATTGGCGCGGTCGGTCGCGAACAGGAACTGGATCAAGTCGTTCGAACCGACTGAGAGGAAGTCGACGCGCTTGAGCAGGTTGTCGAGTTGCCAGAGCAGCGCCGGCACTTCGACCATGGCGCCGACGCGCAGCGTCTCCGGCAGCTTGCCACCGCGGCTTCTCTCGCGCGCCAGCTCCATGTCGATGATCTTGCGCGCCTTGTCGAATTCGGCGACCTCGGCGACCATCGGCAGCATCACCGACAAGGGACGGCCGGCAGCGGCACGCATTAAGGCGCGCATCTGCTGGCGCAGCATGGCCGGACGATCGAGCGCGATGCGAATGGCGCGCCAGCCCATGGCCGGATTCTCGTCCGACACATTATCGAAGTAAGGCAGCAGCTTGTCGCCGCCGACGTCGAGCGTGCGGAACACCACCGGCTTGCCGTCGACCCGTTCGAATATGCGCGCGTAAAGCTCGGTTTGCGCCTCGACGCCGGGATATTCGACGCGCACCATGAAGGGGATTTCGGTGCGATAAAGGCCGATGCCGTCGGCGCCGGCGTCGTGCAGATGCGCCGCGTCGATTTCGAGCCCGGCGTTGATATTGAGCGAAATCCGGTGGCCGTCGCGCGTTTCCGCCGGCTTGTCGCGCATCGCGATATAGGACTGCCGGCGCTCGGCGCGCACGCGCATGTTCTCGGCGAAGGTCTGCTGGATGTCTTCGCCGGGACGGATATAGAGCGCGCCGGAATCCGCATCGACGATCACGGGATCGAGCGGCTCGACGCGGTGCAGCGCATCCTTCACCAGCCCGAGCACTGGAATATCGAGCGCCCGCGCCACCACGGCGACATGCGAGGTGGGCGAACCCTCCTCCAGCACCAGGGCGCGTAATTTGCGCGTGTCGTAGTCGAGCAGTTCGGCGGGGCCCATGCTGCGGGCGATCAGCACGACATTGTCGGGCAGCACGACGTTCGCCATGCCGTCCATGTCACCGGTCAGATGCATCAAGAGACGCACCGCCAAGGCCTCGAAATCCTCGAGTCGTTCGCGCAAATAAGGATCGGTGACCTGGTTCATGCGCGCGCGCGTCGATTCGCGCGTCTGCTGCACCGCGGCTTCGGCGGTTAGGCCGGTGCGGATGGCGTCCTCGATACGGTCGAGCCACCCGCTGTCGCCGGCGATCATCCGATAGGTTTCCAGCACGTCGCGCTCTTCGCCGGACTCGGTGATCGCCGTGGAGGCGAGCATGGAATCCAGCGCGCTATGCATGCTGGCGACCGAATGCTCCAGGCGCTTCAACTCGACCTCGGGATCTTCGGCGACGACCTGGCGGATGGTGATATTGGGCTGATGCAGGACCGCAAGGCCCATGGCGATGCCGAGATTGAGCCGAACGCCTTCGAGGCGCACCGGCAGCAGCCCGATGCCTTCCGACGGCGCGCGCTCTTCCGCGGTGACCAGATCGCCGCTCGCCACCAGCTCGGCCAGCACCATCGAAATGGTCTCGAGGGCTTCGCTTTCCTCTTCGTTATAGAGCCGCTGGTTCTTGTGCTGAATGACCAGCACGCCGATGACGCGGCCGCCGCGCAGGATCGGCACGCCGAGCAGGGAATGGAACACCTCTTCGCCGGTTTCCGGGCGATAGGCGAAATCTGGGTGCGACTGGGCGTCCGCCAGGCTGAGCGGACGGGCATGGGCGGCGATATTGCCGACGAGGCCTTCGCCAAGCCGCAGCCGCGTGCGGTGAACGGCGGTCGGGTTCAAGCCGAAGGTGGAGAACAGTTCGAGAAGGTCGCCGGCGCGCCGCACGTAAATCGAGCACACGTCGGCATGCAGGTCGGCGGCGATCGTGCCGACCACCTGGTCGAGACGCTGCTGCGCAGACGCCTGGCCTGCCATGACGTCGCGAAGGCGGCGGAGCAGTTGACGCGGCCCGCCGGGGCTATGTTCGGCGGGAGTGCGCTGCATCAGACCTGCGCCTCGGTGCGGGCGTCGCGCACAATCAGCGCCTCGCACGCTTGATCGATCAAATCCTGGATGATCTCGGCGGTGGGCTGCTCGCGCGTCACCATGCCGACGCTCTGGCCCGCCATCAGCGAGCCGTTCTCGACATCGCCGTCGACCACGGCGCGGCGCAAGGCGCCGGCCCAGAAATGCTCGATCTTGAGCTGCGCTTCCTTCTGGTCGATGCCGCCGGCGCGGAATTCGTCGATCACCGCGCGCTGCGTCTCGGCAAAGCGTTCGGTGGCCTGATTCTGGATCGCGCGCACCGGGATCACCGGAAAGCGGGGATCGACCTGCACCGAAGGCATGGCATCGCGCGCATTGGCGTTGATGAAGGCCTTCTTGAAAGCCGGATGGGCGACCGATTCGGTGGCGCAGACGAAGCGCGTGCCGAGCTGCACGCCCGCCGCGCCCATCTCCAAATAGGACAGGATGGCCTCGCCGCGACCGATGCCGCCGGCGACGAAGACCGGCACGTCGCGCATCACCGGCAGGATTTCCTGCGCCAGCACGCTGGTGGTGACTGGGCCGATATGGCCGCCCGCTTCGGCGCCCTCGATGACGATGGCGTCGGCGCCGAGCTTGACCAGGCGCTTGGCCATGACGAGGGCCGGCGCGAAGGCGATGACCTTGCGGCCGGCGTCCTTCAGGCGGCCGATCGATTGCGACGTCGGGACGCCACCGGCCAGCACGACATGGCTGACGCTCTCGGCGATACAGACGTCGATCAGTTCGGCGAGCTGCGGATGCATGGTGATGAGGTTGACGCCGAACGGCTTCTTCGTCAGCGCGAAGGTGGCGCGGATCTCCGCGCGCAGGCGGTCGGGATCCATCGAGCCGCAGGCGATGACGCCGAAGCCGCCGCCATTGGAAATCGCCGCCACCAGGTTGCGCTCGGACACCCAGGTCATGGCGCCGCCGAGGATGGCGGTGGGCGCGCCGAGGAAATCGGCGCCGCGCCGCCAGAGCTCGTCGAGCTGCCGCCTGGCCCTCTGCATTGTCGGGGCAGCGCGATCTGTCATGCGCTTAGGCCGCGTCGAGGTTGTAGGCTGTGTGGAGGGCGCGGAGCGCCAGCTCGGTATATTCTTCGGCGATCAGCACGCTCACCTTGATCTCGGAAGTCGAGATGACTTGGATGTTGATACCTTTTTCGGCCAGCGTCTGGAACATCAGCTGGGCGACGCCCGCATGGCTGCGCATGCCGACGCCGACGACCGAGATCTTGACCACGTTGGCGTCGGGCTTGAGCGAAGCATAGCCGAGCTCGCCGGCCTTGCCTTCGAGCACCTTGAGCGCGCGCGGCAGATCGCTGCGCGTCACCGTGAAGGTTAAATCGGTCGCCTTGCCGTCCTCCGACACGTTCTGGACGATCATGTCGACGTTGATGCTGGCCTCGGCGAGCGAGCCGAAGATGCTGGCGGCGACGCCGGGCCGGTCGGGCACGCGCACGAGCGTGACCTTGGCTTCGTCGCGCGAATAGGCGATGCCGCTGACGAGTTCTTTTTCCACGATTTCTTCCTCATCGACCACGAGGGTGCCCGGCTGGTCATTGAAACTGGAGAGCACCTGGAGGCGCACGCGCTGCTTCATGGCCAATTCGACCGAGCGGGTATGCAAAACTTTCGCGCCGAGGGACGCCATTTCGAGCATCTCTTCGTACGTGATTTTATCGAGCTTGCGGGCCTTGGCAACGATGCGCGGATCCGTCGTATAGACGCCGTCGACATCGGTGTAGATGTCGCAGCGGTCGGCGTTCAACGCGGCGGCGAGCGCCACCGCCGAGATGTCGGAACCGCCGCGCCCGAGCGTGGTGATGCGGTTCTCTTTGCCGAGCCCCTGGAAGCCCGCCAGCACCGGCACTTCGCCGGCCGCCATGCGCTTCTCCAGATCGCCCGTCTCGATGCCCTCGATGCGGGCCTTGCCGTGGACGCCGTCGGTGTAGACGGGCAGCTGCCAGCCGAGCCAGGAGCGCGACTTGATGCCGATCTCTTGCAGGGCGAGCGCCGTCAGGCCGCAGGTGACCTGCTCGCCTGAGGCGACCACGGTGTCGTATTCGCGCTCGTCGTACAGCTTGGAGATTTCATTCACCCAGCCGACGAGTTGATTCGTCGCGCCAGACATGGCCGAGACGACGACCGCGACCTGATGGCCGCGATCGACCTCCATCTTGACCTTCTGCGCGACGGCGCGAATGCGCTCGATGTTGCCGACGGATGTCCCGCCGAATTTTTGAACGATACGGAGCTTCTGCACGTTGCCCGCCACGCGGCTGACCTGACTGTGAAACCGATGCCGAAAACGCCATGACGGCGGGCTGGCGCGAGGAGACTGAACCTCGGCCGGACCGATCCGATTGGGCGTTTCCCTTGTTCCCCCGAGAGGGCGGCTATACATACTCTAGGTGATATGACCGCCGCAAGGACGGCGGCCAACCTTTACCAACCGGTAACTGCTTGGTTTTAAGCTGATTTTTCGCTGCATCGCACCAGGAAGGGCCGTTCTCGCGCCATGACCGACGCCGCCCCCCCCGCTTCGACCGTCGATGCCACGGTCGATCCCGGCGAAATCGCCCGCTTTTCCGCCCTGGCCACCGAATGGTGGAACCCCCATGGCAAGTTCAAGCCGCTGCATCGCTTCAATCCGGTGCGCGTCGGCTTTCTGCGCGACCGGCTGGCGAACCACTTCGGACGCGACCCGCTGGCCGACAGGCCCCTCGCCGGGCTCAGAATTCTCGATGTCGGCTGCGGCGGCGGCCTGCTCGCCGAGCCTCTCACCCGGCTCGGCGCCGAGGTCACCGGGATCGACGCCAGCGGGCCCGGCCTGATGGCCGCCCGGCTGCATGCCGAGCAGATGGGCCTCGCCATCGATTACCGCGAAACCACGGTCGAGGCGCTCGCCGCCACAGGCGCCGGCTTCGATGCCGTGCTCAACATGGAAGTCATCGAGCATGTCGCCGACCGGCCGGCCTTCCTCGCCGCCTCGGCGCTTGCCCTCAAGCCCGGCGGCCTGATGGTGGTGGCCACGCTCAACCGCACGGCCAAGGCCTATGCGCTGGCCATCGTCGGCGCCGAATATGTGCTCGGCTGGCTGCCGCGCGGCACCCACAACTGGCAGAAATTCGTCAAGCCGGAGGAACTGCGCGCCGAACTGGCGGCGGCGGACCTGACCGTCGGCGAGACCACCGGCGTCGTCTACAACCCGCTCAGCGACCGCTGGTCGCTGTCGCGCGACGCTGCCGTCAATTACATGATCCTGTCGACCAAGCCGCTCTGAGCGCGGCTGTTTCCACCTAAATAAACGTCATGCTCGGGCTTGCCCCGAGCATCCATCAGGCCGACGCCTGAGCGCTTGATGGATGGACCCTCGGGTCAAGCCCGAGGGTGACGATTTATCATGACGTCGCTTTGCGAGACAGCTACGCCTTGGCGCCGGTTAGGGCGGCGCGGCGCGATTTCAGCAGCGGGCGCAATTTAAGCGGCAGCTCGGTGTTGAAATCCATCGCCTGCCATTGCGTCACTTCCAGGGTGCGCTCGATCAGCGCGATATGCTGCTGGAAGCGATATTCGATGGCGTCCTCGCGCACCGCCGCAGCGACGAAATTGACCCAGATTTCCTGACCGCGAATCTCGCCTTCCGCCTGATGGGCGGAAAATACGTTGGGCCGCATGGAGAGCAGCTGCGCCGGCCCTTGGAAGGGAATGGCGATGGTCACCGATTTCAATTTGGTGTCGGGCGCCAGCGGATTGGCGCCCTCGGTCGGTTGGCCTTCCATCGGCAGGTTGGCTTCCGCCACGGTCAGCTCCTGCTCCTCGACGAAATAGGCGCGATCGACGAAGAGATGCGTTTCGGGCACGCGATAGCGCGACATCACCGCCGATTCGAGCGCCATGTCGCTATAGGCGGAGAAATTCTCCGCCGTGAAGCTCTCGGCATAGGCGAAGGCTTCCTTAAGGCGCGCGTCGAGCCAATCCTTCAGATCGCCGTCGTTGAACAGCTGCTCGCCCGCCAGATACATCGCCATCGCCCGTTCCCCTCGCCCCGATCTTTACGCGTCTTCGCGCGGCGGACGCGGCAGGGCCATCACATCGACGCCCTCTTCACGCAGCTCGCGCGCCTCGTCGGGCGTCGCCTCGCCATAAATGCCGCGCGGGTCCGCCTCGCCATAATGAATCTTGCGCGCCTCTTCGGCGAAATTCTCGCCGACATAGTCGCAGGTCTTCTCGATGTCCTGATGCAAGGCGCGCAGCGCTTTCATGGCGGCGGCGAAGACCTCGGGCGACGGGCCTTCGCCCGGCGTCATCGCCGGCGTCGTCGCCATCACCTCGCTCGCCGGCTCGTCGGTCAAGGCGACCGGGGCCGGGCCGCGGCGGGCATTGCTCTTGGCCGGGATATTGGGCGCCATCAGCGCCTTGGCGATGTCATGGCTGCCGCAGACCGGGCAAGCGAGATCGCCGGCTGCGGTTTGCTCGTCGAACGCGGCGCTGTCGCGGAACCAGCCCTCGAACACATGGCTCTTCGGGCAACAGAGGTCGAAAACGATCATGATGTCCAAAACGCAAACGAAGGATCAAAAAACCGGCCCTATAAATGGCGGTTCGCCGAGATTCCGCAAGGGCTTGGCGCTATCAATAAAACAAATAATTAATGTGATTAATAATATTTCACATATATATATTGCTAATATGCCCTGCCGGGCTTAGTCTTCGTTTAGCTCCCTCCACCCCCCTAGAGGAGATTTCCATGACCCTGCGTTTGGGCGACACCGCTCCCGATTTCGAGGCCGAGACCAGCGCCGGCCGCATCAAATTCCACGACTGGGCCGGCGACAGCTGGATCGTGCTGTTTTCGCACCCCAAGGATTTCACTCCAGTTTGCACCACGGAGCTCGGCGCCGTCGGCAATCTGTCCGGCGAGTTCAAAAAGCGCAACGTCAAGGCGCTGGCCCTCTCGGTCGATCCGGTCGAATCGCACAAGGGCTGGATCGGCGACATCGAAGAGACCCAGAACTGCAAAATCGATTTCCCGATCATCGCCGATCCGGACCGCAAGGTCGCCAACCTCTACGGCATGGTCCATCCGGCCCATGACGAGGTCTATACGGTGCGTACCGTCTTCGTCATCGATCCGAAGAAGAAGGTCCGCCTAATGATCGTCTATCCGCAGACGACGGGCCGCAACTTCAACGAGATCCTGCGCGTCATCGATTCGATGCAGCTGACCGACCAATACAAGATCGCGACCCCAGCCAACTGGCAGCAAGGCCAGGACGTCATCATCGTCCCCGCCGTATCGGACGCCGACGCCGAGAAGGCCTTCCCGAAAGGCTTCAAGAAGGTGAAGCCTTACCTGCGCACGACACCCCAGCCTCCTCAAGGTTGAGCGATCAGCACAAAAAGCCCGGCAGCGATGCCGGGCTTTTTTTAGGCGATCTCCGGCTTGGGAATGGGCCGGCCGTGGATCAGCGACGGCACCATGGCGCGCACCTCGGCGACGCGCGCCAAGTCGATATCGGCGGTGATGAAGCCGACCGCCTCGCCGCCGTCGGCCAGCACGACGCCCCAGGGATCGACGATCAGCGAATGGCCGAAGGTCTTGCGGCCTTCGGCATGGTCGCCGGTCTGCGCCGGAGCGATGACGAAGCAGCCGGTCTCAATGGCGCGGGCGCGCAGCAGGATATGCCAATGGGCCTGGCCGGTCGTGCGCGTGAAGGCCGACGGCACGCTCAGCATCTGCGCGCCGGCTTCGGCGAGCGCACGGTAGAGCGCCGGAAAGCGCAGGTCGTAGCAGACCGTCATGCCGAGCTTGCCCCACGGCGTCGGCGCGACGACGCTGCGATCGCCCGGCTGGAAGGTCGAGGATTCGCGGTAGGTCTCGCCCGATGGCAGGGTGACGTCGAACATATGCAGCTTGTCGTAACTGGCGACGATGCCACCGGTGGGATCGAGGAGGAAGCTGCGGTTCGCCACCTTGTCGGCGGACAGCTTGACCGCGAGCGAGCCGACCAGCAGCCAAGCGCCGGTCTCGGCGGCGAGCGCCTGCAAAGCCGCCAGCGCATGATGGCTCTCCTGCGGCTCGACCTTTTCCAAAAGCTTGGCCCGGCGCGGCTCGAGCATGGCGCAATTTTCAGGCATGGCGATCAGCTCGACCCCGGCATCGACGGCGCGGCGCGTCAGGTCGCCGATGACTTCCAGGTTCGGCGCGATCTCCGGGCCGGCATTCAGCTGCAGGCAGGAGACTTTAAACTTGCTCATGCGCCCCCGGCTGACGAGAGTTAAGCGAGCAGCGGATCAAGCTGGCCGTTGCGCTCCAGCAGCTGCAGATCGTCCGAGCCGCCGATGTGCTTTCCGTCGATGAAGATCTGCGGCACGGTGCGCAATCCGCCGGCGCGCTTGATCATGATGTCGCGCGCGCCCGGCGTCACCGTCAGGTCGGTTTCCTCGTAGGCCGCGCCCTTGCGCTCGAGCAGCGACTTGGCGCGCGAGCAATAGCCGCAGAGCGGCGTCGTGTAGATTTCGATCTTCGCCATGGTGATCCTCGTAAGACCTCAACGCTTGATGAGCAGGTCGCGCCAATCGGCGCGCTCTTGCCAACCGGCTCGTTCCAAGTCCGGAACGTCGCATGGATCGGCAGGATAGCCGATACAGAGATAGGCAATCAGCCGCCAGTTGTCAGGGGTTTCCAGAACGTGACCGACGGCGACCGGGTCGAGAATGGACAGCCAGCCGACCCCGATCCCGGCGGCGCGCGCCGCCAGCCATAGAAGGATAACGGCGCCGACGGCGGAATATTCCATGGTTTCCGGCATGGTGCGCCGGCCGAGCCCGTGGCCTTGCGCGGTTTCCAGGTCGGCGAAGACGGCGAGATGCACCGGCGCGTCGTCCAGGCCCGCCAGCTTGAGGCTGGCATAAAGCTTCGCGCGCTCCCCGGCATAACCGGCCAGGGCCTCGGCATTGCAGCGCGCGAAGTCGGCGCGCACCGCCGCGCGGCGCGCCGGGCTTTCCACCAGCGCGAAGCGCCAGGGCTGGCTATTGCCGACCGAGGGCGCGCGGTGCGCCGCGGCGAGCAGGGCGTCGATCTCGCCTTCGGCCAGGGGATCGCGCATGAAACGGCGCACGTCGCGCCGCCAGATCAGCAATTCGTCGAAGGCGGCGCGGAACGCGGTGTCAAAAAAAGGCGGCAACAGCGGCGGCGGCTGGCTGCGAATATTCATGCTCACTCCGGCCTTAACACGCGCGCGAGCGTCAACACCGACACCTGCGCCGCGCCGGCGCGCAGCAGCACTTTGGCGCAAGCCTCGACGGTAGCGCCGGTGGTCAGCACGTCGTCGATCAGCAGCACCCTGCGATCGGCCAGCGCCGTTCGATGACGCGGCGCGACGCTGAAGGCGCCGGCGACGTTGCGAAAGCGCGCCAAGCGGCCGAGCCCGCCCTGCGAGGGCGTGCGGCGTCGGCGACGGAGCAAGTCCGGCAGCGCCGTCTTGCCGGTCTGTTTGGCGAGCGCGTTGGCGAGCAGCGCCGACTGGTTGTAGCGCCGCGCCAGCAGGCGCGACCAATGGAGCGGCACCGGCGCCACGATGTCGGCCTCGGCGATCAAGCCGGCGCCGGCACGCGCCATCCAGCGCGCGAAGGCCGGCGCCGCATGGGTGCGGTCGGCGCGCTTGAAACCAAGGATCAGGCGGCGGCTGGCGTCGTCATAGGCCAGGGCCGAACGCGCCATCGCAAACTCGGGTGGGCGGGCGATGCAGGCACCGCAGACCGTCTCGTCTCCGGCTTGTCCTGACGGATCGAATTCGAAGGGCCGGCCGCAGGTCCGGCAGAGCGGCGCGGCGATGAAATTGAGCCCGCCCCAGCAGGGCCCGCAGAGGGCGCCCGGCTCGCCGACCAGTTCGCCGCAGGCCAGGCATTGCGGCGGCAGCAATGCATCCAGCCCCAACCGCCCGAGCGGGCGCAGAAGCTGACCGGCTTGGGCGAAAATATTGGGTCGCGCGGCGGGAAACAGGCTCATGGCGGCATGAGACGGCGCGCCCCTCGTCCTGTCAACGGGTCGGCTGTCAACGGCGCGCCGGCTATGCGATAAATCCGCCATGGCTGAAGACATCATCCGCCCCTTCGACCGCGCCATCGTGCGCCGCCATCGCGACCGCGCCGCGCCCGGCCTGGCGCGCCACGATTTCCTGCTGCGCGAAATCGGCGAGCGGCTCGGCGAACGCATCGGCGACATCCGCCGCGACTTTCCCCGCGTGCTCGATCTCGGCGCCCATGATGGCGCCATGGCCGATTATCTCGGACCAGCCGGCCGCGACATGGTCGTGCAATGCGATCTGTCGCCGGCCATGACGGCCGCGAACGGGCACGCCCATCTCCGCGTCGTCGCCGACGAGGAATGGCTGCCCTTCGCGCCGGAAAGTTTCGATCTCGCGGTGAGCAATCTCTCGCTTCATTGGGTCAACGACCTGCCGGGCGCGCTGGCGCAAGTGCGCCGCGCCCTCAAGCCCGACGGCTTTTTCCTCGGCGCCCTGCTCGGCGGCGACAGCCTGTTCGAATTGCGGCGCTGCCTGATGGACGCCGAATTGAAGCTCGAAGGCGGCCTGTCGCCGCGCATTTCGCCGATGGCCGATATCCGTGACGCCGGCAACCTGCTGACGCGCGCCGGCTTCGCCCTGCCGGTGGCGGACAGCGACACGCTCACCGTCTCCTATGCCAACGCCTTCGAACTGATGAAGGAGCTGCGCGGCATGGGCGAGAGCAACGCCGTAGCAGAGCGGCGCAAGGGCTTCAGCCGCCGCGCCACCCTGCTTGAAGCGGCGGCGATCTATGCCAAGGACTTCGCCGACGATGACGGGCGCGTGACCGTCACCTTTCAGGTGCTCTATCTCGGCGGCTGGACGCCCCACGCCAGCCAGCAGAAACCGCTCAAGCCCGGCAGCGCCGCCCAGCGTCTGGCCGACGCGCTCGGCAGCACCGAACAGCCGGCGGGCGACAAGGCCGAGCCGTAAGGCGCGTGCGGCCTCAGGAAAATGGCCCGATAAAGCGGCCCTTTGCAGCCGCCAATCCGGCTTTTATTTCCCTCGAGCTTCGCTTAAAGAGCGCGCGGAGAGTTTCAGCGAGGGGAGATTATCGCCATGTCCGACTCTATCGACCGCGTATTTTTGCGCATCGCCGTGCTTTATGCCCTCACCGGGATTTGCGGCGGCATCTTCATGAGCGCCAGCCACGACCACAGCCTGATGCCGGTGCATGCCCACTGGCTGCTGCTCGGCTGGGTGTCGATGTTCCTCTACGGCCTGTTCTACAAGCTCTACCCGGCGACCAAGGGCAAGCTCGCCGTGACGCAATTCTGGCTCGCCAACATCGGCCTGATCGTGCTGTCCGTCGCGGTCGGCCTGATCCTCAGCGACCGCCCGCAGGCCGAGCCCGGCGCCGCCATCGGCTCGCTGCTCATCCTCGCCGGCATGATCGTCTTCGCGGTGAACGTGTTCCGCGGCACGAAGACCTAAAAGCCTTTTTTCCCGGGCCGCTTTAGCTTCGCGCAGATAGTTGACAAGGAAACTAACTATGATAGTTTCCTTGTCAACTATAGAGGATGGTCATGAAAAAACCTGCGACCGTCAGCCCGCTCGACACCCATGTCGGATACTGGCTGCGCTACGTCTCCAATCAAGTGTCTCACGCCTTCAGCCTGAAGCTGGCGGCCTATGACGTGACCGTCGCGGAATGGGTGCTGCTGCGCGAACTCTATGACAAGGACGACGCGCCGAGCGCCCTGGCCGCGCGCCTCGGCATGACACGCGGCGCCATTTCCAAGCTGACCGACCGGCTCGCCGAGAAATGTCTGGCGCAGCGGACGGCCGACGCCGCCGACCGGCGCTATCAGTCCCTCGCGCTGACCGTGGACGGCCGGAAGCTCGTGCCGCGCCTGGCCGCCCTCGCCGATGAGAACGACGCCGAATTCTTCGGCCATCTCAGCCCGGCCGACCGAGCGAACATCGTCGCCGCTATGCAAGGCATCGTCCGGCGGCATGACTTCATAACAATCCCGACATCCTAAGGAGATCGGCGATGAATGCGACATTGCGGCAAGCCGTGCGCGAATGTTCGGCGCTATCGGACCAGGGCACGGAGAATTTCGCGCAGATCCTCGGTCGCCTGATCGCCGCCGGTGTCGAGCGCTATCACGCCGACCTGACGCGTGCCGAGAAAATCTATTACTGGCCGGACGGCACATCCGAACAGGTCGCGAACGCCCCCGTCACCGGCGAAGCGGCGGCGGATTTTTCGGCCGCCGGCGTCGAAGTGGCAGTCCGCGCGGCGCAGGCCGGCACGATCAAATACGAGGAATTCTGCGAAAGAGCCGTTCGCGCCGGCTGCGTCGGCTATCACGTCCATATCGTCGGCAAGCGCGTCGTCTATTACGGCCGCAGCGGCGACAGCCATGTCGAATGGTTTCCCGGCGCGCGCGCCTAGAGCTAGAGAAAATCCCGCAGCATCGCCACCAGCGGTTTGTCCGCCGGCGGCATCGGATGGTCGTCGAGCTGGCCGACGCGCACCCATTTCAGCACCTGGCCCTCGCGGGCTTCGGGCGTGCCCTGCCAGACGCGACAGAGATAGAGCGGCATCAGCAGGTGGAATTTTTCGTAAGCGTGCGAGGCGAAGGTGAAGGGGCCGAGGCAGGCTTCTTCCACCTCGATGCCGAGCTCCTCGCGCAATTCGCGCACCAGCGCGCCTTCGGGCGTCTCGCCGGCATCGACCTTGCCGCCGGGAAATTCCCACAGGCCGGCCAGGCTTTTGCCCGGCGGGCGCTGAGCGATGAGGATGCGGCCGTCGCTGTCGATCAGCGCGACGGCCGTCACCAAGACCATTGGTTTGTCGGCAGGCAATTTGCCGACGGTGGGTTGCGCCCCGCCCGACATTCTTAGCTGCGATAGCCGATGTTGATGTCGATATAGGCGTGCGTGAGGTCGCAGGTCCACACGGTGGCCTTGCCCTTCGCGGCTTTACCGCCGACACGCACGCCGACATCGACCTCGATCAGGATATTCTCGCCCTTCATGTGGGCGGCGACCGGCGTCTCGTCATAGCCGGGACGCACCATGCCCTTCTCGGTGATGACGATGCCGCCGACCGCGATCTTCATGCGGTCGCGCTCGGCCTTCTCGCCGGCCTTGCCGACCGCCGCGACGATGCGGCCCCAATTGGCGTCGGAGCCGGCAATGGCGGTCTTGACCAGCGGCGAATTGGCGATGGCGAGGCCGATGCGCTTGGCCGCCGGATTGCTGGCGGCGCCGGTGACGCGGATCTCGACGAATTTCGTCGCGCCCTCGCCGTCCTTCACCACGAGATGGGCCAATTCCAGCATGGCCTCGTCGAGTTTGGCCTTGAAGTCGCGCAGATGCGCGTCGGCCGCCGACTTGACCGCCTTGTGCGTCGGCCCCTGCCCGGTCGCGGCGAGCAGGATGGTGTCGCTCGTCGAGGTGTCGCTATCGACGGTGATGCAATTGAACGACTTGTCGACGCCCTTGGTCACCAGGGCCTGCAGCACCTTCGCCGGAATCTTGGCGTCGGTGAACAGGAAGCCGAGCATGGTGCCCATGTTGGGCGCGATCATGCCCGAGCCCTTGATGATGCCGACGATGGTGACGTTCACGCCGCCGATGCTGGCGGTGCGCGTGACGGCCTTCGGATAAGTGTCGGTCGTCATGATGGCGCGCGCCGCCTGCTCCCAAGACGCGGTGAGATTGCTCCTCACCAAGCCAGGGAGGGCGGCAGCGATCTTCTCGGCGGGCAGGGGCTCGCCGATCACGCCAGTCGAGGCGATGAAAACCTCCTTGGGCTTGCAGCCGACGGCCTTGGCCGCCGCCTCCGCCGTGACGGTGACGGCGGTAACGCCGGCCTTGCCGGTGAAGGCGTTGGCATTGCCCGAATTGACGACGATGGCGCGCGCCTTGCCGCCCTTGACGGCGGCGCGGCACCAATCGACCGGCGCCGAGGCGCTGAGCGAGCGGGTGAAGGCGCCGGCGATCGTCGTGCCCGGCGCCAATTCGGCAACCATCAAATCGGTGCGGCCCTTGTATCGCACGCCGGCCTCGGCGACGCCGAGACGCACGCCGGCGACGGCGGGCAGATCGGGGAAGCGGGCGGGGGCGAGCGGCGAGGTTTTGATGGCCATGACGGGCTCACAGTTTGCTGAAGGGGCGGAGGGATCGCGACGAAAGGACGACCGCCGCCGGGCCCCCTTTTACAAGAGGTATGCCGGCGGCGGGAATCGACAGGTCAGGTTTAGGATATCGTGGCCCGGCCCGCAACGTCTGAGGCGTCGCGACCGTGCCGTGACAAGGCTTTGCGGCCCTGCGATTACGGCATGGCCTGCGGCGCCGGGACGCTGCCGTCCGGGTTGAAGCGCTCGACCTTGGCGCTGGCGCGCAGCTTTTCGATGACGTCGCCGAACACCGTATCGCTCATCTGGTCGCGCAGCTCGTTGCGCACCTCGTCGAAGGCGGGCTTGGCGTCGGCCTGGATTTCCTCGACGCGGATGACATGCCAGCCGAACTGGGTCTCGACCGGGCTCTTGCTGATCTCGCCCTTCTTCATTTTGAAGGCGGCGTCAGAGAAGGGCGCGACCATCTGCTCCTTGGTGAAGAATCCGAGATCGCCGCCCTGCTTGCCCGACGGATCGAGCGACTTCTTGGCCGCCACGTCCTCGAACTTGGCGCCGCCGGAAATCTCGCGGATGACCTGCACCGCCTCATCGCGCGTCTTGACCAGGATGTGACTGGCGCGGACCTTCGATTCGGTCGGCATCTTGTCATATTCTTTCTTGAGCACGGCGTCGGTCAGCTGCGCGTCGATCTTCTTGTTGATATAGACCTGCTCGAGCACGCGATCCTGCAGCTCGGCCATGCGCTTTTTGTAGTCGGCGTCGGTTTCGAGCTTTTCCTTCTTGGCCGCGGCGACCACCAGCTTGCGGTCGATGATTTGGCCGACCAGGGCCGGGAAGATCGCTTCGAGCGGCATGGCGCGGTACTGCGGCGGCAGCGTGTCCATCGTCGCCAGCACTTCGGAGCGCAGGATGGGCTGGCCGTCGACGCGGGCGACGACCGGATCGCTGGCAGACGCCGCCGGCTTCGGCGCCGCCTGGGCCCAGGCCCCCATGGGGGCGGCGGCGATCAGGGAGAGCGCCAGGAAACCCGGGGCAAATAGGGAAAAGCCGGCGCGAGCCGCGCGGGAGCCGTAAATCATGGTCGGAAAACATCCTTAAAAGGGCACGGCCGCCGCCCCCCGTCTCGAGACCGGGGCGGGCCGCTTCGCCGCGCATCCTACACGACCGTTTTGGACCGGGCGAAGGGCTTTGCGGCCGCTTTGGTGACAAGCCCGTGAGGCCCCCCGGCAAGGCCGGGGAGCCCCCTGGCGCGCCGGGAACCGACCTGCCTGGCCGGCGTTGACATGCGCGCCCTCGCTCTCTATCTGTCAGGGGCCGCTTTCGCAGGATTTCAAGGTTTTCCCCGCGTTTTCAGGTCATTCCTCCCGTGCGCGGGCTTCGCGGCGCCTGCTCGCGCGGGCCTGGAGGGAATGGCTCACGCCCGCTAGAGGTTCTTCGCCCATGTTCGGCGCTTTCGCCCGCAAATTCATCGGTACCGTCAACGACCGCCAGGTCCGGCGTCTGGAAAAGACGGTCGCGGACATCGCCGCCCTCGAACCCGAGCTGATCAAGCTGAGCGACGCCGAGCTGGCGGCGCGCACCCCCTGGTTCCGCGATCGCCTGGCCAAGGGCGAAACCCTCGACGATCTGCTGGTCGAGGCCTTCGCCACCGTGCGCGAGGCGGCCAAGCGCACCCTCGGCCAGCGCCACTTCGACGTGCAGATGATGGGCGGCATCACCCTCCATCGCGGCAGCATCGCCGAAATGGCCACCGGCGAAGGCAAGACCCTGGTCGCCACCCTCGCCGTCTATCTCAACGCGCTGTCGGGCAAGGGCGTCCATGTCGTCACCGTCAACGACTACCTTGCCAGCCGCGACGCCGAATGGATGGGCCAAGTCTATACCTTCCTCGGCCTGACCGTCGGCTGCATCGTCCATGGCCTCGACGACTTCGAGCGGCGCATCGCCTACGGCTGCGACGTCACCTACGGCACCAACAACGAACTGGGCTTCGACTATCTCCGCGACAACATGAAGTATCGCCTGGAGGAAATGGTCCACCGCCCCTTCAACTACGCCATCGTCGACGAAGTCGATTCGATCCTCATCGACGAGGCGCGCACGCCGCTCATCATCTCCGGCCCGGCCGAGGATTCCTCGGAGCTCTACCGCAAGGTCGACGCCTTGATGCCGAAACTGGCGGCCGAGGATTACGAAAAGGACGAGAAGCAGCGCACCGTCGCCCTGACCGAAGCGGGCATCCAGCATATGGAGGAGCTGCTGGTCGAAGCCGGCATCATCCGCGGCGATCTCTACGACTTCGAAAACGTCTCCGTCGTCCACCACGTCAACCAGGCGCTGCGCGCGCACAAGCTGTTCATGCGCGACCGCGACTACATGATCAAGGACGACAAGATCCTGATCGTCGACGAATTCACCGGCCGCGCCATGGAAGGCCGCCGCTATTCGGAAGGCCTGCATCAGGCGCTCGAAGCCAAGGAAAACGTCACGGTTCAGAACGAAAACCAGACGTTGGCTTCGATCACCTTCCAGAACTTCTTCCGCATGTATCCCAAGCTCGCCGGCATGACCGGCACGGCCTCCACCGAAGCGGCCGAATTCGAGGACATCTACAAGCTCGGCGTCATGTCGATCCCGACGAACCTGAATATCTCGCGCATCGACCATCATGACGAGGTCTATCGCACCGCCGAGGAGAAGTACGAGGCGGTGACGCAGCAGATCGAGGAATGCCAGAAGCGCCAGCAGCCGGTGCTCGTCGGCACCACCAGCATCGAGAAGTCCGAGCTGATCTCGGAAATCCTCAAGCGCAAGAACATCAAGCACGCCGTGCTCAACGCGCGCTATCACGAGCAGGAAGCCGCCATCATCGCCCAGGCCGGTCGGCCCGGCTCGGTGACCATCGCCACCAACATGGCCGGCCGTGGCACCGACATCCAGCTCGGCGGCAACGTCGACCTGCGCATCAAGAACGAACTGGCCGACGTCACCGACGAGGCCGAGCGCGCCCGCCGTATCGAAGAGATTAAGGCCGAGATCGCCGCGGGCAAGAAGATCGCCCTGGAAGCCGGCGGCCTCTACGTCATCGCCTCGGAGCGCCACGAAAGCCGCCGCATCGACAACCAGCTGCGCGGCCGCTCGGGCCGCCAGGGCGATCCCGGCGCCTCGAAATTCTTCCTGTCGCTGCAGGACGACCTGATGCGCATCTTCGGCTCCGAGCGCATGGATTCGATGCTGCAGCGCCTCGGCCTCGAGCAGGGCGAAGCGATCATCCATCCGTGGATCAACAAGGCGTTGGAGAAGGCGCAGCAGAAGGTCGAGGCGCACAACTTCGAAGCGCGCAAGAACCTGCTGAAGTACGACGACGTGATGAACGACCAGCGCAAGGTCATCTACGAGCAGCGCATCGAGCTGATGCGCAGCGACGATGTCTCGACCATGGTCACCGACATGCGCCATGAAGTGATCGAAAACATGGTCTCGCGCGCCATTCCGGAAAAGGCCTATCCCGAGCAGTGGGACACGGCGCTATTGCACGAGGAATGCCTGCGCCTGTTGGGGCTCACCCTGCCGGTCGCCGACTGGGCCAAGGAAGAAGGCATCGCCGACGCCGAGATCCGCGCCCGCATCCTCGATGCCGCCGACCGCAAGATGGCCGAAAAGGCCGTGCGCTATTCGCCGGAAGTGATGCGCATGGTCGAGAAGAGCTTGCTGCTGC
Organism: Rhizobium sp. Q54; assembly: GCA_945861615.1. Classification (GTDB taxonomy): domain Bacteria; phylum Pseudomonadota; class Alphaproteobacteria; order SMXQ01; family SMXQ01; genus CAMAVH01. Next base: position 3,236 of record CAMAVH010000030.1, on the reverse strand, counting down.
AGGTGCTCGACCAGACCTGGAAGGACCATCTGCTCACACTGGACCATCTGCGCCAGGGCATCGGCCTGCGCTCCTACGCGCAGCGCGACCCGCTCAACGAATACAAGACCGAAGCCTTCTCGCTGTTCGAGAAGATGCTCGACCAGCTGCGCGAGAACGTGACCTCGGTGCTGTGCAGCATCGAACTGCAGATCAACCAGCCGTCCGACGTGCCGATGCCGCAAGGTCCGCGCGAGATGCACGAGACCCGCACGGACCCCGCCCTCGGCGGACCGGACGGCGAAGTGGAAAGCACGTCGCGCCGTGCGCTCGATCCCGCCGATTCCTCGACCTGGGGCAAGGTCGCGCGCAACGCCGCCTGCCCTTGCGGCTCGGGCAAGAAATACAAGCAGTGCCACGGCCGCCTGGCCTGAACCGTCGCGCAGCCAAATGAGAAGCGGCGGCCCTCAAGGCCGCCGTTTTCGGTTTGGCGCCGCGCAAACCCGGCAAAGAAATCCCATTTAATATGATCAATGATCGCGCGCGGAATTAACGGGGTATTAATGGACTGCCTATAACTTCCGCACATCCTCTTTCGGATCGTGGCAGGACGCCGCGTCACTACCTCTCCATGTAGGAGCATGTCTTGGCTTTGAATATCGTCTCGAATTACGCGTCCAATGTCGCCACGCGCTATCTCGCGAAGGCCGACGCCGCCGCCTCCACGTCCCTCGCCAAATTATCCGCCGGCACGCGCGTTCTCGGCGCGAAGGACGACGCCGCCTCGCTCGCCATCGGCTCGCGTTTGAACGCCGAAGTGCAGGCGCAGAAGCAGGCCAAGATCAACGCCGGCCAGGCCACCTCCATGCTGCAGATCGCCGACGGCGCGATGTCCAAGGTGAACGACATTCTCGTTCGCATGAAGACGCTGGCGGTGCAGTCCGGCTCAGGCCAGCTCTCCTCGACCGAGCGCGGCATGCTCGATACCGAGTTTCAAGCATTGCTCTCCGAAGTGGACCGCATCGCCCAAGACACCGACTTCAACGGCACCTCGCTCGTCAATGGCTCGAGCCAAACTGACGTCTCGCTCAATGGCTCGAGCGTCATCGATGCCGCGCACGGCTTCGCCTCTATCACCCTGGGCAACGATGTCGGCGACACGACCATCTCCGTCAGCTACGACTCCGCCATAGATGTCCTCACTCTGGAAAACCTCACCACCGGCGAGAGCCAGGGTATCGCGATCGGCTCCAACGCCATCGCCACCAACGCGACCCAGACGGTGAATTTCGATCAGATCGGCGTCGTCGTCGAACTGAACGCCGCCTTCGACAAGTCGAACGACATCAGCAGCTTGCCGACCTATTTGGCGGGCACCGCCGACACTGGAGAGATCGACGAAAGCTCCGTCGCCATCTCCAATATCAGCGATGCGGCCGATTTCGCGGCCCAAACCGGAAATGTCATCCTCGACGATACCGGCAACCAGTCCACGTCGATCCTCTATTACGGCAGCTACCAGACCCTGACGTCCGTCGATCTGAGCACGACCGGCTATAAAACCGCGACGCTGACGAACGGCGGCGGCGACACCTTCGATCTGAGCTTCGAGGTCACGTTCGTCTTCGACGGCGGCGGCACCATACCCGAACTCGATTTGTCGGGCATGCTCGACACGCGGATCACGGGCACCGCCTCGACCTCCGATCAGACCGACTTCACCTTCAAGTTGGGCACCGGCACGACGTCAGGCGTAGATGAAGTGACGATCGGCGTCGGGTCGGTCTCGGCGACGTCGCTCGGCATCAACGGCCAGAACATCCTGACCAAATCGGCGGCCGACACGACCTCGACGGCGATCAGCGCCGCGATCGATACGCTCAACACCGCCCGTGCAGGCGTCGGCGCCGCGCAGAACCGCCTCGACTTTGCCTCGGACAATCTGGCGTCCACCATCGAGAACACCGAAGCGGCGCGCAGCAGCCTGCTCGATCTCGACGTCGCTTCGGAAATGACGGCCTTCACCGCCAAGCAGGTGTTGGTCCAGTCGGGCGTGGCGATGCTCGCGCAAGCCAACCAGATGCCGCAGAACCTGTTGAAGCTGTTCCAGTAAGAAACATTCGGCCATAGAAACTCACACGGCGGCTCCTCAGGGAACCGCCGTCTTCGTTCAGGGCGTCAGCCAGAAAGGCTGATAACCGAGCACGGCAATGACGGCCCAAACAGCCATCACGATGTTGATCTGCATGCCCATCACGCCGTAGCTGCGATAGAACGGCCCAGCGATATAGCCCAGCCAAAAGACGACACGCGAGGCGACGAACATCACGACGAGCGCCGCCAGCACGCCGAGTTGACCGGCCGGCGCCGCGGCGGCTATGGCCAGGGCGAGCAGCGCGAAGATCAGGCTCTGTTCCACCGTATTGGTCAGCACGCGGCGCGAGACGTCGATGCAGCGCGGCTCCTGGTTGAGCGTCGGGTCGATCGCCGGGCTGAAATTGCGCGCGACGGCGATGATCAGCGTCATGCCAAGGATCAGCAGCGCGATCAGCAGCAACCATTGCGCGGCGAAACCAAGGCGGTCGGCCTTGGCGGCGGCGGTGGGCGCCGCGAACAGCCCGAAGATCAGGAAGAAAATGGCCCAGCCGGCCAGCGTGCCGATCAAAAGACCGGGCAGGGATTTGCGGCGCGCGCCAGCCAAATCGAAATAGGGCATGTCAGGCTCTCCGTTGCGACGAGGGACGGCGTCCGGCATGGAACGCTCCTGCGTCAACGCTGGGGAACTCTGTTCGTTCACTCGCCGCACGGCAGGCCGTACGGGGTTTTCAAAGCCCCTTGCGGCCCATCTCGAGGAATTTCTCGCGCCGGCGCTCGCGCCAGGCGCCGCCGCCGCTGCCGAGCAATTTCCGCAGGGCGCGCTCGATGGCGCTGCCGGTCGCGGCCATGGCGGCGGCCGGCTCGCGATGGGCGCCGCCGAGGGGCTCGGGCACGATCTCGTCGATCAGGCCGAGGCTCTTGAGATCGTCGGAGGTGACCTTCAGGGCCTCGGCGGCGACCTTGGCCTGCTCCGGACCCCCGCCGCGCCACAGGATCGAGGCGCAGCCTTCCGGCGAGATCACCGAATAGATCGAATGTTCGAGCATGATGACATGGTCGGCAGCGGCCAGCGCGATGGCGCCGCCCGAACCGCCCTCGCCGATCACCGCAGAGACCAGCGGCACCTGTAGGCGCAGGCAGGCCTCGATCGAGCGGGCGAT
>CAMAVH010000029.1 GCA_945861615.1 Rhizobium sp. Q54 | reverse complement strand
CTCGCCAAGGTCGAGATCGTCGGTACCAGCCATGTCCGCATGTTCGTCTCGGGCGATCTGCTCGGCGCGGGGGCGAAGGCGGGCGGCGGCGGCCAGTTGAAGGCCATGGCCTTCCGCGTCGCCGATCAGGACCTCGGCCGCGCCTTGCTGAACGCGGGCGGCCGCACCGTCGCGCTCGCCGGCCGGCTGCGCGTCAACGAGTGGATGGGCAAATCCTCGGTGGAAATCCAGATCGACGACGCGGCGGCGGTCGAGGACTAGCGGCCTGACGAGTTCGCCGCATCGCTAAAAAGCCGCTACCGGGACGGCGTTCAAGCAAGAAAATCGGGGCGTAGCGCGGCAAAAACGGCTATAAAATCGTCAAGCAACAATGCCGAAGCGCGGCAGGCCGGTCAACGAGCCCAGCGCAAGCAAACAAGGGAGAGATCATGTCCAAGACTCTATTCGCATCCGCGATTCTGTCCGCCGCCTGCCTCGCCACGGCTAGCGCGGCCCTGGCTCAGCAAAGCCCTGCGGATTTTTATAAAGGCAAGACCGTCACCATCATCGTCAGCACCGGCGCCGGCGGCGGCTATGACGTTCTGGCGCGCGCGATGCAGCGCCACCTGCCGAAATTTATTCCGGGCCAGCCGAGCATCATCGTGCAGAACATGCCGGGCGGCGGCCATATGCTGGCGGCCAACCATATCTATTCGATCGCGCCGAAGGACGGCACGGTGATCGCCGCGCTCAATCAGAACGTGACGTCCAACCAGCTGCTCACGCCGTCGGCGGCGCGCTACGACGCCAACAAATATCTCTGGCTCGGCCGCTTCGCCGAGAAGGGCAATCCGGCGCTCGCCATCTGGCACAGCGCGCCGGTCAAGACGCTGGCCGACGCGCGCAAGACCGAGATCATCATCGGCGCGACGGGCGAGGGCTCCAGCTCCTACCGTTACACCACGGCGATGAACCATGTGCTCGGCACCAAGTTCAAGATCATCAAGGGCTACAAGACGGTCCCGGAGCTGCTGATCGCCATCGACCGCGGCGAAATCCAGGGCCGCACCGGCGCGCTCTCGGCCTACGAAGAAGGCAAGCCGGAGTGGCTCAAGGAGAACAAGCTGCGCTTCCTCGTGCAGGTCGGCTACACGCGCGACCCTTACCTCAAGGACGTGCCGCTGTGGACCGAACTGGCCGAAACGGCCGAGCAGAAGCAAATTCTCAATCTGATCGCCTCGCCGACCAATCTCGGCCGGCCGATCAACACCACGCCGGACGTGCCGGCCGACCGCGTCGCCGCGCTGCGCGATGCGCTGGAGAAGATGGTGAAAGACCCGGTCTTCCTCGCCGAGGCCGAGAAGCAGGATATCGAGACGGATTTCCGCGGCTGGCAGGAGACGACGAAGATCGTCGCCGACACGCTGGCGGCGTCGCCGGACGTGGTCGCCAAGGCGATCGAGGCGATGAAGTAGGCGCGGGCTTCACCCGACAGCGAAACGGCGACCCTGACCGGGCCGCCGTTTTCTTTTGGGGACGTGGCGTCCCCAAGGGGATTCGAACCCCGGCGGTCACTCTCGGGCTTGACCCGAGGGTCCTTCCGGTCGCCCCAGGGCGATGCGGGCAGGCTCAGAAGCCAATAGCCGTAAGGCTTTATGGCGCAAGGCCAATTTTGGCCCAATCGGGCCTTGATTTGGCGGCCATTTCCCCGTAATCAGACGCACCTTCCTGGAGGCGGCCCGCCTTGCCATATCCGGCCGCCCTGCAGCCTCGTCCCCATCGTCTAGAGGCCTAGGACACCACCCTTTCACGGTGGATACAGGGGTTCGAATCCCCTTGGGGACGCCAGCTCTAGCGTCCGCTGCACTGAAGGTCTTCCGCCTCGCTAATCTTTATGCCGTGCGCGTTCACAGCCCTAGGGATGTTCGTTGTCGGCGTCATCCAACGTCGGCGTCACCGCCATAAAAAAGGGGACGCCACGGCGCCCCCTTTTTCTTTGACGGACGTGAGCGACTTACCAGGTGCTGTTGGACTTGGAGAGCGTCAGTATCGAGACGGCGCCGGTCTTGTCGTAATTGACGACCAGCGTTTCAATCTGAACGCTCTTCATCCGATAGCTGGTGAAATTGTGGGTGAAAAACTGCGTCGAGGTGCCGTCCGACACGGTCGAGGACGAGGCCGGATTGCCGAGCGCCTGCATGACTTGGGCCTTGCTGGTCCCCTTGGGGAACATGGCGTTCAGAGACTGGTCCGTCGCGCTGACGAGGATCATCGGACCTTCGTGCTTGTCGGCCAATTGGCCGCCCGGCGCATACATGGCGGATTCATTGTAGGAGTAGTCGTACATCGGTACGCAGGCGGCGAGCGACAGGCCGGCGGCGATCAAGGCGGTGAGCGTAAGCTTATTCATAACTGGTAATCCCCGGTGTTAAGTCACGGTTTAACAATACCGAGCGCGGCCTGCAAATAGGGCGACGAACGGCGCCGGACGATAGCCCAGCCGCCTGGATAATTCTCAAAATAAACATGGTGAACGGCGGACTTTGGTACGACGCGTGAGGCGTCGTCCTTCAACGTCGGCAGGGCATGGTTTATTGCGCGAAGGCTGCCCGGTGAGGCCGTTTATGTCGGCGGTACCGGCCGGCGCGATCTTCTGCTTCAGCCGCCAACGGTATTGTCGCGTGAGCGCGCGTTTCCGCGCTCATTCCTTCAGCGCGCGCTGGCGCGCGAAGCCGCGGTCGCGGTCCTCGACATGGATCAGGCCGGCGATGCGGCGCAGCAGGGCGTCCTCGTCGGGGCTCAGCACGCCGTCGGCATAAGCCACGCGCCACAGCATTTCGATGATGCGCACGCGCGCCTTGTAATCGAGCCGGGCGCAGATTTCGCGGGTGAAGGGGAACATCTGCGTCGAGCGGGCGACGGCGGCCTCGGCGGCTGCGACCAGCGGCGCGACCTGCTCCGGGCCATGGCCGAACTTCTCGCCGAGCAGGCGGCCGATGGCGGCGCGCTCGGCCTCGTCGAAATCGTCGTCCATGCGCGCCGCCTCGATCAACAGGGCGGCGACGGCGATTTCCAGATCGTCGGCGGAGGCGGCGGCGCCGATCGGCGCGGCGCGGCCGGACAAATACTCCAGCATGCGGGCAATCATGAACGCTCTCTACGAAAACTGAGGGGAGGGGTTAGCGGACGTTGTCGTCGGCATGGGATCGGTGGCTGTAGAAGACCAGGCCCATGAGGCCGACGCCGAGGCCGGATGTGAAAACCACGCCGAGGCCCATGGCGATCCAGCCGTGAATGCTCATCACGTCATGGCCGCTGAACAGGTCGGTGGTCGCCCACAGCACGGCAAGCAGCAGGGCGCAGAGACCAAAATTGAAAGCGATGAAGGCGGCGAGCCAGCGCATGGCGAAACGACAGGGAGGTTGTTGAAGCGCAGGGCGAAAAGGCCAAATCGGCACAGGCAGATTTCTAGCCTCCATGTGGGGTTTCTGTATGATGAGGTCCAGTGTTTTCGCCCGTCCTATTTCATTTTTCAGCGTTGGCCGTTCCAGCCGCATGACACGCACATCCACCGCGGCGCCTAGCGCCGTTTTCGCCGTCGTTCTCGCGTCCATCGCGCTCATGGGCCCGCTCGCCATCCATCTCTTTTTGCCGGTGATTCCCTGGCTCAAGGCGGATTTCGGCGTGTCGGACGCCTTGGCGCAGCTCGCCTTCAGCATCAGCCTCTTCACCATGGCCTTCACCACGCTGATCCACGGGGCGTTGTCGGACCGCTATGGCCGCCGCCCGATGATGCTGACCGGGCTCGGCCTTTTCCTCGCCGGCAGCGCCGTCTCCGCCTTCGCCCACTCGGCCGAATTGCTGGTGGCGGGGCGCGTCATCCAGGCGATGGGGGCGGGGGCGGGCATCGCCTTGTCGCGGGTTATCGCGCGCGATGCCTACGGCCCGGAAGCGTTGGTCAAGGCCATTGCCTATCTGACGATGGCCTATACCTTCGGTCCGTTCATCGCGCCGCCGATCTCCGGCCTGCTGATCGACGCTTTCGGCTGGCGCAGCGTGTTCTGGTTCGCGCTCGGCGCCGGCGGCCTGATCGCCGCCGCCGCTTTCTACGTGCTCTACGAGACCCATCCCAAGCCGGCGCGCTCCTCGGGCAGCGCCCTGACGCTGTTCCGCGGTTACGGTCGGCTGTTCGCCAAGCCGCGCTTCACCGTCTTCGTCATGCAGACGGCCTTCTCGTCGGGCACCTTCTTCACCCTGGCCGGCGCCTCCGGCGTCCTGACCCAGGTCTATCTCGGCCGCTCGGCCTTCGAATACGGCCTGCTGTTCCTGTTCTCGCCGGTCGGCTATCTGCTCGGCAACTTGATCGCCAGCCGCCTCAGCGGCAAGGTCGCGATCGAGATCATGGTGTTGGTCGGCACCCTGGTGGCGCTGGCTGCGGTGATCGGTTTCGATTATTTCGTGCTCATCGATCAGGTGACGGTCCTGGTGATCTTCATTCCGTCCTTCATCGTCGCGCTCGGGCAGGGCATCGCCTTGTCGAACGCCCAGGCCGGCGCCATCCGCACCATTCCCGAGCTGGCCGGCACGGCCTCCGGCATCGGCGTGTTCCTGCAGTTGCTCGGCGGCGCGGTGTTCACCCAGATCTACGGCCTGTTCGCCGACGACACGCCGTGGCCGGTGATGTGGGTGATGTCGGTGTCGGCGCTGCTCAACGTCGTCATGGGCGTTGCCTGCTATCTCATGCGTCCCAAGGCCGGCGCGCGGCCGTGATCCCCCAGGATGCCTATCTCTGGCTCGGCCAGCCCTTCGAGGGCGTCTCCTGGCCGGTGATCGGTGGCATCGTCGTCATCTATTTTCTGGCCTTCGCTGCGCGCGGCGCCATCGGCTTCGGTGCCATCGCGCCGGCCATCGTGCTCACCTCCTGGCTGATCCCGCCGCATCATGCCGTGCTGCTCGCGATGATCGCCGCCACGGTGCCGCAACTGCACCTGCTGCCCGAAGGCCTGCGCGACGGCGACTGGAAGGTCTGCCGGCCGGTGTTTCTCGCCTTGGCGCTGTCGATCGCCGCCGGCGTTTGGCTATTTGCCGAATTGAGCTCCGACTCGTTGTCGCTGGCGCTCGGCGCGATCATGACGATGATCATCCTGCTCGACATGGGCCAGTGGCTGAACCGCTTCGCCCAGCAGGTTGATCTGCGGTCCTATCCGGTCGCCTTCGGCCTGGCGACGCTGATCGGCCTCATCACCGGCGTCGCCGGGGCGGGCGGCATGATGATGCTGTCGGTCTATCTCAAGCATGCCTGCCGCGACCATATCAGCCTGCGCGCCACCGCCATCCTGCTCGGCACCATGCTGACCTTGTGGCGCGTGCTGGCGACCGCCGTTATCGGCTTGATCGATTGGCAGCTCATCGTCGAATCGGTGATGCTCATGCCGGTGGTCTATGCCGGCATCTGGATGGGCACGCGGTGGTTTCGCGGTATGACGCCGAAGGCGTTTTACCGTGTTTTCCAGTTCGTGCTGCTGCTGTCGGCGGCCGGCCTGATGATCGACGGACTCGTCAAATATATAGGATGAAGGCGTTTTCCGGCCCCGTGCTAGGTTGCCGGACAATCCACGGTGGAGGCCTTCATGGCCCAAGATCCCAACAGTGTCGTCGTCGACCACAACACCATCTTCCCGTCCTCGCGTCCCGGCTTGAAGACGCTCCTGATCACCGTGGCGGTCATCGGCGCCATCGTCTTCGGCATCTATTGGCCGGCAATCCAGGCGGCTCTCGGCTTCTTGCCGAGCTAGACCGCTCAGGGCTCTCCGCCGGGCCCGTTTCCCGCAGTCTCGCCTTTAAGAGGCATTGCTCGCACCGGTTCTAGGCCGGCAGCGAAGCTACGATTCCCCCTACAAAGCATAATTTTTTCGCGAATCGCCCGGCGCCCGGGGGCGCGGGATTTTGTCCCTATTTTGCCACGGCATGTTCAGGGAACGCAGCGACCATGGCCCGCGTTCTCTCTTCGACATTCGGTTCATCTGCCATTGGAGAGCGCCATGCTGAAAGTCGTCGAAGTTACGATCGTTGCCTTGGTCCTCACCGCGACGGCTGTTGCCACCGTGGCGCTGGCGCCGGCCTGGTCGCAGGGCGTGCCGCAGACCATGGGACTGGTGAAGGTCGACCCCAACACGGTGGCGACCGGCTATCGCGCGTCCAAGATCGTCGGCAGCGAAGTCTATAACGGCGCCGGCGAATCAGTCGGCACCGTGGACGACGTGATCGTCAGCAATGACGGCAATGTGCCCTATGTGGTGCTGGCGGTCGGCGGTTTCCTCGGCATGGGCCAGCGGCTCGTCGTGGTAGGCTCGTCCTCCCTCGCGATCAAGGACGGCAAGATCGTCATCGCCAATGCCTCGCGCGATGCTCTGAAGTCCTTGCCGGAATTCAAATACGCCGATTAAGCGACCGTCACACCGCTAGGGCGGCTTGAGTGACGCGCGGGGGCCTGGACAGGCCTCGCGCGTCACTTATTCAGAAATAAATTATATAAATCAATATATTGCGATGTAAACCTCAGGCTCAACAATAGAGCCCGATGGCGGGAACTCAAGCTGCCGATTGTTCGTTTGCTCATGAGGGGCAGGTGGATGACCCCAGCGTAAGTGAGAAGTCGTGACGAACATTGATCACAGCGATAGCGGACCGCCCATAGCTGCGATCTCAGGTCCTTTACAGCAGGCCCTGCGGTCATGGGACGGGTTCTTCGAATGGTTGCCGGTCGGCCTCTACGTCTGCGACGTCGATGGCAATATCGTGCTGCATAACCGCCGCATGGCGGATCTGCTGGACCGTGCGCCGCTGCCAGGCGAGTCGGAGACGGCGTTCTGGCTATCGCTGCGCAGCAGCGCTCTTAAAAGTTCGTTTGCCAGCAACGCCCTTGCCTTGACGGAGGGCCCGCTCGGCCAAGTTTTGCTCAGCGGTCGTCCCTCGCGCGACCGCGAATTGACGATCGAACGCGTCAATGGCACGCGCGCGACGCTGCTGGCCAATCTCGAACCGCTATTGGACGGCGGCGGTCGCGTGATCGGCGGCGTCTGCGTGCTGCAGGACATCACGCGGCGCAAGCGTTTGGAAACCATTCGCCGCGAGCGCGAGCGGCAATTCCGCGATCTCCTGGAAGCTCTGCCCGTCGCGCTTTATACGACCGATGCGGACGGCAACCTGACTTTCTACAATCAGGCCGCTGCCGATCTATGGGGCCATGAGCCGGCGATCGACGGCGCGCGCTGGTGCGGGGCATGGAAACTTTATCATGCCGATGGCCGCGATATGCGGCACGAGGAAAGCCCGATGGCGGTCGCCATTCGGGAGCAGTGTGAAATTCGCGATGCCGAGGCCCAGTTGGAGCGGCCGGATGGCACGCATGTGCCGTTTATCGCCTATCCGACCCTGCTGCGCGATAAGAGCGGCAGCATGATCGGGGCGGTCAACATGATGGTCGATATCAGCGAGCGCAAACGCGCCGAGCTCGAGCAGAAGACTTTGATGGACGAATTGAACCATCGGGTGAAGAACACGCTGGCGACGGTCCAGTCCGTCGCGGCGCAGACCCTTCGTAAAGCCCAGGTGCCGCACGAGATTCGCGACCTGTTCGAAAAACGCATTTTCGCTCTGAGCAAGGCCCACAATCAGCTTTCATCCTCGCGTTGGACATCGGCCGATCTCAGCGCGCTTGCCGGCGAAATCCTCGAGGCCTACCACGATGAGGAAGAGGGGGCGGCCGAACGTATCGTCGTCGCCGGTCCATCGATCCATCTTGCGCCCCACGCCGCGCTGACCATCGCGATGGCGCTCAATGAGCTGGCCACGAACGCGGCGAAATACGGCGCGCTGTCGGTGCCGGGTGGCCAGGTGGCGCTGCGTTGGAGCGTGGAAGGCCAAGCCTCCGCCCAGACGCTCGTGCTCGACTGGCACGAAAACGGCGGACCGAAAGTGACGCCGCCCAAGAAACAGGGCTTTGGCACGCGTTTTGTCGAACGCGGCTTGGCGCAGCAGCTCAAAGGCAAGGTCGAATTGAATTTTGCCGCGGCCGGACTGCACTGCCGCGCAGTCATTCCACTGCAAGGGAGCGCGGCCTGATGAACGCTCGGCGCAACACACCATTCCTTTCGCTCGAAGGCCTCAAACTGCTCATCGTCGAGGACGAGCCGGCCGTGGCCTTCCTGGTCGAAGACATGCTGCAGGACCTCGGCTGCACCGCGGTCTGGCACGCCAGCACAGTGAAGGAGGCGCTCGATATTCTCCGTGAGCACAAACCGGACGTGGCTGTGCTCGACGTCAATCTGCGTGACGAATTGGCCTATCCAGTGGCGGAGAAACTCGATGCCATGGAGATCCCCTTCATCTTCGCCACGGGTTACGGTCGCAAAGGCATCCCGGCGGATTGGTTGATCAAGCCGGTCGTGCAAAAGCCCTTCGATGCCGAGACGCTGCGCGATGCGCTGAACATCGTGCTGTCGCGCCGTGAGCAAGCCGATGGTCTGGAACGGGCTAAACGCGATGCCAAAGACCGGGAGCGGATGTAACAACGGCGTCCCAGGCGATAGCCTGGGACGCCGCCTTAATGGCGGGGAAGGCTAGGCCGCCCTTTTCTTTTTTGCCTTCAGGGCTTCAAAGCGTTCGGCCATGATCTCGAGCGCATCGGGGTCGAACTCCTTGCGCACCATCGCGAAGATCTCGTCCTCTTCTTCCTTGATGTGGTGCTCTAGCATCTCCTTGACGACGGTCACCTTGGCGGTCCAGACCTCGTCCATCGGCGAGAGATTCTCGATTTCGGGAATCAGCTTGTCGACGAGATAATGCTCCTCGTAGCCTTCGAGAATCGTATCACGGTCGTCCTTGTCGACGATGCCTTTGAGCTTCTCGTAGACCACCGATTCCTCGGCGCGGGCATGCGCGACGATCTCGTCCTTGAATTTCGCGAATAGGCTGAGGCGTTTCTTTTCGGCGCGCTCTGTCGTTCCCTCAATATCCTCGAGGATTTTCTTGAGTTCCTTATGGTCGGATTTCAAGGCGGTGAGAATGTTCATCTGCGGCTCTCCATTCCAGATCGCGGGCTCGCGACGTAAGGCGTCAACGGAGAGGCGCTGAGCTCGTTCCAAAGATCAGGTTTCATCATCCTTTTGCGAAATAAGTTCGTCGATCGAGACGCCGCGGGAGCGCGCCACGCGCTCGAACGCTTCCTTCATTTCTTCCAGGTCGTCTTCGCTGAGATCTTCGAGGTCGATAAGCCGGTTGTCGGCGTCCTTGGTGACGCGGATCAACTCATCGAGTTTAAGCTGCAGCGCCTGGGTATCACGGTTCTGCGCGTACTGAATCAGGAAGACCATCAGAAAGGTGATGATGGTCGTGCCGGTGTTGATGACGAGCTGCCAGGTGTCGGACCAGCCGAAGAGCGGTCCGCTGAAGCTCCAGGCGACGACGACGGCGAGGGCCACGGCGAAGCTGTGCGGCTTGCCAACCTGGATTTCGACGGTGCGGGCAAAGCGCCCGAATACGCTGCGCCGATGGTTCGGGTGTTCTTTTTCGTTTTTGGCCATGCTGTCCTCCGGCGGAATAACGAGGCTGACGCGCTGTTGTTCCTATGGAGCGGCGGCTCCCAAGAGATGTTTCATCGACCGATCGTGGAGGCGGCTCAATAACGCGAGCGCGCTGGCGGCGCCGATCACGGCCCAGGCCATGTCGCTCTGGGTGTCCCACACGTAACCCTGGGTGCCCAGGAAGTTGTCGGCGCCGCCGAGAGCGAGGGCGACGAACCATTCGATCATCTCGAAACAGGCGCTGAAGGCGAGGCAGATGCTGACGATCACGAAGATCAGCCACTTGCCGCGCGGGAGCGGCGAACGGCGAAGAAGGACCTCGCGCGCCAGGATCGCCGGCATGAAGCCTTGGGCGAAATGGCCGAGCTTGTCGTAATTGTTGCGCTGCCAGCCGAACCAGCCTTGCGCCCATTCGCCGAGCGGCACACGGGCGTAGGTGTAATGCCCGCCGACGATCAACACGTAGCTGTGCAGGGCGATCAGCACCAGCAACAGGGTGGAAAGCGGGAAGCGGCGTGCGCTGAAGGCGATCAGCGGAAAGCCGATGAGGATGGGCGCGATCTCCAGCAGCCAAGTGGCGTGATCATGCGGTGAGATGCCCGACCAGGCGAGCGCCGGGAGGACGGCAAGGAATAGCCAAAGTGGCCGATGCAGATCGGAGGGGATCATCAGTCGCGCACCGTCAGACCGCGCGCCAGGGTCGGTACCGCATAAGCCTTCGATTCTTGGATGAGACCGAAGATGTCGACTTTGGCGTCATTCGAGGCCAGACGGGCGGCAGTGATCCGCCGACCGCCGAGGGAGGTCAGGGTCTCGGCGAAGCGGATCGCGGAGAGGCGCGCGCGGGCGATCTTCGCCGTGGCCGAAAGCAGCGGGAGGGGCGCGGCGGACGGCCCGCCTTCGATGCGGCAGTCGTAGATCTGCGCGGCATCGATGGTGATCCCGCCATATCCGCCCTCGATACGGACAATCGCTTCGACGTCTTCAGTGAATCGTACGCCCTCGAAATGGAGGCCGGACATGGCAGCGGTGGCGTTGTGCAGGCGGAGCGGGATGTCGCGGCAGCGCGTCCATTCGCAATGGACGGCCTGCAAGACGTAATCTCCCCAATTGCGTCCGAGGATGAAATGTTCGCTGTCGAGCAGCTGTGGCGCCTGCAATGTGCCGCCGGCCATGTTGGAGAGATAAATCTGGCTGAGAACGACGCCGGTGCCGCCGCCCTCGTAATTGCGCAGGTCCAATCCGCAGCGCGCGAAGGCATTGATATCGACATTGGCGATGGTCGTGTCGAACAGCCAGTTGGCTTGCGCACTGCCGGGCGCGGGGCGCTGCGGAATGCCGATGCCCGTGGCGCAATTGAAGATGCGCAGGTCGCTGAGCCGCGACCGCGAGACGTTGTTGATTTCGATACCGTAGGATTTCTCTGCGGCGCGCGGCTGGCGCGTTTTGGCCATCAGGCATAAGCGCTCGATGGCATGGCCGCTGCCGGCGAGGCGCAGCACGGGGGCGTCGTCGGCGTCGAGCAGCAATGTGCTGGCGCGGCTGAGCCGGCCATTCTCGAATCCTCCCGGACTGGCGACGTCGGCGGTCTGCCCGGCGCCGGTCAGGCGGCGGCCCCAGCTTTCGGTCATGTCGAGCGGGCGCGACAGGCGATAGACGCCGGCGGGCAGGTGAATTTCGGCGTGATAGGCGATGGCGCGTTGCAGCGGTTCGATATCGTCCGCCAGGCCGTCGCCGCGCGCGCCGAACCAGCGCGCATCGACGGCGCCGGAATACAATCGATGCCAGCGGCCCGGTTTGTCCGGATCGGGAGCCAGCACGCAGCCGCCGTCGTCGGGCGCTTGCGATGCGGCGCGCCAGACGAACCATCCGCCGCCGTCATCGCCGGCGGCGAGGGCGCCTTGCAGATAGATCGGCGTATCGCCGCTGCCCGGACCGCGGCGACGCAGATCCGCCAGTGTGGCGGCTGCATTGGCTGCCGGTGTGCCTTGCGCCAGCAGCGCCGTGGGGCGGGTGAGGGCGCCGAAGGCGGCCAGGCCGAGAATAGCGTGGCGCCGCGACAGCAAGCTCATGACCGGACCGGGGCGCGCAAGGAATCGAGCATGGCGGCATGCAGGCGGCCGACGACGGACCAGGCGCTGGTTGCGGTCAGGCGGGCGCGACCGCGGTCGCCGCAGGCGGCAAGGCCAGTCTGTCCGATGCGGTGGGCACGGCGGATGGCGTCGGCGATGGCGGCCTCGCTGATCGTGGCATCGCGGCTGTTGGCGGTTGCGATCTCGATGCCATTGTCGCCGTCGACGATCAACTCGGCAAGTCCGCCCGATTTGCTGGCGATGATCGGTTTGCCGTTGGCCAAGGCGAGCGTGGCGACGCCGCTCTGTGAATAGAATTCACCGTAAGGCAGCAGGAAGGCGTCGCACCAGCCGACGAGAGCGGGCAACTCGCTTTCGGCGACGAAACGGTCTTCCAGCGTGATGCCTTCGGGCCGGGCGGCGATGGCGGCGCGGCAGGCCGCGAGATAGTCGGCCTCGCGCGCGCTGGCCTTGCCGCAAATGCGCAGAACGATGTCCTGTCCCTCTGCCCGCAGGGCCTGCACCGCGGTGATCGCCGGCAGAATATTCTTGTTGGCGCGGATCTGTCCGAACAGCAAGAGGCGCAGACCGTCGTTTTCAAGCGGACTGCGGGCGGGGAGCGCAGGCAGATCGAACAGGCCATGCGGAATGACGGCGATGCGATCTTGCCGTTTCAGGCCGAGCGCGCCGAGGTCGGCCACGGCGCCGGCATGGTGGACCACCAGCTTGTCGGCAAGGCTATAGACTATGCGCAGACCGGCGTGCTCGATGCCGCGCAGGGCGGCGGGAAACAGCATGCGATGCGGCATTACGTCGTGGATCAGAAGCGCCGTCTTGTAGCCGCAGAGCTTGGCGACAAGCAGGTAAACGCCGATCTGTGGCCAATGGCCGGCATTGGCGAAATAGAGCCGGTCGCTGTCGCGGCGCAGGGCGATGAAATGGCCGATCGGCGAAAAGCTGGCATAGATCAACAGCAGGATGCGGAGAAGGCGGCTCTGTACCGCTTCGATTTTAACGATTTCGCGCAGGCGCACATTGGCCAGCAAATCGCCATGATCCGCGAAGGCCGGAGCGACGAGCGTGACCGGCTGATATTTTGCTAACTCTCCCGCAAGATGTGCGCTATAGCGTCCCGTGCCCGAGGATGAGATGATGCTGAAAATCGTAATCATCCTATATTTATAGCTGATTTTTTAAGGGCTTGGAGGCCATTTTGGCAGGGCCCGGGGGCCAGTGGACCGCATTTGTGACGTCGCCATGCCGATCCGCCGCGCGCCCTCAAGCGCGTGCCTGGGGTCGGCTATGAACGCCCTCTTAAGCCTATTCCGCCATCGTTACGCGGCCGGCGTCGGCCTGTCGCTTTTGGCGGTCCCGGCAATTGCCGGGCTGTCGCGTCTGGTCGGCCTCCTGCGCGAGGCCCTGCTCAGCAAACTCCTCGGCCTCGGGGCGGGCCTCGACCTCTTCGTCATCTTCACCACGGTGCCGACCTATGCCCTGGCCTATATGATGGGCCCGTTCGGCATTGCCTATTACGCGAGCCTGAATGGTGCGCAGATCACCGCCCAGGGCCTGTGGCGCCGCTTGCTGCCCTGGACGCTCGGCGTCGGCCTCGTCATCGGCGTTTTGGTCTTCATCGCGGCGGCATTTTACGAGCCGCGCGTCCGCTTGGCGGAAGGGACGGTCGCCGGCTATTGGCCGGTCGCCGTCGGCGGCGCGGCGATCGTGCCCATCGCGGTCCTGATCGGCATGGGCATCTGCCTGCTGCATGCGGAAAAGAAACACAGCACGGCGATATCCCTCTCGGTGGCGCAGCCCTGGATATTCGTGGCGCTGCTGCTCGGTCTCGATCTGCTATTGCTGTCGGTCGCCTTGTGGCCGGTGGGCCTCGCCTATGTCGGCAGCTTTCTGCTGGCCTTGCTGATCGCCGCTGTTCTTCTGCGCCGGAGCCTGTCGATCCCGGCGCCCGCGCGCGGCGCCGATGAGCTGACGGTCTTCAAGGGCAATCTCGGCCTGACGACCCTGGAGACGGGCGGCTTCTTCGCCAACCAGCTGCTGACCATGTTCTTCGCGGGCCTGACCGGCGCCGGCGGGATCGCCGCCAACGGCCTGGTCGCCCGCATCATGCTGACGCCGCTGTCGCTGATGCTGTCGCCGCTGTCGCCCGTCCTGCAGAACGCTTACCGCGACAAAACGCCTGCCGACCGCCGGCGCATCTTCCTGCGCAGTTATGCCGCGGTGCTGTCCTCGATCGCCCTTTTGACCGCGGCCATCGTCCTATTCGGCGACGATATCGTCCGTCTGCTGCTGCAGCGCGGGGCCTTCGGGCCGGAGGCCACCGCGCGGGTGGTGGCCCTGTTGTTGCCTTACGGCCTGTACGTGATATTCATTGCCGCCAATCAGTTATGTGCGGTTTCCGCCTTTATTACCGGCGACGGCAAGGCCTATACCTACACGATGCTCGGCAACTATATTTGCAGCAATTTGCTGAAGATTCCCATGGTGACGCATTACGGCCTGTCGGGCGTGATCTGGGCGGCGGCCGCCAGCGAAGGCGTTGCCGCAGTCGTCAATAGCTGGCGCCAGCTCGCCCCCGCGAAATCGGCTGATCCGTCATGATGCGGATCGGCCTCATCTGCGCGCCGCTGGCGATCGCCTTTGGCGTCATCCCGCTGATCGAGAACACCAACCTCATCATGCGGCCCTTGCTCGCCATCACGATTTTGGCGGGCTTGCTGCATTACCGCCAGCGCTTCACCGGTGCGGAGCTCGTCTGGCTTACCATGCTGCTCTTCTATTTCTTCGCCTTCTTCATGTCGACGACCGGCAGCATCGTGCCGGACCTCGTCGGTGTGAACATCGGCCGCCAAGCCTTCACGCTCATTCTGGCCGTGGCGCTGCTCATCCTGTTTCGCGATCCGGAGGCGCGGCTCATCGGGTTGAAAGCCTTGACGATCTTGCTGGTGATGGTGGCCGGCGTCACCGGCTGGATCTACGTGTCGCTCATCCCGACCTACGGCTTCAGCTACGACGCCTTGCGGCTCATCAAAGGCGTGACGATGACCGATTATGACGTCGGCTTGAACACGATCTCATATCTGGCGGTCATCGCCCTGATCGGCGTGCGCATGGCCTATCCGTTGAGCCGAATGGGCACATATTCACTGTTCGCCTTCGGCTTGTTCTGCGTCTTCGTTCTAGGCTCTCGCGCGACGATTCTGGCCCTGCTGCTGGCCTGGTTCGTGGTGTGGTTGCTGCGCACGATGTGGCGCACGTCGCCCATGCTAGGCATGCTGGGGATTCCGGTCGTCGTCGCATCTTGCGTGGTGGGCTGGATGATCGTCGCCGACTATGCGGTCGAGATTCGCGAATTGTTCGGCGCCGAGGTGTTGCGCGAGATTTCCGTCGGGCGTACCGACATGTGGCAGGCGGGCCTCGCGATGTTCGCCGAGCGCCCGCTGTTCGGTTGGGGCCCCGAGTCGTGGAAGCTGATGCTGCTCGAATTCCTGCCCGGCGCCGACGATCGCATCTTCAGGGTGATCAGCGGGCTCGAAAGCGGCAGTTTCCACAACGGCTTCATCGCCGTGTCCGCCGAACGCGGTTCTCTCGGACTGGCGTCTGCCGTGTTGATGCAGGTTTATCTCTTCTGGTGCGCGGCGCGCGTTTACATGCGCCGCGAATTGTTCGACGAGCGCGAACAGCAGGCGGTCCAGTACGTGCCCTTGCTGGTGCTGTTCATGTTCGCGCGCGGTCTGGCCGAAAGCAGCGGCTTGTTCGGCAACGCCAATAGCGAGGTCGATTATCTCAGCTATTTCATGGCGAGCTATGTCGTCGCCCTGCATGTCTACGGCCGGAGTCTCGAAGACGCGGCGCGCGTTTACGGACCGGCCGGCGAGCTGCCGGCGGATGCGGACGTCTCGTCCGCCGCCACCGCCTAGGCGCGGCGATGCTGCCGACGGAAGCGCGCTGGCTGCGCGAGGCTTTGCAAGGCATCGATGCGCAGGCTTTGTCGCCGCTGCTCAATCTCGGCAGTTCGACGGCGCATTTTCGCGAAGTCGATCAGCCTTATATCGACGCCGATATTTTCGCGCCGCTCCGCGCGCGCGGCATCGATGTCGTCCATTGCGATCTGAAGCAGGAGGAGGGCGTCGATATCGCCTGCGACCTGCTTGCGGAGGAGATGCCGGCGGGCCTTGCCGCCATATTTCCACGCGCCGTCCTCTGCACGAATATGCTGGAGCATGTGACATCTCGGCCGGCCATGGCCCGGCGACTGGCGGAGATCGTGCCGTCCGGGGGATTGCTTTTCCTCACCGTGCCGCGCAGTTTCCCTTACCATCCGGACCCCATAGACAATCGTTATCGTCCGGACGTGGCCGAGTTGACCGGCCTGTTTCCCGGCTGGGCACAGGTGGCGGGCGCGGTTGTCGCCGATGAGAGTTTTGCCGAGGTTTTGCGCCGAGAACCCCGTCTGCTGCTGCGTCATATCGCGCGGTCGGTCATTCCCTGGCCGCGGCCGGGCAACTGGCTGAGCGCTCTTCATCGATGGGCATGGCTGTTTAAACCCTATAGAGTGACCTGCCTCGTGTTGCGCAAGCCGTGATCCAGGCCGGATTCGATGACGAGATTGATTCTCAGCTAATGCGTATCGTCTATATCGCCAAGAAACTGCCTTACGGGCATGAAGAAGCCTTCGTCATCCCCGAGTTGATGGCGCTGCGCGCGCGCGGCCATGACATGCATCTGGCACCGCTGCAGATTTCCGGCGGCATCCGCCATGACGACGCGCAGACCCTCGAGGAGATCACCTGGCCGGCGGCTTTGCTGGCGCCCGAGGTCTTGGGCGCCGCCCTGCTCGAATGCCTGACCCGGCCCGTCGTCGTGCTGCGCGCTCTGGCGCCGCTCCTGCGGAGCCGCACGCCCTGGCTGCTGTTCAAGAACCTGGCCTCGGTCCCGAAGGCGCTATGGCTCGCGCGTCGCTGCCGCGCCGCCGGCGTCGAACATATCCACGCCCATTGGGGAGCGGTGCCCGGCACTTACGCGATGGTCGCGGCGAGCGTCGCGGGGGTGCCGTTCAGCCTGACCTGCCACCGTTACGATATCGCGCAGAACAACCTGCTGCCGGCCAAGGCCCGCCGCGCCAGCTGGATCCGCGCGATCGATCGCGCCGGCGCGCGCGAACTGGCGACGCATATAGGCCCCGGCCTGCCGCAGCCCACCGTGCTGCACATGGGTGTCGTGCCGCCGCCGCCATCGCCGCCGCGCCGCCGCCCGGCCGGGGCGCCGTGGCGCTTCGTCATCGCCGCCCGGCTGGTCGAAAAAAAAGGCCATCGCTATCTGCTGCAAGCCCTGGCGGCGCTGCGCAAGCAGGGCCGCAGCGTCGTGCTCGACATTCTCGGCGAAGGGCCATTGCAGGGCGAGCTTGAGCATCAGGTGCGCGATCTCGGCCTGGAAGGTTTGGTGACCTTCGCCGGCACGGCGCCGCACGCCACCTTCCTGCAGCGTCTGATCGCCGGCGACTGGGACGCCATGGCGCTGCCCAGCATCGTCGCGCGCGACGGCGACAAGGAAGGCATTCCGGTATCGCTGATCGAGGCCATGGCCTGCGGCCTGCCGGTGGTGGCGACCGACAACGGCGGCATTCCCGAATTGCTCGACGGCGGGGCCGGCCTGATCGTTCCCGAATGCGATGTAGAGGCCTTGACCGTCGCCATGGCGCGTCTGATGGACGACGTGGCGCTGCATGCCGAGGTCATCGCCAAGGCGCGCCAGCGCATCGAAAGCGAGTATGACCTCAAGGCCATCGTCGACCGCCTGGAGCAGGGCTTCACGCGCGGCCATTTGTAAATCGGCCTGCGAAACGAAAACGGGCGGCCCTAGTGGACCGCCCGTTTTTCATGCGCGGCGCGCCAGGCTTAGTCAACCTGGTTGAAGTTCTTCGCCGGACGGTCGATGCCCAGCTCCTGACGCTTCTTCACCAGTTGATGGAAGATCGCTCGGGTGTCCTGGATGCTTTCGATCGGCTTGTCGGCGAAGCCGTCGTTCGGCCAGCTCGGCCAGGACGCGTATTCCTTGGCGTAGAGCTCGGCGCGGATGACCGTCGGATGGAACGGCTTGGAGCGGGCGCGGCGCAGATCGTTGAGGTTGATCGGGCCCTTGATGCTGGCTTCGCCGGGACCGTTGATCGTGTTGAGGATCGAGCCGTCGAAATAATGCACCGCCGAGTCGCCGTGGCTGTCGCCGAGGCCGCGCAGCGCGCCTTCGTATTGGCCGATATTGGCGGCGACGAGGTAAGCCTTGTTCTCATAGGCGCGCGCGGTGCGCAGGCTGGCCCAGTTGCGCACGTCGCCATGGCTCATGTTGTTGGGCTCGGAGGTCAGGTGGCAGAGGATCTCCGCGCCGTTCATCATGGTGCAGCGGGCGTTCTCGGGGAAGCCGAGCTCGCCGCAGGTGATCAGGCCGATGTTGCCGATCTCGGTCTTGGCGACGGCGAACAGGCTTTCGCGGCCGAACTTGCGGCAGAACTCGGTGTAGATGTCGGCCGGCGTCGTGTAGGGGAAGACCCAGCAGTTGTTGTTCATCTTCCAATGCTTGATGACAATCTTGCCTTCGGGGCTGATCAGGAACGAGCAGTTGAAGAAGCGGCGCGGGAAGTCCGGATGCACTTCGAGCATGTTGCAGGCGAGGTAGATTTTACGCTGTTTGGCCTTCTCGCACAGGATGTCGGTGTAGGGCCCGGGAATGGTGGTGGAGATTTCCATCCACTGTTCCAGCGTGATCTGGCGGAAGTTAGCGTTGATCGAATATTCCGGCGTCACCACCAGCTTCACTTCGGAGTTGCCGAAGGAGGTCACGTAGTCGATCAGGTCGCAGATGCGCGCGATATTGGCGCGGATTTGGCGGTCGCGCTCGGCCGCGTCGGTCAGCGATAGCTGGCAGGTGCGCGTCTGAAGGGCAGCGACCTCGAAATTGATATATTCTGCCATGGGAATGCTCCTCTCGGATGTACGGCCGCCATGGGATGAAACGGGCGGCGAAACTGGGTGATGGTCCGTGATCGGAGTTGCCGATGGCGGGCCGAATGGCGGCGCTAAACTGCTCTCGCGACTGCCTTATTGGCAAGCATAAATCGCCTCTTTTAGTAGCCCTCGGTGCTGGCGGCACGGCGATGATCGGCTAAGCCTATAAAGCCATCGCCTTCGACCATAGCCAGCTTGATCGAGCCGAAACTGATCCAGCCGGTGCGCATCACCTTGGCCTCGGCGTCGGTCGCCAGCACGGCCTTTTGCAGCGCTTCGTCCATGCAATCCTCGATCACCAGCTTGCCCTGGAAATCGGCCGACCAGCGCGGCGCTTCGGCCGCCGCGGTCAAGGCCTGGCCGCAGCCCAGCACGCGGGCGAGAAATTGCGCCAGCACGCAGGTCTGGCCGACGGTGCCGGGTGTGCCGACGCTCATGACCAATTCGCCGCCTTTGGTGACCATGCAGGGCGCCAGGGTATGTGCCGGCCGCTTGCCGGGGGCAACGCAATTGGCGCTGGCGGGATCGACGTTGAAACCGGCCATGCGGTTGTTGAGCAGGATGCCGGTGCCGGGCAAAACCACGCCGGCGCCGTAGGGCGCCGAGATGCTTTCGATCATCGAGACGGCGAGGCCGTCCTTGTCGATGACGACGACGTTGGTGGTGCAACGGTCCTTCGCTTCGGCCGGCATGGCGCCTTCATCCGGAGCCTGACCGCCGAACTTGCTGGTCTCGGCGATCACCTTGGCGAGCAACTCGCGCATCGGCGCCTCGGTCAGCGTCGGCTCGGCGATGAACTTGCCGGCGGTCTTGTAGGCGACCTTGCGCGCCGCATAGCCGCGCTGGATGAACTCCGCGCCGTTCGGATCGACCTTGTGGATGCCGCCGGCCTGCAGATAAAGCAGCTGCAGCAGCAGGGTCGGGCCGTAGCTATTGGGCGGCATGGTCGCTACGTCATGGCCGTAGAACGGTGCCGACATAGGCTCCTGCCAGGTCGAGCGGTGGGCGGCGAGATCATCGAGCGTCCAAAGACTGCCGAGCGCCTTGCCGGCGGCGACCAGTTGTTCGGCGACTTCACCTTCGTAGAAGGTCTTGATGCCGTCCTTGGCGATCTTGCGCAGCACAGCGGCCAATTGGGGCTGCTTGAACAGCGTGCCGGGCGTCATCGCTTCGCCGCCGGGCGTGAAGATGCGGGCCGCTTCCGGATCGCTCTTTACCAATTCGCCGCGTTGGCGGGTCTGGGCGGTGAAATAGGGGAAGATGGCAAAGCCGTCTTCGGCGATGCGGATGGCGGCTTGGGCGAGGCTGCCGAGATCGCGCGTGCCGTGGCGCTCGAGCGCATCCTGGAAGGCGGCGAGCAGGCCGGGAATCGAGGCCGAGAGAATGCCTTCGCGGGCGATGCCGCCATGGCTGCTGGCGGCGAAGCGCTCGGCGGTCGCGCCGGTCGGCGCCCGCCCGGTGCCGTTGAGGCCGGCGATCGTCCGTGTCTTGGGATCGCGGATCAGCATGTAAACGTCGCCCGCCAGGGTCACGGCGTAGGGCGCGACGACGGTGAGCACCAGGCCGGCGGCAACGGCGGCGTCCACGGCATTGCCGCCGTCCTGCAGCACGCGCAGCGCTTCCTGGGTGGCCAGGGGATGGCCGGCGGCGACGACGCCCTGGCGGCCGCGAGCGGTCTGGACGGTGGCGGTTTTCCCGCGCGCGGCGGGAGCGGGCGAAGTCGGCTGGATCATGATGCTCGGATAACTCGTGTGAAGGCGAAGGGACGGCGACGGCATATGCAAAACGGGGAAGGGTCTATTGACCAAATCCTAAGCGCGCAAGCCCTGGTTTTGCGCCATTTTCGGGCAAGTGGCCGTATGGCGGATTGACAGCGTTTCGCCAAGCGGAGACTATAACAACTGAAAACAAAATGGCCTTCGATTTGCAAGGGCCTGTGAGATAACAGCGGACGTTTCGAAGTGCTATTCTTTTGATTATTGCCTTTCGCAAGGCTGGATGGGGACTCTCCTTGAGAGAGCGAAGTCGACAGTTGCGAGGCCTGATTGGCGGTCCATTGTGGCCCGCTTCGACCCCCAAAAGTTCTTTTAAGGAGGATCTACTCATGCGGAAGAACGTCGTGCGGCTCACTGCCGCCGCCGTCGGTGTCCTGACCCTCGCCTTCGCTGCGAACGTTAGCGCCGCCACGCCTTACGAACAGCTTCTTGCGGACTCCAAGGCCGAGATGGCCAAGCTCGGCGGCAAATTCCGCATTGGCTTGGATTGGACGCTCAGCGACGCCAAGCCGGTGTTCGCGGCGCTGGAAAAAGAATTCCCGCACATTAAGCCGGAATACAAGCGCGAGACCGGCGTCGCGCCGTTCCAGCGCTATTTCATCTCGATCCAGCAGAACCAGTTTCCGCCCTACGAGATGTTCGACGTCGCCAGCGAGTTCGAGAAGCAGTATTGGGATGCCGGCTTCTTCGTGAAGCCGAAATACGACTACAAGGCGGTCAACGAATCCCTGCCGAAGGGCTGGCCGAAAATTCATCCGGCTGCCATGGACCCGCAGGGTCGTTATATCGCCACAGTCGCGCAGATGCGCGGCATCGCCTGGAATCCGACGCTCGTGAAGGACGCCGAGGCGCCCAAGAGCTTCGCCGATTGCGCCGATCCGAAGTGGAAGGGCAAGAACATCATCGACGGCCGCAACAAGGCCCAGGCGCTGATGCATGATCCGAGCACCGCCACCGACACGATCAACAACATCAAGACGATGAAGGCCAACGGCGTCGTCGTGACCAACGGCCAGGCGCAGGTTTTGGCCCGCGTTGTCTCCGGCGAATACGCCATCACCTGCTACATCAACTACCACACCACCCAGCGCATGATCGACAAGGGCGAAAAGCTCGTGAAGTTCACGCTCGGCGACGTGGTGCCTGTCGAACTGGCCACCCGAATCGGCGTGCCGAAGTGGAGCACAGCGCCGGCCACGGTGCAGCTCGTCGCGGTCTGGCTCGCCACCAAGGGCCAGCCGGTCATCGACAAGGCCGCCTATCGCGGCTTCCCCTGGGTCGAGGGCGGTTCGCTCTACCAGCAGGCCAAGGGCAAGCATTACGCGATCTGCAGTTCCGACTGCTTCGCTGAATATGAGAAGTATAATAAGTCGTTCGCCGACGCTCTCGGCATTCCCTATGTGAAGTGAATATAACAACGCTTCGCTGAATGAAGGGCCGGCCGCGCAAGCGAGCCGGCCCTTTTCTTTTGGCTCAATAGGGGCCGGCCGTCGGGCGCACGATGATCTCGTTCACGTCCACGTCGTCCGGCTGGGCGATGGCGTAGCCGATAGCCTTGGCGATGGCCTTTGCCGGCAAGACGATCTTGCGGAAGTCGTTGACGATGAAATCCCGCGTCGTCTCGTGGGTGATCGTGCCGGCCAGTTCGGACTCGGTCGCGCCCGGCGAGACGACGGTGACGCGGATATCCTTGTTCTCCTGGCGCAATCCTTCCGAGATGGCGAGCACGGCGTATTTCGTCGCCGAATAGACCGCCGTGGTCGGCCAGACGGCATGGCTGGCGATCGAGCCGACGTTGATGAATTGCCCCGAGCCTTGGCGCTTCATCAGCGGCAGTCCGGCAGCGATGCCATGCAGCACGCCGCGGATGTTCACGTCGATCATGCGGTTCCACTCGTCGATCTTGAGCGCGTCGAGCGGCGCGAGCGGCATCAGGCCGGCGTTGTTGACGATGACGTCGACCTTGCCGAATGCCTTCGCGCCGTGATCGATGAAGGCCTGCATATCGGCGAGGTCGGTGACGTCGAGCGCGCGGTAGAGAGCGTTGCCGCCGGTGGCGGCGATTTCCTGCGCCGCCGCCTTCAGGCGATCGACGCGGCGCGCGCCGAGCAGAACGTCGGCGCCGCGCGCAGCGAGGTGGCGGGCGGTCGCTTCGCCGATGCCGCTGCTGGCGCCGGTGATCAGCACGCTTTTGCCCTTGAGGTCTTTGACGATGAGTTGGGTCATGGCGGTTCTCCTGTCGTTCGGGGCGGCGGGGATCGCCGCGCCTGATGACGGGAGAATGGCGAAAGCGGCCCCTTTGGCGGTAGACGGATGCTCCGGACTTCTTGCCTAATCCTCCAGATCGGCCATGATGGTCTGGCGAAGCGGGCGGGCAGAGGTTAGGTTTCCGTCATGAAAACCTCGGAAAATAAGGATTTCGCGATGGACCGCGCGACCGAATTGGCGGGATTGATTGAACGAAACACCGGGGCGGACGGCGTCCACCGGACGGCGATCGCCAATCTGGCGCTGGTGCGGTCGAGCCGCGTCACCGAGCCGATCCATGCGCTATACAAGCCGGCGCTTTGCGTCGTCGCCCAGGGCCGCAAGCAGACGCAGCTCGGCGAGCGCGTCTATGTTTACGACGCGGCGAAGTATCTCGTGTTCTCGGTCGATCTGCCGTTGGTCGGCCAGGTGATCGAGGCCAGCCCCGAGCGGCCCTATCTCTGCCTGCAACTCGATATCGATGCGGCGATGCTCAGCGCGCTTCTGCTCGACAGCGACGATGACGGCGCGAAGCCGCCGGCTTCGCCGGCGGGCGATCTGGCGCTGTCAGTCAGCCCGGTCACGCCGGATCTGCTCGACGCCGTGATCCGTCTCGTGCGTATGCTGGAGACGCCGCGCGACATCGCGATGCTCGCGCCGCTGGCCGAGCGCGAGATTCTCTATCGCGCCTTGCACGGCGAGCATGGCGCGCGGCTGCGCCAGATCGCCACGGCCGACAGCCGTTTGCAGCAGATCAGCCGCGCCATCGGCTGGATCAAGGCGCATTACGCCGACCCTTTCAGCATCGAAGCCGTCGCCAAGGCGGCACGCATGAGCCCTTCGGCGCTGCATCAGCATTTCAAGGCGGTGACGGCGATGAGCCCGCTGCAATTTCAAAAGCAGATTCGCCTGCAGGAAGCCCGCCGCCTGCTTCTGGCGCAATCCTTCGATGCGGCGACCGCCGGCCATAATGTCGGCTACGAAAGCCCGTCGCAGTTCAGCCGTGAATATAGCCGCCTGTTCGGCGCGCCGCCGGCCCGCGACATCGCGCGCCTGCGCGCCGCGTCGGAGGGGATGCAGGCGGTTTAAGAGAGGCTCTTAATGAAAAAACTTTCATCATTCGACGAAATTCGATGGGCTTTGCCTTCTCTCGAAGAGAAAAAGGACTATTTCGTCGCCGACATTATGCCATCGACGTTTTCTGCGTATGTAAAACTTTTACATCCTTTCTATGAAGATACTGAGATCACGGATCATTCGATGGGCTGGGATGAGTATTACCATCCGTGGTCTTCCCGGAAGCAACAAATGGCTGATGAAATTGTGGAACAGGCCAAGCTGTATGGAGGAACTACGAGGGCTCCGCATTTGCGATCGATCTCTTGGCGAGAGCTTGCGAAAAAATACAGTGTTGTTTTTAACGAGGGTATAACCGGCAACGCTTTTCAGCGCGGAATGCCAGATGGTAAATGGCCTCGTTATCTTATCGGCCCGGCAGCAGGCGAGTTGACGAATGGGATGACCCAGGCGCTCGTCGATTTATTGAAGCCTTACACGACTAATGAAGACTGCTTTTTCTATTTTTGGTGTCTCGCCACGAAAATTCCCAAAAACCCACATGATTGGGGAGATGTTTTATATGAGGGGCTGTTAAAGGATGTCGCATTATTCTTAGATGGAAAAATAGAGGAAGTGAATCGGACTCCGACTTATTGGATTCCTAAAAGCCGCCAGTGGCTTGTGTGCTCAGATTATGATCTGGATTTTACTCTTGTTGGCGGTTCAGAAGAATTAATCGAAGGTTTATTGAATTCGCAATCTCTCGAATGCGTGAGATGCGAATTGGGTTCAAAAATAAGTAGCTAGTCATCCGCGCCTCGCCTTGTCTTGGCGGAAGATCAGCCAGCCCGACAGCAGCACGAACAGCGCGACGACCGAGATCATGATGGTCGCCAGCGCGTTGATCTGCGGCGAGACGCCGAGACGGACGCTGGAATAGATCACCATCGGCAGGGTGCTGGCGCCGGGGCCCGAGGTGAAGCTGGCGACCACCAGATCGTCGAGCGACAGGGTGAAGGACAGCAGCCAGCCCGCCGCCAGCGCCGGGGCGATCAGCGGCAGGGTGATGACGCAGAACACCTTCCACGGCTTCGCGCCGAGGTCCATGGCGGCCTCTTCCAGGCTGCGGTCGAAGCTCGCGAGCTTGGCCTGGACGATCACCGTCACGAAGGCGAGGCAAAAGGTGATATGGGCGATGGTCACGGTGGTCGCGCCGCGCCCGGACGGCCAGCCGATGGCCGAGTCCAGCGCGACGAACAGCAACAGCAGCGACAGGCCGAGGACGACTTCGGGCATCACCAAGGGCGCCGAGAGCAGGCCGAGGAACGCGCCGCGCGTCGGGAAGCGCTTGTAGCGGGCGATGGCGAACCCGGCCAGCGTGCCGAGAACGGTCGAGACGCAGGCCGTCACGAAGGCGATGCGCAGGCTGAGCCATGCGGCGTTGAGAATCTGCTCGTTGCGCAGCAGTTCGCCGTACCATTTGGTCGAGAAGCCGGCCCACACGGTGACGAGGCGCGATTCGTTGAAGGAATAGAAGATCAGAAGCACAATTGGCGCGTAGAGAAAGGCGTAGCCGAAGGCCAGGACGAGATAGAGCGGCGAGATGGGCCTGTTCGGCGCGCTCATGCCGCTTCGCCTCGGGCTTGCGGCGTTTCGGCATTCGCGTCGCGCTTGCGCGCCGATTGCAGCGCGATCATCGGCCCGACCAACAGCACCAGCAGGGCGACGGTGAGGGCAGAGGCCACCGGCCAATCGCGGTTGGAGAAGAATTCTGTCCACATGATCTTGCCGATCATCAGCGCGTCCGGGCCGCCGAGCAGGTCGGGGATGACGAACTCGCCAGTTGCCGGGATGAATACCAGGAGCGAGCCGGCGAGGATGCCGGGCAGCGACAGCGGCAAGGTCACGCGCAAGAAGGCCTGCCAGGGCTTGGCGCCGAGATCGGCCGCCGCTTCGAGCAGCGTCATGTCCATGCGCGACAGGGTGGCGACCAGCGGCAGCACCATGAAGGGCAGGTAGGAATAGACGATGCCGAGATGGATCGCGAAGGTCGTGTAGATGATCTCCAGCGGCGCGTCGATTACGCCGAGCCAGAGCAGGAAGCTGTTGAGCAGGCCGGTGGTGCTGAGAATGCTCATCCAGGCATAGACGCGGATCAGGAACGACGTCCAGAACGGCAGGATCACCAGCATCATCAAGATGCCGCGCCGCGATTCCGGCGCGCGGGCGATGGCGTAGGCCATCGGATAGCCGATCAGCAGAGCGATCAGAGTCGAAATGCCGGCGATCTTCAGGGAATTGAGCAGCGCCGCGATGTAGAGCGGATCGTCGAGCAGCAGCAGGTAATTGTCCCAGTTGATCAGCCATTCGATGCCGTCTTTTGTGGCCTCAAAAAGCGGCGTGTAGGGCGGCTGGCCCATGACCGGCGCGGCCAGACTGATCTTGAGGACGATGGCGAGCGGCGCGCCGAAAAACAGCAGCAGCCAGAGATAGGGCGCGAGCGCGGACCACGGAATGAACGGCCCAGACCCTTTGCGCCGGCTTTTCATTCGGCGATCACCACGGCATCGGCGGCGTCCCACGACAGCCACAGCGCCGCGCCTTCCGTCGGCATGAGCGATCCGCGCTTGGCGTTGGTCGATTGCACGCGCAGGCTGCGCTGGCCGTCGAGCAGGATGCTGTAGGTCGAGACGTCGCCGATATAGGCGATGTCTTTCACAGTGCCTTGCAATTTGTTGTCGGCTGCCGCGCCGGCCTCGCAGAGGCGGATTTTTTCCGGCCGGATGGCGACGGCGACCCGCGCCGCCGGCGCGAGCGCGGCGGGCGCCGTCGCTTTGAAGCTGCCGGGAAAGCCGTCGCAGGCGAGGGTGGCCATGCCGTTCCCCCAGTCCGTCACGGTGGCGTCGAGCAGGTTGGCAGCGCCGAGAAATTCGGCGACATGGCGCGTCGCCGGCGTCTCGTAAACTTCATTCGGCGGGCCGACCTGCTGCACGCGGCCCTGATCCATGACGGCGAGGCGGCTCGACAGGGTCATGGCTTCGTCCTGGTCGTGGGTGACCATGACGAAGGTGATGCCGAGGCGGGCCTGCAGCGCCTTCAGCTCGAACTGCGTGCTCTCGCGCAGCTTGCGGTCGAGCGCGCCGAGCGGCTCGTCGAGCAGCAGCAGCTTGGGATGCTTGGCGAGCGCGCGGGCGAGCGCGACACGCTGGCGCTCGCCGCCCGAAAGCTGGTGCGGTTTGCGTTTGGCCTTGTTGCCGAGATGGACGAGATCGAGCAGCTCGGCGACGCGCGCGGTCCGCTCCGGCTTCGCCATGCCGTCCTGCTTGAGGCCGAAGGCGACGTTATCGGCGACGCTCATATGCGGGAACAGCGCGTAGGACTGGAACATCATGTTCACCGGCCGCTCGTAGGGCGGCAGGTCGGTGACGTCGCGCCCGTCGATGAAGACATGGCCGCTGTCCGGCCGCTCGAAGCCGGCGAGGATGCGCAGCAGGGTGGTCTTGCCCGAGCCCGAGGCGCCGAGCAGCGAGAAGAACTCGCCGCGCGCGATGTCGAGGCTCACGTCGTCCACAGCCGGCGTGTCGGTTCCTTCATAGCGCTTCGAGATGTTTTCGATGCGAAGGAAAGGGCCCATACTTAACGCTTGGGCGGCGGCTGCGGACAACGCGGACTCCTGAACGATATTTGGGCCGGATCGGCTTAGTAGCGGGTCTTGACGCGGGTCCAGGCGCGCGTGCGGGCGCGCTCATAGGCCTGCTCGGTCGGCGGCATGGTGTAGAGCTTGGCCTGCACCTCGGCCGGCGGATAGACGACGGGATCGGCCTTGATGTCCGCTTCGACGAACTTGTCGGCGGCGGTCACCGCGTTGGCGTAGCCGACTTCGTTGGTGATCGGGCCGATGACCTCGGGCTTGAGGATGAAGTTGATGAAGGCGTGCGCCGCTTCGACGTTCGGCGCGTCGGCCGGGATGGCCATCACGTCGAGATTGAAGGCGGAGCCTTCCTTGGGCAGGAAAATGCCGATCTCGACCTTGCCACCGGCTTCCTTGGCGCGGTCGCGCGCTTGCACGAGATCGCCGGCATAGCCCATGGCGACGCA
>CAMAVH010000028.1 GCA_945861615.1 Rhizobium sp. Q54 | reverse complement strand
GACGTCGGCGCCGATCCGTCGAAGATCAATTACGTGCCCTTCTCGGGCGGCGGCGAAGCGCTCGCGGCGATCATGGGCAACCATGTCGCCGCCGGCATCAGCGGCTACGGCGAATTCGTCGGCCCGATCAAGGCGGGCCGCCTGCGCGCCCTCGCCGTATCGGGCGACAAGCGCATCGCCGGCCTGCCCGACGTCCCGACGCTGAAGGAGAGCGGCGTGAACATCGAGCTCGCCAACTGGCGCTCGGTCGTCGCCCCGCCGGGCCTGAGCAAGGAGCAGACCGCCGCGCTGCTCGAAGTCGTCGACAAGATGGTCAAGAGCCCGCAGTGGAAGGCGATCCTCGAGAAGAACGACTGGGTCGATCTCTACATGCCGGGCGACAAGTTCGCCGCCTATCTGAAGTCGGAGGATGAACGCATCACCGGCATTCTCAAGACCATCGGCCTGGCAAAGTAAGCGACCGGCCAACGACGCGGGGGATCGGCGACAAGGCCGATCCCCCTTTCGTTCCTGAACAGATGATCGGTCTGACATGACTCCTGGGCGCTCTCGTTTCCTTCGCGGCGAAATCCTCCTCGCTCTCGGCGTCATCGCCCTCGGCATCGCTTATGTCTTCGGCACGATGGCTATCCCCGTCTCGACCAGCGGCTATTCGCGCGTCGGCCCGGCCGACTTTCCCTGGGGCATTTCGATCGCGCTGATCGTCATCGGCGGCTTCCTGTTGCGCGAAGCGCTGTCGGGCCAATGGGTCGGCGAAGGCGCGCAAGCGGACGCGCCGGCCTTCACCCTGGTGCCCTTCGCCTGGATCAGTCTCGGCCTGATTCTCGACTTCCTGCTGATCGAGCGGGCGGGCTTCGTCATCGCCTCCGCGGCGCTCTTCGTCTGCACCGCCTACGGCTTCGGCGCGCGCAACTGGCTGTTCACCGTCGCCATCGGCATCGTTATCTCATTCCTCACTTATGTCGGCTTCAGCTACGGACTCGATGTCGGCCTGCCGCGCGGCCTGCTGGAGGGTCTCGTCTGATGAGCACGATCGATGCCTTGATGCACGGCTTCTCGGTCGCGCTGACGATCCAGAACCTCGGCTGGGCCCTGCTCGGCGTCACCCTCGGCACCGCAGTCGGCGTGCTGCCCGGCATCGGGCCGGCGCTCACCGTCGCGCTGTTGCTGCCGATCACCTTCAATCTCGATCCGACCAGCGCCTTCATCATGTTCGCCGGCATCTATTACGGCGGCATGTACGGCGGCTCGACGACCTCCATCCTGCTCAACACGCCGGGTGAAAGCGCCTCCATCATCACTTCGATCGAGGGCAACCTGATGGCCAAAAAGGGTCGCGGCGGCCCGGCGCTCGCCAGCGCCGCCATCGGCTCCTTCATCGCCGGTACCATCGCCACCGTTCTGCTGACCTTCCTGGCGCCGGCCGTCGCCGACTTCGCCTTGCGTTTCGGCCCGGCGGAATATTTCGCCCTGATGGTTTTGAGCTTCACCACGGTCTCCGCCGTGCTCGGCAATTCGCTGCCGCGCGGCCTCGCCAGCCTGTTGTTCGGCGTCGCCCTCGGCCTCGTCGGCATCGACACGCAAACCGGCCAGGCGCGCTTCGCCATGGGCGTGCCGCAGATGCTCGACGGCATCGACGTGGTGATCGTCGTGATCGGCCTGTTCGCCGTCGGCGAGACGTTCTATGTCGCGACGCGCAAGACCGGCCCCGAGACGATCAACAGCGTCAAGGGCTCGACCTGGATGACCAAGGCCGACTGGAAGCGTTCGTGGAAGCCGTGGCTGCGCGGCACCGCGCTCGGCTTTCCCTTCGGCGCCATGCCGTCGGGCGGCGGCGAGATTCCCACCTTCATGTCCTACGCCATCGAGAAGCGCCTGACCGATCATCCGGAAGAATTCGGCAAGGGCGCCATCGAAGGCGTCGCCGGCCCGGAAGCGGCCAACAACGCCGCTGCCGCCGGCGTGCTGGTGCCGTTGCTGACGCTCGGCCTGCCGACCTCGGCGACCGCGGCCATCATGCTCGCCGCCTTCCAGCAATACGGCCTGCAGCCCGGCCCGCTGCTGTTCGATACGTCGCCCGACCTGGTGTGGGGCCTGATCGCCAGCCTCTATATCGGCAATGTCATGCTGCTGGTGCTCAACTTGCCGCTCATCGGCCTCTGGGTGAAGCTGCTGCAGATCCCGCGGCCCTATCTTTACGGCGGCATCCTGATCTTCGCGACGCTCGGCACCTACAGCCTGAACAATTCCGTCGTCGATCTCATGACGCTCTATATCGTCGGCATCGTCGGATTTCTCATGCGCCGTTTCGACATTCCGGTGGCGCCGGCGGTGATCGGCCTGATCCTCGGCCCGCTCGCCGAACAGCAGATGCGCCGCGCGCTCGCCATCAGCCAGGGCGATTTCCTGGTCTTCCTGCACGCCCCGATTTCCGCCGGTCTGCTGGCGCTCGCGCTGCTGGTGCTGATCGGCCCGACGATCTGGAAGCTGACGCGGCGCAAAACGCCGACGGCCTGACCGCGCATCCTGATCGCACGACGACCAAGATACGGGCGCATCCGGCGGGTGCGCCCGTCGTCGTTTGCGCCACCGCGCACGACCATGGACATGTGCGAGCGCCACTTTTCGCCCCATTTATAGCAAGTTGGACATATTTGTTTAGAAGCCTGCGGCTTCTTCTCTAAGGTCTTCATTTTGTTCGATTCTGCTCGTCGCGCTGCGGCGCAGTTTCTACAGGCCCAATCGACAGACCGCAGATAGATTCTCCGCCTGCGCAGATGGGGCAAACCCTGCGCATCTCTGTGGGGAGTTGACGATATGCGAAGTTTCTTGTCGCCAGGTTGGCTTTGCCCGGCGTGGCATGCGGCAGGTCCGTGTGCCCGCGCGCGACGGCGTTCGCGACCATTTTCTGCCGCAGGGACCCATTCGTTTCATGCTGAACGGCGGTCGCGCCGGCACATGGTTGGGCGCGTTTGCCGCAATCATGCAGCCGGAACATGCACCGCATAATCCGGAGCTCGGCCATGGACAGACAGCCGACGCCTGCGAAGATCATACAAATTCCTCCATCCGATAGCATCCTTCTACCCGGCAATGCCGCCCTTCGCAGCGACATCGTCGTGCCGAGCGACGGCGCCGCGCCAGGATTGCCTCAACCGCGTAGCCTCCTCGTGCCTCGGGGAATCCCGCTTCTGCCGGCGGGCGATGTGGTCCCGGACGCCGCCCGCTTCGGGCGCTATCGCCGCATCGCGGCGCGTTTGCCGACCTATCTCGCCGACGCGGTCGAAAACCCCTCTTGGCTTCTGATGTTCGCCTTCGGCCGCTTCATACCCATCCGACGCGTGTACCAGCGGCGGCATCCGCGATCGCAGCTTGGCGTTCTCGGCGATACGCTTTTTCAAGGCATCGATCTTACGACAGCGCTCGAGCGGCTAGAGGCCGATGGCCTGGCGCCGAATTTCGCTTTGCCGAAAACCGTCGTCGACGAGGTCCATGACTTCACCCGGCGCACGCCATGCTTCGGCAACTTCGACCGCAAGCTGGCCTTCTACCCCGAGGATCACGCCACCGCGGAGGTGCGATTCGCTCGGCCGCTCCTCACTGGGCATTATTTCGAGAGCATCGAGCGCTGCCAGGCCGTGGCGCGCATCCGGCGCGATCCCGCGCTGCAAGCGGTGGCGAACGCCTATCTCGGCCCACGGGCGAAGTTCGCCGCCACTCGTCTGTGGTGGAGCTTCCCGACAAAACCGCGCGAAGCCGACCTGCATCTCGCCTCGCAAGATCGCTTCCATTTCGATCTCGACGATTGGCAAACGCTAAAATTCTTCTTCTATCTCACAACCGTCGACCAGGATGCCGGACCGCATGTCTTCGTTCGCGGCAGCCATCGCGAGCGCGCTTGGCGCCACCAGATGACTTTACTGGTCGGCCACCCAATCGCCGACGTGATCACGACGCACGGCGCGGATAATCTACAGGTGATCACCGGGGACAGTGGCTTCGGTTTCGCCGAAGATCCATTCGGATTCCACATGGGCATGTCGCCGCGCGGCACGGCGCGCCTGATGTTGGAGATCGCCTTCGGCGTGTCCGCCTTCTCCAAGCGGCGCTTTTATGGCGAACAGATCATCCTCAAATGATTCAGAGATTTTAAATCGACTGGAAGACAGCCGGTCGACAGGTTCCGTTTAATTGCCGCTAGCTGAGGTCCGGCGGGAAACGCACGGCATGCTCGCGCTTGCTGCCCATGCCCTTGGCGACGGCGCGCTTGTAAATCTCCATGGCGGCGGCGACGTCGCCGAGGCCAAGGCCCATGAACTTATAGAGCGTCAAGTCGGCGCCGGCCGGGCGCGCGACCTTGCCGTTCGCCGCCTTGACGATGGCCGAGAGCTGCTGGACCGCGCTCCAGCCGGCGCCCTGACCGGCGGCAAAAGCATCGTTCAACTCGCGGGCGTTCTCTTGGCACTGCTCGATATTGTCGACGACGATCAAGGAGGCGCGCGCCACGACATCAGGAAAAATCTCGGCATAGGCCGGAATGATGGCGCCGCCCGCCGTCACATGGGCGCCCTTGGCGATCATGTCGGCCTTGAGGAACGGCTCGCGCGCGCGGGTGAAGGTCGCGACCATCGGCGCGTCCTTCACGCAGTCCTCCAACGAGCCGGCATTGACCACCTCGAAGGGGAATTGTTTTTTCACCAGCTCGACGAAGGACGCCCGATTGGCCGGCGTCGGTGAGAAGACGCGCAGGCGCTTCAAGGGCCGCGCCACATGCACGGCGGCGACCTGGGTGATCGACTGCTTGCCCGTGCCGACGATGGCGAGATCGTCGGCGCCCTCGGGCGCCAGATATTTCGTCGCCACCGAGGCGAGCGCGGCGGTGCGCATCTGGCCGAGGGCGATCGATTCGAAGATCGCCTTGACCTTGCCGTTGGCGGCGTCATGCAGGATCGTCAAAGGTTCGGACGAGCCGCCAACGTTGCACCACATCTTGCCGCCGGCGAAGCCTTCGGAGACGAACTGTGCGCCGGTGACATTGACCGAGCCGGCGTTCCACACGGTCTGCGCCTTGTACATATTGACCGCCTTGCCCTCGGCTTCGAGCAGCAGCGCGCGCTCCAGCGCGGCGACGACGCCGGACAGGTTGATCAGCGAGGTGACGTCCTTCTCGGTGAGCCAGAGGAAGGGCGGCAGCGGCTGGGCGTCGGCCATGGGAAGCTCCGAAGCGAGAGGGAAAGTGCGCGAAAGGGTTGAGATAAACCGCCTCTCCCGCCCTGGCAAGCCCTGCGCCCGAGACCTCGATTCGCGGCGGAATCTGCTATGCTCGCGGCCCACCCGCAGCCGTCCGCAGGAGCCCCCGTCATGTATATCGCCATGAACCGTTTTCGCATCGTCAAAGGCCAGGAAGCCGAGTTCGAGCGCATCTGGCGCGAGCGCGACAGCCACTTAAGCGCGGTGCCGGGCTTCGTCGAATTCCACCTGCTGCGCGGCCCCGAAGCCGAGGACCACACGGTTTATTTGTCGCACACCATCTGGGCGAACGAGGAGGCCTTCGTCGGCTGGACCAAATCCGAGGCCTTCCGCCTGGCCCACGCCAACGCCGGCAAAGGCCGCGAGGGGATCTACCTCGGCCCGCCAAAGTTCGAGGGTTTCCAAGCGGTACAGACCGTGCTGCAGGATGGCCGCCGCCAAGAGGGCTGAGCGGCCAGCCTGTCCGGCGGAAACCCGTCCGATTTCACCCTCGGCTACCTGCCGGGCGCCGTGGACTTGATGGGGGCTTTCGCCTAAAGTGCGGCCCGCGCGCCCGGCATTGCCGGAGCATCGCGCCCCGCCTCGCGGCGAGGACCCGTAGCTCAGCTGGATAGAGCGCTGCCCTCCGAAGGCAGAGGTCACAAGTTCGAATCTTGTCGGGTCCGCCAGCTCTCCAGACTTCTCGTGCTAGGCCGACGCTTCTCGCGCATAGCCACGCGACAATGATCGAGATCAAGCTAACGCTCTCATCCTATCGCCGCCATCACCCTATGAAACGCGATCGGCGCCAGCGATCATCGCGGGCGCGCGCCTTCTCGATATTGCGCGTGCATATCCAGGCCAGGGCGGTGCGGCCGTCGCTTTGTCGCAGCAGGGTCTCGGCGATCACCCGGCCGATGGTACCGGCGCCGACGATGCCGATCCGCAGAGGGGCGCTCACAGGCTGGGCCATGCATCGCTCCACGGCCGCGCCGCTTCGATCGCCGCCGACAGCGCCAGCACGGCGACGTCAGCGCCCGCCTTGCCGACGACCTGTAAGGCAAGCGGCAGCCCTTCCGCCGAACGCGCGAAGGGCACCGCGGCGGCGGGGTTGTGCGAGAAGTTGAGCGGCATGAGATAGCGCAGATTCTTGAGGCGCTCCTCCGGCGTGTTGGTGCCGTTGCCGAGCGGCGCCGCGCCGCAACAGGGGCCGACGTAGTAGTCGTAATCCGCGAACCATTGCTGCACGGCCAGCTTGAAAGCCTGGTTGCGCCGCAGAACATTGCGATATTGCCAAGCGAGCGCGCGCTGGCCCGCGGCATAAATCGGCCGCGCGTAATCGGTCAGATTCGCCTCATGCTTGGCCCAGAATCCGGGAATCAAGGCTTCAGCCGCGCCGAAATGATCGCCCGAATAGGCCCAAACCCCCGGCTCAAGCTCGTCGCCGCCCGGACGAACCGGCATGTCGGCTTCGCTCACGCGGCAGCCCTGCGCCGTCATATAGCGCGAGGCGTCGGCCAGCAGGCCGCGCTGCACGTCATCCAGGCCGCAGTCATCATCGCTGTGGCGAGCGATAGCGATGCGCGCCCCGGCAATGGACATCTTGGCATAGTCGGCGAAGTCGGTCGGCGCGAAGGCCATGCTGTCGGCATCGCGCGGGTCGGGCTTGGCCAAGACCCGCATCAGCAAAGCCGCATCGGCCACCGTGCGAGTGATCGGGCCGTTATGCGAGCGGCCGGGCGATGCGCGCCAGCTCTGAACGGAGGGAATGCGCTGATAGCTCGGCTTCAGGCCGTAGATGCCTTGATAGGCCGCCGGCAGGCGGATCGAGCCGCCCGAATCGGTGCCGAGCGCGACCGGCCCCATGCCGGAGGCGACCGCGGCCGCGGCACCGCCGGACGACCCGCCCGAGGTGCGCGACAAGTCCCAGGGATTCTTCGTCGATGGGCCCAAGCGATTGACCGTATGGGCGCCGAGCGCGAATTCTGGCGTGTTGGTCTTGCCGAGAATGACCGCTCCCGCCTTGCGCAGGCGCGTCACCATCTCCGCATCGGCTTGCCGATTGTCCTTGAACGCGAGCGAGCCATAGGTCGTCGGCATGCCTTCGACTTCGATCGTATCCTTGATCGAGATCGGCACCCCGCATAAGGCAGGCGCCGTGCCGGGGGACGCCCAGGCCGCGTCAGCCTCCGTGGCCGCCGTTTTGGCACGCTCGACATCGAAGGCAAGAAAGGCATTCAGCCGCGCATCGACTTGCCCGATCCGCCGCATCACGGCCGCGAGCGCATCCGATGGCATGAAGCGCCGGGCTTTGTAACCAGCCAACAGCTCCGTTGCGCTGAATTGCCAAAGCTCTTTATCAGACATGGGCCACCGACGAGCGACGGGTGAAGTAAAAAGCGGCCGGCACTGTCGAAGACAGGCCGGCCGCGCGCTGGCTAGTTACGACGCACGTCCTGATAGAGCTTGATCACGTCAGCAAGGGCCTTCCCGCCGCTGTCGAGCGACACAGCGACGTATTTGTCGAGGTTGTTGAAGTCCGGCATCGACCCGAGGTGCTTGGGATCCGGCGCCACGTCCTTACGCATGGAAAAGGCCGAGGTGGTATTGAATTTGGCCCATTCCTTAACGTAGGTTTCCTGGCCTTCCTTACTCAGCAGCCAGTTGACGAACACGGTCGCCGCCGCCTTGTTCGGCGGATTTTTGAGGACGGAGACGCCGCGAGAATGCATGTATCCCGGGGACGGGAACGGTTTGAAGTTTTCGCAGCCGCCTTCTTTCTGACATTCGGTCATCACGTTTTCGGTGACGCCGATGGCGACGGCCACTTCGTTCTTCAGAACCGACATGGTGTTCTGACGATCGTTCTCGTTGAAGCGCGGCTGCATCGTGCTGAGCAGCGTGCGCAGGTAGTCCATATCCTTGGCCTTGGCGACGCCGGCGAGCATCATGGTGCCGCTATGCGGACGCGACGGGGCGCGGATGGAAATCTTGTTCTTCAGGCTCGGGTCGAACAGGTTTTCCAGCGTCAGCACGCCGCCAGGCACCATCTTGGTGTTGTAGATCCCGAGATTCTGCAAGTAATGCGTGTGAATGAAGACGTAAGGTCCGCGATCCGACGTGTAGAGGAATTTTGGATTTTGCCACTTCGAGACGTCCGTGATCTCAGGCAACAGGAGGAAGTCGGTGATTTTCTCCAGGCCGCCGGCCGGCAGGAGCTGCGTATTCATGTTTGACGCCGTCGCCCACCAGGCATCCCAGGCATAGAGCCCGTTCTTCTGCTCGGTCAGCAGACGGGTCGCGACTTCGCTAGGATTGATCAGCGTGACCTGAACGCGTATGCCGGGATATTTTTTCTTGAAAGCGGCGAGCGCCCCTTCGTAACCCTCGTTGGGCTGCACGATGAGATTGAGGCTCTGGCCCTTTGAATCGCTAACCGCCTTCTCCCAATCGGACTTCCAGTCCGCTTGAGCGGGCGCCGCGCCGAACAATGCGCCCAAGGCGAACGTGGAAAGGATGACGGTCTTCAGTATATCTCTGCGTGAACGCATGGACTTTCTCCTCTAATGAATTCAAGACATCGCATCTCTATGCATACGCACGTCCGCTTACGTCATCTTGGCGCGGCCGAGCCCGTAGCGGTCGCTGACGACCTTGGCCAAC
This sequence comes from Rhizobium sp. Q54, assembly GCA_945861615.1. GTDB lineage: Bacteria > Pseudomonadota > Alphaproteobacteria > SMXQ01 > SMXQ01 > CAMAVH01. Next base: position 19,384 of record CAMAVH010000028.1, on the reverse strand, counting down.
AGCGACGCCAGAATCGTGATGACGAGAATGAGCAACCCGACAATGGTCGCCGGCTCGTAACGGCCGGAATCGAGATAGACGAGCTGAAGAATCGACAAGGGCTGGTTGGGGCCGGTCCCGAGCATGGCGATCACGCCGACCACCGACACGGCGGTCGCGAAGGTCTGCAAGCCGGTGATGATCACCGACGGAGCGATCAAGGGAAGAACCACCTTGTAGAACGTGAACAAACGCGAGCCGCCGCTGGCCCATGACGCTTCTTCCAACTCGGGGCTGAGCTGAATCAGGTTCGTCTTGATGAGTTGCACGCCGACGGTAATGTTCGAGAGAACCACCGCGATGATGAGCACCCACATCGTTCCGTAGATAGGTCGGAAGATCGACGTGCTGAGGAACATCTGCAAAAAGCCGAGACTGATCACGATCCCGGGAATCATCGTCGGCAGCCAGGTCAGAAAATCCAAGAAGCCGCGCGCCGTATACCGGGTTCGGATCGTGACGTAAGCGACAAGCGCGAACAGCACCATGCCGACGACGGCTGAGCCGAATCCTAGAATCAAAGAATTGAACAATGAGTGCGTCAAGTCCTGCCGCGACAACGCGGCGAGCCAATGGCGCGTCGTCCAGGGATTTGGCAGCTCAAACATGCCGAAGATTTTCATGAAGCTGCCGATTACCAGCATGACCAAGGGCAGCGCCGTGATGACGAGGACGACGGACAACAGAATGCCGAACATCGGCCACTTCCACTTACCGAGGTCCTGCACGCGTACGCTGAACTTGCCACCCAACGTCGCGTGAGCATGCCGCCCGCCGTACCAATGCTGGGCGATGACGAAGGGGATGATCAAGGTGACGAAGAGAATAGACAGAACGCTAGCCACGCCGTACAGCGGTGGCTCCTGCTTGACCAGGCGATAGATAAGAGTCGAATAAACATCGATGCGTTCGCCAGGGCCGAGAATGAGTTCGATCTCGAAGGCTTGCATCGAGCGGATCATGCCGAGCAACAGCACCATAACGATCGCGGGAATCATGATCGGCACGACGATGCGGGTCAGTGTCCCGAGCATGCTTGCGCCGCAGGCGCGCGAGCTTTCCTCCAGCGAGGAATCGATGCTGCGCAGCGCCGGCGCCAACAGAAAAACTTTGACGGGCAACGTCGAACTGACGACATGGACCCAGACGATTCCCCACCAGGAGAACACGTCGAAGACGGGTTCCGTGATGAACGGAAACATATCCTGCAGCCAAATGTTGATGAGGCCCGTCTTGCCGCCGGCGAGCAAGATCCAAGCCATCGTGACGGGTAACGCCGGCATGAACAGCGCAACCCAGAAGCCCACTTCGAGCCAACCGCGGCCAGGCAAATTTGTGCGGGCGATCACCCAGGCGATCGCCACGCCGAGCACAAGCGAGATCATCTGGCGCGCGAAGCTCAGCGACATAGTGCTCCAGAACGCCGAGGACAGCTGCTCGTTGCGGAAGGCCTCGTACCAATTGCCGATGCCCGTGGTGGTCTCGCGCCCCAGCGCGCCGACCTGGAAGCTCGTCATCACCAGCGTGAACAGCGGATAGATCACCAGAAAACCGATGACCGCGATTAGCAGGACGTAGAGGAACGCCCCGAGCTGCAGACGGTCGCCGAACGGCGTCGTCCGGGAATCCGCGGCCAGCACGCTCATTGCGCCGCCTCGCTTTTCCACAGCTGAATGCGGTCCGGCGGCAGCTGAAGCTTCACCGCCTGGCCTTCCGCCCAATTCTCGTCGCACGGCAGGAATACGGTCACGATCATGCCGGACTTCAGGCAGATCGACGCTTCATAGCGGTCGCCGATAAACAGCAGCGTCAGGATATTGCCCGTCAGGTAGCCGGACCCTGGAATGCCGGCACCCTCCAACGGCGAAACCTTCACATGCTCCGGACGGATCGAGGCGACGCAGGGGCTGTGGATGGCAGAACTCTGCGTATGGTCGGCGCCGGCGGCTTCGCAAATGACGCCCTCCGTCAACTCGACTGTCGCCGAATTGCCATGGGAGCGCGCCATGATGCGACCCTTGAAATTCAAGGTGCGGCCGAGGAAGTCGCGCACCGCCGTCGTCTGCGGGTAGTAATATAATTCTTTGGGATCGCCACTTTGCTCGATGCGTCCGGCCTGCATGACGGCGATACGGTCGGACAGCGCCAGGGCTTCCGACTGATCATGGGTGACGAACAGAACGGAGATGCCCAACCGGCGCTGCAGCAGCTTGAGCTCGGAGCGCATCTGGTCGCGCAGCTTAGCGTCGAGATTGGAAAAGGGCTCGTCCATGAGCAGTAGATCGGGACCGAACACCAGGCCGCGCGCGACGGCGACGCGTTGCATCTGTCCACCGGACAGCTTGGTGCCGGGTCGGTTCCCGAAGCCCGTCAACCCCACCAAATCGAGCGCCTTCTCGACCTCCTGGCGAATCTCGTCAGCCTTACGCCGACGCACGCGCAACGGATAGGCGACATTGCCGAACACGTCCATGTGCGGCCAGATGGCATAGGATTGAAAGACCATACCCATGTCGCGCTTGTCCGGCGAAACGAAAACGCGGTCTTCCGGCGCATCGACGAGCTGATCCTTGAACCATATCCGCCCCTTGGTCGCGCGCTCGAGACCGATGGCAAGGCGCAGCGTGGTCGTCTTGCCGCAACCCGACGGACCGAGCAGCGTGAGAATTTCTCCTGCGAACAGTTCGAGCGTGGTGTTCTCGACCGCGACGCTGGTGCCGTAGACCTTCTGGATTCCCTCCATATGGAGAATACGTTCCTTCGGCGCCCGTCGCACGGCTTGGCCACCGTTCGTGCCCGCACCATGGGGCTGCGCGCGGTTCAGCGGAATCAAGTTGGTCGGCGCGCGATTCATCGTCTCCCCCTGCGATTCGCCGTTTAGAAGCCCATATCCGCGCGAAGTTTGGCCACCATTTGCGCCATCGGGATGCCGGGCCATGCCGGCTTCGCATCATCACGTTCGATTGCCAGATCGATGAGGATCGGCCCCTGCCGTCCGAGGATCCCCGGCAGCGCCTTATCGAAATCGTCCGCCTGCGAAAAGGATTCGGCCCCGGCGTAGCCCGCGGCCTTCGCCAAAGCGACGAAGCTGAAGACGCCCAGCCCCGGAATCGGCTGGTTGCCCGAGCTTTCGTAATGGCCGTTGGAAAAAACGATGTGGAAGAAGTTCCGTGGCGCCTGCGCGCCGATCGTGACCAGCGAGCCGAGCTGCATCAGCAGACTGCCGTCGCCGTCGAGCACGATGACTTTCTTCTGCGGCGCGCCGAGCGCGATGCCCAATCCGAGAGACGACGCGCTGCCCATGCAGGCCGAGGCATCGACGTGGAAGTCCTTGCCTTGACCGGCCTTATGCCATGGTGCGGCAGCCTGCATCGTCGCGACGCTGATCGCTTCCTTGCGATGGGCGGCGATAATCTCAACGGCTTTATGCTTCAACATGACATTGCCCTTAATTGCTCGGCGCGCCGACGATGGCCGCGCTCGGCCCGAGATCAGCCCAAGCCCTGTCCCAGGCGATTTGGATATTGCCCAGGTCCTTTTCTGCATCGAGACGCCAATGCGGCACGCCCCAGGTATCGAGCGTCGGCTCCAGCAGGCGGACCACGCGCAGCTTGTTCTTCTCGATCGGCAGCTTCACATCGCGGCCGTACTGCCCGATCAGCATGAAGGTCGGTACTTTCGCATCGAGCGCGATGGCCTTGATCGTATTGAGGCAGGCGAGCATGCCGTTGTTCTGAATCAGCATCATTGGGCGATGGCCGGTCATGTAGAGGCCGGCGTTGATGCCGACCGCCTCGTCTTCCGTGCAGGCGTAAATCATCTTCGGCATTCCCGGCCCGTGCAGCGCCTCGATCGCGCTTTTCAGATTCGTGTCGGGAATGCAGATGATATGCGTCGCGCCCGTGGCGGCGACGCTCTTGGCGATCAGGACGCCTTTGACGGAGTCGGCGAAAACTTCGGCGGCAGCGGTTGACGTATCGGACATAACTACCTCGATCCGGCTATAGCGGTGATCTCAAGCTCGGCGCCGTTCGCGGTGTCGGCGCCAATGAAGCTCAGAGTGGGCGTGGCGCTGCCGAGCACGGCCTTGATTTCTTGCAAAATCTCGTCCGCGGCATAGATGTCGCGCACATAGACATCGAGACGCAGCAGACGATCCGGCGAACTGCCGGCCCGCTCAAGGATTTGGCCTATATTGGCCAGCGCGTTGCGTACCTGTGCCGGCATGTTCAGCAGTAGTTCGGCATTGGTTTGGCCGCTGTCGGGATTGCCGACGCCGGAAACTTTGCTGAGAAACAGCAGGCCGCCGGCCTCCACGGACTCAGCTTGGCTGCCGTCCCACGGCAACCAGCGTGTCGTCGCAGCTTCACCCGGGACGACGGCGATGCCGCCGATCTCCTGCTCGCAGCGGGCGCCGAGGGGCACGCCGAACGGCGTACTGGCGAAGGGCATTTTTCCGCCGCACAGCGCCCGAGTGCCCTTGTCGAATGTGGCGGTGAACCGCGCCCCGCGCAGGGCCGCATCGACACGCACGAAATTCTGCAGCGTGGCGCCGGCCTTGCGGAGGTAGGACTCGATGGTTTCCCAGCAATATTGCAGCTGTACGCCAAAGGCATCGGGCGTCTCCTGCGGCGACTTGTTGCCCGAGCCAGGCTGTTCGTGGCCACGGACGCCGATGACGAACAGGAACGGACCGACCCGCGTCATGCGCGAGGCGCGTCCGCGCCCAGGCGACGGTGCGAGCGCTTCGCGCGCAACGGCGGGGTCGATCGCCAGGGCGATCGTCGTCAGCATGTTGATGCCGTGCATGCGCGATTGCGCGCCGAAGCTCACCGCGAGCGTATGCTGTTCTTCGCCGAAATAGTCCGGCCAAAGCCCCATGCGCTCAAGGCGCCATTGCTGGCCGCTGGTGTAGTTTTGAATCCAAACGGCGCAATCGCCGCTGTAGCCGGCCTTCTCCAGCCGCGCGGCGATGCGGCTGTAGGAATTGCGGCATTGCGCCGTCGCATCGTCGGCGAACTTGACCAATATACGCTCCGTCGCCGGATCGCGATGGCCGTCAGATCCCGACACGAAAATGTAGGGACCGTATTTCGTGACGGCGGGAAATCCCCGAGACCGCTCGTCTTCGACTAAATCTTCACGTTTCCACTGACTGGACACCACTCTCCCCCTCTCGAGCCGCCCCCGCGGCCCGTGTTAGCGACCCTTCAGCGACGGTGTTCTTTCATCACCTCAAACGTCTCATTGACCACGCGTTCGTAAGGGCTCTCGGTCGGCGCAGCGGCGGCGGCCTGCTTGCGCTGCGCATCCTTGAACTTGTGATAGAGCGCGCCTTCCGTCCAAACCGTGACGGTCGAGACCTTATTGGGATCGTTCGGGCTCTCAAGCCGGTAGCGCGATACGAACCCTTCGGCCGCTTTCATCTCATCGCCGTTATGGTCGATGCGTGCCCGCGCGATATCAGCCTTTCCGGGCTTGCACCAATGATTGACGATGACGACGAACATGGCTTGAACCTCCCCTAAACGATTGACCCGAACGCTACGCCGACAACGCCTTCTTGGCGGCCTGCGGGCCCTCGATGTTGAAGAAGCGGCGCGAATGTTCGTAGACAATCTCGTGCTTCAGCTTCGGATCGATTCCTTTGAACATCTCCTCGATGGCGGCGGAGGGATCCGGCCAAGTGCCCTGTTCATGCGGATAATCGGAGCCCCACACGGCGCAACCGGCGAGATGCGCCCAATCCTTGTCGAGCATTTTCGCGCCGATGTAGTCCTCCTCGAAGGTGAACACCATGTTGTTCTTGATGTAATCGGTCGGCATCTTGCTCAAGGGAACGGTCTGATCGGGCGGGCGGATTTCCGCCTGGCGGTCCATCCAGTTGAACAAGAAGGGCAGCCAGCCGATGCGGCATTCCGCGATGCAGACACGCAGATCCGGGAAGCGCTCGAAAGCGCCGGAGAACACGAACTGCGGAATGAACTTCAAGGCTGCGAAGGGCGTGATCGAGAAATGCGCCAGCGAGGAGCCGCGCACGTTCGGCGGATAGGGATTGCCGGCGCCGTCGCCGATATGGGTGCAGAGCGGAATGTTGGCCGAGGCCGCCATCTCGAACACTGGCTCCCACGCCTCGTCATATAGCGGCTTGCCGAGATCGAAGAGGCCGAATTCCACGGCCTTCGTGCCCTTGTCGATCAGGCGCTTCAACTCGGTGACGCAGCCCGCCGGGTCGTAGGTCGGCAGGTTGGGCAGCGCCAGGATGCGGTCCGGCGAATGGGCGTTGATCTCTTCGATGATGAAATCGTTGTAGGTGCGAAATATTTCGTCGCGCAGCTTGGGATCCTGCACCGACCATTTGCGCGTGTTGGCGAAGAAGATGCCGGAATAGATCGAGGCCATGTCCATATGCTCGAGCAGCATCTTCGGATCGGCCGGTGGCCGCTCGCCGTCTTTCAGATTCGCGCGCGAGAAGTATTTCTTCTGCATCTTCGCGTTGGACGAGCCGTCGGCCGAGTCCCAGTGGGTCTTGCCTTCCCAGAACCAGTAGCTGCCCTGCGGAGTCTCGACCACCTTGGGACCGTTCTCCCGCATGTTCGCCGGGAGACGCTTCTGCCAAAGGTCTTTGGGCAGCCAATAGGCGTCCAAATGGTTGTCGGCCGAGATGTATTTGTAGTCCACGGTGCCCCTCGCTCAGCATAATTCCTGGTCTATTGTTATATTCACGCTGCTAAAAAAGAGTCAACCATGTGACGAAGCCAAAATATATGGTTAGAGAAAAATTCCATATTTATCCGCATAAATATGCATTTTTAAATATGGATAATTGTTGAGAGCGGTTTTTGCCGCCTCTTACCATGAGACATATATCTGGAATATCCTTATAGTTGGTATATTGATCAATCAGGTGCCGCAAGCGCGATAGCTTGCAAAAGCCCGATGCCGCTGCGCGCGCCGCGCCGGTCCGCTCCACCCACTCCCGTGAGAAAGAATCCGTTATGAGTCTCGAGAATCTCGGCATCTTCATTGATGGACAAGTGATGGCCGATGCGAACTTGGCGACCATCGATGTCATCAACCCCGCCACCGCACGGCCGATCAAGCGGCTGATCCGCGGCCAAGCGGCCGAGGTCGATGCCGCCGTGCAATCGGCGCGCAAGACGTTCGAGACCAAGGCGTGGCGTCGCATGCCGACCGCGCAGCGCGGCCAGATTCTTCTGAAGATCTCCGAGGCCATCCGCGCCAACGAAGAGCATCTCGCCACGCTCGAATCGACCGATGTCGGCAAACCGATCGCACAGGCGCGCAACGACGTGCGGACCACGGCGCGCTACTTCGAATATTACGGCGGTATGGTCGACAAGGTGCTCGGCACCACCATCCCCGTGCGTTGGGGCGCGCTCGACATGACCTTGCGCGAGCCCTATGGCGTCTCGGCGCAGATCATTCCCTGGAACTATCCCTTGTCGATGGGCGCGCGCGGCATCGCGCCCGCGCTAGCCGCCGGCAATTGCGTCGTCGCCAAGCCGGCCGAAGACGCCTCGCTCAGCCTGGTCGAACTGGCCCGCATCGCCCATGCGGCAGGCCTGCCGGCCGGCGCCTTCAACGTGGTCACGGGCTACGGCCAGGAGGCCGGCGCGGCCCTGGTCCGCCACCCGCTCGTGTCGCACGTCACCTTCACCGGCTCCGTCGCCACCGGCAGCGCCATCATGAAAATGGCGGCGGAAACCATCAAGCCGGTGTCTCTGGAGCTCGGCGGGAAATCGCCCAACATCGTCTTCGCGGACGCCGATCTTGCCGCCGCGGCGGCGCAAATCGCCCGCGTCATCGTTCTCAATTCGGGACAGACCTGCAACACCTGCTCCCGCCTCCTCGTCGACAAGAGCATCCATGACACTTTGCTGGAACAGGTGCTGACCAAATTCGACCAGGTCCGCATGGGCGATCCGCTTGGCGGCGCCGATATGGGCCCCGTCATCTCGGCAAAGCAAAAAAAGGCGATCGAGGGCTTTCTCGCGACCGCCGAACAGGATGGCGCCACCATGACCCGGCACGGACATCCGCCTGAAGATAGCAACCTACGTGATGGTTTTTTCGTGCGGCCAACAGTGCTAAACAATGTTCGCCCACAGCACAGAGTGTTCCGGGAAGAGATTTTCGGCCCGGTCCTGGCGGTGAGCAGTTTCAGCGACGAGGCCGAAGCCGTGACGCTTGCCAATGATTCCGATTACGGCCTGAACGCTGGCATCTTCACCAAAGACGTCGAGCGCGCCATCCGCCTCGCCCATGAGATTCAGGCCGGCCAGATCTACGTGAACGGATTCGGCACCGGCGGCAGCGTCGAAGTGCCGTTCGGCGGCATGAAGAAGAGCGGCTTCAACCGCGAAAAAGGCATTGAAGGCTTTTTGAACTATACGCAAACCAAGAGCGTCACCTTTCATTTCAAAACCGAATAGCCCGACGAACAGGAAGAGCGGCGACCATGGCGCGGCAAATTAATGCACAGATGAACAATGCTCCGCAGATTGCCCAAGAAGAACTGCGGACGCCGCTCTACCACCAGATCTACCTCATCCTGCGCAACAAGATTTTCGAGGGCGAGTACGAGAACGGCGCGTTCCTGCCGAGCGAGCAGGAGCTAGCCCGGGCGTTCAACGTTTCACGTATCACCGCCAAGCGCGCCTTGAACGAAATTGCCGCGCAAGGGCTTGCGGTGCGCGAGCGCGGACGCGGAACGCGCATCTCTTACGACAGCAACAACCGTATCGTGCAGGGCTCCGTTCGCAGCTTGCTTAACAGCCAGATGGTCAACGGCGGACGCAACATCGTCAAAGTCCTTGAGTTCGAATATATAGCGGCGCCGCTCGACGTCGCCAAGGAACTGCAGATCGAACGCGGCACCGTCGTTCAGCGCGCGGTGCGCATGTGGCACCGCAACGGCGAACCCTATTCGCATCTGACGACGTTCATTCCGGCGGCGATCGGCCAGACCTACACGATGGCCATGCTCGGCAAGAAATCCCTCGCCGCCTTGTTCATGGAAGCCGGCATCGAAGTACATCGCGTGGATCAAACCATCACCGCGACCCTCGCCGACAGCATGATTGCGGTCAAACTGAACACCGCCGTCGGCGCGCCGCTTCTACGCATTCTCAAAACCGCGTACGACGCCGACGATCAACCTGTCGAGCACATGGTCGCGCTCTATCCGGCCGACCGCTATCATGTGCAAATGCGATTGGTCGAGAAAGACGAACCCATCGGCGAATGACGATGAGAAGATAATTTGGCCCGAGGGCGACGTCGGCGAGCCTGAGGAAAATTAAGCCGCCTAGCCTCTCGGTCTTATGCTTTGAGCTTGAAAGCCCCCGCTCCAACGCGCAAGCGCCGGAGCGGGGGTTTTTTGCTTAGCGGCCCAAGATTTCCTTGGCCCTGGAGATCGCCGCCGCGTCGAGATTGAAGATGTTTTCGACGAGTTGCGCGACCTCGCGTGCCGGCAAGGGCGCGAGTTCGAGCTTGGCCTTCTGGGCTTCCGCCTTCAGAGCGGTGTCCGCCGCCATGCTGTCGAACGCCTTGCGCAACAGCGCGACGCGCTCGGCCGGCACGCCCGGCCCCGCGGTGAAGCTATGGCCGACGGTGGCCGGCTGTAGCATCACGGTCCAGATCTGACGTTCTTCGCTGCTCTTGGCAAGTTCGACGATCGCGGGAACGTCGGGTAGTTCGGCATGGCGCTTCAACTGATATTGCACGAGCAGATTGAGCTTCTTGCCGCGCAGCGCGTCGGCGCGGTTCACCCGCAGCTCTTCCCAGTTCTGCAGCGACATATCGACCTCGCCGCGCTCCAGAGCTAGGTCGGTCTCGGCGCTGCCTTTATAACCCGGCAGGATCTTGAGCTTGGCGCCCATCAGGTTGGCGACCGCGCTCGGCAGGATCACCGACATCGACGTCGGCCCGCCGCCCGCAACCACCACCTCGCGCTTGAACAGATCGTCGAAGGTCGCCGGTCCCTTGCCGACGTAGGAGTAATGCACGTCGGTGCCGCCGGAGGTGATGCGCCCGAGCCAATTGAACTTGCGCGCATCGTACTCGATGTTGGGCGTCGAGATCGCTTGCGCCAGCGTGGTGCCCTGGTGCAGCGCGCCGAGCACCGTGCCGTCCTGGGCGGCGACCTTGTACACGTGGTTGGCGGCGAGGATGCCGCCGGCGCCCGGCATGTTCTCCACCACGACCGAGGGAGCGCCCGGCAGGTGCTTGCCGATATGGCGGGCGACGAGGCGGGCATAGGCGTCATAAGGACCGCCGGCGCCGAGGGCGCAGATGATGCGGATGTTCTTGCCTTTGTAGAATCCGTCGGCGGACTGGGCATTTGCGGCGGGGGCGAGCAGGCTCGCGGCGCAAACAAGGGCAGAGATAGCGACGATACCGCTGAAACGATTGGTCATGATGACCTCCCAAATTTTATTCGGGCGAGGCTTGCTGCCTCGCTTCCTGAACGTCATGGACTCGGCGCCCTTTCCCCCGCCGCGTCGGCGGGGGAAAGGGATTACGCCTTAAGCGCTTTTCTTCACCGCGCCCGGACGGATGTCCGTGCATTCGGCCTTGAACACATGGTCGAGACACCAGTGGGCCAGCTCGGGCCCGGTGGCGAACCAGACGTCGCCCTGTGTGACCTTCTTGATGTGCTGAATGATGCCGCGCAGCGCCAGCGTACGGCCCGGCCGCCCGATGATGTAGGGATGGCAGGTGAAGGGCACGTACTTGGGACTGTCTTTCGAGGATTCGGCCCACAACTCGTCGAAGAAGGCCTTCCACACCTCCAGCCCGAAGTGCGGATTGCCGAATTCGCCGTGGCGATGGCCGAACAGCGTGCCGTCGCCGAACGGCTGGCGCGGCAGCTCGACCATCACCTTGCCGTCCTTCTCCCAGAGGAACGGCAACTCCTCATGAAAGCAGTTGGTGTTGTAGGTGAAGCCGTTCTCGATCAGCAACTCGATGGAATTGCTGCTTTGCGTGCAGGAGCGCCAACCCTCCGGGCGCCGGCCAGTACGCTGCTTGATCATGGCGATCGCCTTCTTCATCACCTGATCTTCCTCGTCGCGCTGCAGGTAACGGGCGATCTCGTGATTGTAGCCATGGCCTTCGATCGCGTGGCCGGCGTCCTGGACCGCCTTGACCGCCTCGGGGAAACGCTCGGCGATGGCACCGCAGGTGATGAACGTCGCCTTGACGTCCTCTTCCTTCAGCACGCGCAACAGACGGTAGACGGCGTGATGGGGGCCATATTCGCCTTGGCTCCAATTCTCGTAGTTCAGGACGCCGTTCTTGTCCGGCTTGACGTCTTCGCCGCCTTGAAAATCGAAGGTGAAGAACACGGCGACGCGCTTGCCTTCCGGCCAACGGATCAAATGGTCGTAGTGATATTCCCTGAGCATGTGGCCCTCCAAAGTGTTAGTAATTTCTTCGGCTTAGACTTATTTGGTTGAGGGGATAGTGGATCGGACCCGCGGCGCTTTGGTAGTCTGCTTCTTGAAACAACCGTTGTTTTCCCGCTGAATGACAGGACGGCTGTCAGTGCTCCCCCGCGTTAACCCATTGGGTGCGTGATGACACAGAATGCAGAGGACAGGGCGCTGCCGCTGACAGCGGCGCTTCGCGACCTCAACAAACTCAACACATTCGTGCGCGTGGCCGAACGGCTGAGCTTCACAAAAGCCGCCGTCGATCTGAGAACCACGCCTTCGGTCGTCAGCAACCGCATGCGCGAGTTGGAGGACTCATTGGGCTTCAGCCTGATGAATCGCTCGACTCATGGCATCGTGCTCACCGAAGCGGGCGAGGGTCTCTATCGCAACTGTTTGGAAATGCTGGAGAAGATCGACGCCTACGTCGTCGAGGAGCGCAACCTGCAATCGGGGCCGTTCGGGACGCTCCGAGTACAGACGTCAGCCTATTACGCGCAATCAGTACTAGCGCCGCTCGTGATGGAGTTTTCTCGGCGCCATTCGGGATTGCGTATTCATCTATCCGCCGTGGAAGACGGATCGCTCTCGTTGGAAGAAGGGTTCGACGTCATTATCGCGAACCGCAAGCCGGCATCGCCGGGCCTGATCGGGCATGACCTTGGCGCCGTGCCCTACGTGATCTGCGCGGCACCCGATTATCTTCGCCGTTCGGGCCGCCCGAAACAGCCGCAAGATCTGCGCAATCACAACTGCCTGCTCAACCCATTCAGCGGCCATAAGGAATGGCCGTTCAATATCGCAGACCGCCTGTCGCACGTGCCGGTCGAAGGCGCGCTCTCATCGAATAGCGATGCCATCTTGTTGCAGATGGCCGTTGCGGGCCATGGCCTCATCAGGGTGCCGCGCGCGCTTGCGGCGAACGCATTGCGCGATGGCCGGTTGGAAGCGGTTTTCGACGCGACATCTGCGGCCCCAGAGCGGATCAGCATCTACCACTCCAAGGCGAAGACCCTCCCGGCCAAGACCACCGACTTCATCAGCTTCGTGCGCGAATCGATCTGCGCCGAGTGACGTCAGGGATCCTATGAACCGCTCTCGCAGCATCAAAGGCCAGCTTTCGCGAGATAGCGGCCACAAGCTGCCCGTATCTTTGAGGTCGTGATGGCAGAGGAAGACGCGACCAAGCGCGCGACCGCAAATCCAGAATCGGACGACGAGACCGCGCGCGGCTTCAATCGCGCGATCTATGCGCTCGACCTGACGGGCGTCGCCGTGTTCGCGGCCAGCGGCGCATTGGCTGCCATGGCCGCGAATTTCGATCTTTTGGGGATTCTCGTCCTGGCTGCCGTGACGGCCATCGGCGGCGGCACCATCCGCGACCTCCTGCTCGGCCGCCACCCGATCTTCTGGATCAAAGACACCGCCCCGCTGTTCGTCATTATCGGCGCCGCCGCGCTCACGGTGGCTTGGGCGCAGCTGCTGCCCGTGCCGCGCCAGACGCTCCTGGTCGCCGACGCGTTCGGTCTGGCCGTATTCGCGATCACCGGCGCGCGTATCGCCGAAAGCAAGGGCTGCTCGCCGCTCGTGGTGATCCTCATGGGCACCCTGACGGGATCAGGCGGCGGCGTCATGCGAGACATCCTGACCGCTCAGGTGCCGCTGCTGCTGCGCTCTGACATTTACGCCTCCGCCGCCATCGCCGGCATCATCGTCTATCTGTCGCTCCGCGCGATTCGGGCGGCGAACCGGACGGCGATGATCCTTGGCCTCCTCGTCGTCGTCGGCACACGTATGGCGGCGGTCGCCTTCGACCTCCACCTGCCGGCGTTCAGCCTGACGCGCTGATCACGCGTTGCGGATCCCCAGCGTCATCTTGCCGATCCCTTCGATCTCCGACACGACCACGTCGCCGGCGATCAACTGACGCTGGAATTCGGGCGAGTCGGGCGTTCCGGTCGAGATCAGATCGCCGGGCTCCAGGGTGCAGACCTTGGAGAGGAAGCTGACCAACTCGTAGCAGTTGTTGATCATCGTCTCGGTCGACGAATCCTGATGCAGCTCGCCGTTGATCCACATCTTCATCGTCACCTTGTCGGGGTGCGGGATCTCGTCGCGCGTGACGATAACCGGCCCGAAGGGCGCGAAGGTGTCGTAGCCCTTGCGGATGCAGCGCATCTCCTTGCCCGACTTGCCCGGCCCGTAATTGCGCGAGGTGACGTCGACCAGGATCGAATAGCCGAAGATAACAGAAGGCGCGTCGACGAGGCTGACGTTGCGGCAGCGCTTGCCGATGACGACGCAGAGCTCGGGCTCGGGAAACACCCCGCCGGCCCCCGCCGGAATGGCGATGCTGTCGCCCGCGCCGATGATCGCCGATGGCGGCTTGAGGAAGACCGTGTGCAGCAGATCGTTCTTGCTCAGATCGGTCTTCTGCCCGCGCCCGCTCTTGTCGTTGGGGCTCTGCGTGTTTACACGATCGTAATTGCCGGCCGCCGCCCAGATTTTCGACGGCTTGGCGATCGGCGGCGCCAGCTCGGTCGGCAGCTCTATCGCCGGGCCGGAGAAGGTCAGGCCGGTGCGGAAAGTTTCGATCAGATCGATCATCGACGACCGGTTGACGCGGCGATAGCCGTCTTTCGTCAGACCAACCACTTCGCCCGTGAGCAAGGTCGCGAATTTCACTCCATATCTCCCTTATTGAGCAGCGTTTGTATGCGGCGCGGCGGGATCGCCGATGGTGCCGCGAATATGAGAGCCGACGCCCGCGGCGGCGCCCGACACGGCGACGCAGCGATCGACCGGCAGTTCGACATAGACCTCGTCGCCCGCGCCGAAGGCGAAGCGCGGATGCTGGCGCGTCATCAGCAGCTCGCTGCCGATCTCGATTTCCAGCTCGATGTTTTCGCCGAGGAAGGTCGGCCGGCGCACCCGCCCGCGAAAGACGTTGGCGCGGCCGTCAAGCGGCGGCTCACGCGTCACCTGTAAATCCTCCGGCCGGATGACGACCGAATCGCCGGGGCCGATCGGCCGCTCGCTCGCCACATTGACCAACAGCGGGCCGATGGTGGTTTCGACCGAGAGGATGCCGCTGCCAGCCTGTAGCGGCGGCCGCACCACCGACAGCAGGTTGGTCTGGCCGACGAAGGTGGCGACGAAAGCGGTGCTCGGCCGCCAATAGATGTCGCGCGGCGCCCCTTGCTGTGCCAGAACTCCCGCATCCATCACTGCGATGACGTCCGACATGCTGAAGGCTTCTGATTGATCGTGCGTCACATAAAGCGTGGTGACGCCGGTGCGCAACTGCATCGCCCGCAATTCGCCGCGCATATGGTCGCGTAAGCCGGCGTCGAGGTTCGACAAAGGCTCGTCGAGCAGCAGCAGGTCGGGGCGCGTGACCAGCGCGCGCGCCAACGCCAGGCGCTGCTGCTGGCCACCCGACAGCTTGGTCGCGATGCGACCGCCGAACTGATCGAGCCGGACCAGCGCCAGCGCCTCCTCGACGCGCTCGCCCACTTCCTTGCGCGACAATTGATGGCGCCGCCGGTTGGCATGCAGCGGAAATGCGACGTTCTGTGCCACGGTCATATGCGGCCAGATCGCGTAGCTCTGGAACACCATGCCGAAATCGCGATCCGATGCCGGCACGAACGCGCCTGTGTCGGTGTCGGCGAGCACGCGGCCGCTCACCGCGATATGCGCGCGGTCGCCGCGCTCCAGCCCGGCGATGCAGCGCAAGGTCGTGCTCTTGCCGCAGCCCGACGGGCCGAGCAGCGTGAAAAACTGCCCCGGCTCGATCGTGAAGGACACGTCCTTGATGACCTGGACGGTTTCCTGGCGCGACGCGAAGGTCTTGACCAGGTTGCGGACTGTCAGTTGGCCGGGACGGACCGGGGCTCCCGATCCGTCCTGACCCTGTAAAGGCGACTCGCTCATTTCTTGGCGACCGGGAATTTCCACGACTCGAAGATCTGCTTTTGCAGCGGCTCGATCTGGTCGACGTCGTCCCAGCCGACGAAGGCGATCTTCTTGCCTTCGACCAGCTTGTTGGGCAGCGAGCCTTCGGTGAACACCGAGGCCTTGACCGGGCCTTCGCGGTCGAAGATCGCCTGCACCTTGTCGCTCGCGACGAATTCGATGAACAGCGTCGAAGTCGCCGGCATCGCCGTCTTGCCGTTGATGCCGAGGATGTTGTTGAGGCGCACCGGCACGGGCTCGAGCAAGGCCGCTTGCAGATGCGGCGCCTTGCGCTGTTCGCGGATGCGGATCAGCGAGTGATAGTGGTTGAGCGAGCCGATGGCATATTCGCCCGCCGCCATCGCCGTCATCGAGCGCGTGGCGCCCGTCGTCCACACCGGGCGCTGCTCGCCGAGCTTGGTCGAATAGTCGATCACCTTCTCCTTGCCCCACACGACGAACAGCGCGGCGATGCCCGATGCCTGCGAGACATCGACCCACAGCAGGCCGCTGTTCTTCAGCTTCGGATTGAGCAGATCCTCATAGGTTTTCGGCACCAGGTCGGCCGGCAAAGCCTTGGCGTTGTAAGTCACCGCGGCCAGGGCGCTGCCGAGCGCCGCGACATTCGGCTGCTTCGGATTGATCATCTTGACCGGCATCTTGAGAATCTTCTTCTCCGCCATGCCGAGCAGATCGACCTTGTACATATGCTCGTAATAGGTCGGCAGGCCCAGCTCCTCTTCGAGATGCACCACGTCGCTCTTGTGGCTGCCCGCCTTCAGCTCGAGCAGGATGCGCGAGTCGGAATTGCCGACCTCTTGACCCGCCGCCTTCACGCCATAGGTCGAGGCGAACAGCTTGACCACCTCATCGACGGCGCTTTGCGTTTGGGCGAACGTCACCATCAGCGTGCCGGATTCCGCCTTGGCCGCTTTGACCAGTTCGTCATGGCTGGCGTAGCTGACGAAGCCGGCGGCATTCTTCTCGGCAGCCTGGGCCGCCATCGGCGTCAAGGCCATGACGCAGGCCCCGACGAGTAAGCTTTTCAACGCGTTCATGTCACCCTCCCTAGATTTGTTTGGTTGTAGCGGAGTTTTCTTACGCTTATTGCGCGCGGGCTAATCGTTGCCCGAATAGCCTCGCGCGATGAGTTGTCTCGCAAGAATGGTGATCGCCGCCAGCCCGACCACGAGCACGACGCCGAGCGCCGATGCCATCGAGAAGTCGGCCTGGCGCTCCCAATAATCATAGAGCGTGACGGAGATCAGCTCGTTCTGCGGCGTCGAGAGCAGCAGCGACACGTTCAAATTTCGGAAGGCGTTGGCCGCAACAAAGATCCAGCCGGCGACGAAGGTCGGCAACAGCAACGGGAACAGGATGCGCGCCAGCACGCGGGCCTTGCGCGCGCCGCTGACATAGGCGGCTTCCTCCAGCGAAGCGTCGATCTGCGTCATCGCCGCATTCGATGTCCGGCTGGCGAAGGCGATGAAGCGAGTCACCAGCGCCAGCGACAGCACGATCAGGCCGCCGTAGAGGCCAGTCCATTGCATGGCCGGCGACAGGTAGAACATGATCATGGCCACCGCCACGACCACCGCCGGGATGGCGTGCGGGATGAAGGCGATCGAATCGAGGATCATCCGGCCGGGCACTCGCTGGCGCACGATCACCCAGGCGAGCAGGAAGGCCAGGATCATGGTGCCGCTCGCGACCCAGAACGAGACCCACAGCGAGTTGCCCGCGGCGCGCAGCACGCGCGTGTTGGAGAACAGCTGCTCGTAATTCATCAGCGTCAGCTCGCTGAACATGTCCCAGGCCGGCACCCGGTAGAACGGCAATAGCGACGCCAGAACCAGGATCAGCAGCGGCAGCATCACCGCCAGGATGAAATAGAGGATCACCAGCCCCAGTGCCGGCCATCGCATGCGGCCGAGCTCGATCTGTCGTGGCCGGTAGGCTTTGCCGGAAACGGTGGCGAACTGGCTGGTGCGGCGCAAGACGACGCGATGATAAACGAAGACCAGCACCACCGAGATCAGCAGGAAGATCGTGGCATAGGCCGCCGCCAGGCCCCAACTCGAGCTGAGATAGGCGGTGAAGTAGATCACCGTCGGCAGCAGGAAGATTTGCGCCGGCAAGCCGATGAGCAGCGGCGTCTCGAAATCGTCGAGCGTGCCGATGAAGGAATACATCCAGGTCGCCAGCAGCATCGGCAGCATCAGCGGCAGGGTGATCTTGCGCAGCGTGTAGCCGGTGCGCGCGCCCGACATCGAGGCGGCCTCTTCGAGCGCCGGATCCATCAAGCGGAAGCCGGCAACCAGCATGAGGAACAGCGTCGTGCTGCCGCGCACGCTCTCGACGAAGATCATGCCTTCCATGCTGTAGATGTTGATCGGCCCGGACGGCGCGTCATAGCCGAACGGCGCCAGCAATCCGCGCAGGATGACGTTGATCAATCCGGTGCGCGGCCCGAGCAGCAGAATCCACGCCATGGAGGACAACATGCCGGGCATCGCGATCGGCAGCAGGATCATCACCCAGGCCGCGCCGCGATAGGGCATGTCGGTGCGCTCGACCAGCCAGGCGAGGCCGCCGGCGATCGCCATGCTGAGCGTCGCCACCATCAGCGTGTAGATCAGCGTGTTGCCGAGCGCGGCGTGCGTCATCTTGCTGGTGTAGACCAGCGCGTAGTTGGCGAGCGTCCAGTCGCCCGGCGCCGCGGCGGTGCCCGAGCGGAAGCTGAAGACGATGAGATAGATCAGCGGGATGACGACGATCCAGATCAGCACCGCGGCGGCGGCCAAGCTGATCCAATGGTCTCGGAACCATATGGCGATCCGCGCGCCGTCAAGCGGCCGCCGCGCCAATGCGCGAGGAATCGGTTCCGCGCTCATCTGCGTACCAACCGGACGATCGACGCTCGCCGATGCGACGTTGCTGCGAGCTTTACCGGTTCTCTAGGCGGCCAGCCCCCGGCATGCCCCGAGTTGCCGAGCGCAACTGGCATACGAACTTCCTCCCCCTGCGGCCCGTCCAGAATTTGGATTCGGGCAGCTATTTCCGCCAAACGCCTGAAAAGACGATATGACGGCGTGTTCTTTTAGATCGACACGTGAGGATGCTAACTGTCGCTCGCCGAGGGCGGCAAGCGCTTTCTAACCAAGCAATGGTTAGACGAGCTTCTTCTATAAGATGAGAGCAGGTCCGCCTTGGGCCGGACTTCACGATGGCCTGAATCCTGAGCAACGGTCGGTATGGCGGGCGGAGAGCTTAAATTTCATTCAGCGTCGTTCTGGGTACGCGCTGCTTTTTAATCACGCGATTGTTATGTCAATTGGCGAGGACCAGCCACTTGAGCCGCCATCCCCGTCGATAGGTCAGCGGTTACGAAAGGCGCTCGCCATCCGCAGGAAGGCGCCATCGAGCAGGTCGTAGAGCTCCCCCGTCACACCGCTGTCGGTCAGCGCCTGGCGCATGCACAGCATCCAGGCATCGCGCTCGGCATCGCCAATGGCGAAGGGGCGATGCGCCGACATGATGCATTTGGCGTAGCTGCGCGGACCGCCGAGCCAGCCGCTGAGGAATTCGAACAGGGTCTGGCGCATCGGGCCGAGATCGGCCGCATGCATGGCGCGGATGCCGGCCGCCTCCGGCGCGCTGTCCATGACGTCGTAGAAGCGCTCGACGATGCGCCGCACGACGGCTTCTCCGCCGATCATGTCGTAGGGCGTGGTTTCCTTGGCGACGTCCTTCGCCTCTGCATCGCTCGTCATCGGTCGATCCCTTGAACAAATATCAAGCAATCGGACCATGATGCTCCACACCGGGCTATGACCTAGATCAAGCGGCGGCGACGGACAAAAACTTAATGGTGCCTGCGGGCGGCGGACGACTGTGCGTTAACCTGATCGCCAGACTTGCAGGGATAG
>CAMAVH010000027.1 GCA_945861615.1 Rhizobium sp. Q54 | reverse complement strand
GCGTCGGGCAGGGCGCGGTGGAATTCGAGCAGGCTGCGGCGCATGTGGTAGCTCGCCGTCACCAGGCGGAGCGAGGTGAAGCCTTCGCGCGCCATCCATTGCGCCGTTTCGCGGGCATTGCCCGGCGTGTCGCCGGCCTCATGGCCGAGAACGATGCGGTCCTTCAGATTGCGCGCATCCTGGCGCATCGAGACCTTGAGCAATTGGTCGAGATCGACGTCGCGCGCCACGCCCGAGACGAACAGCTTTTTCGCGCGCCGTTCGGCGAGCAGCGCCAGGCCGACATCGACGCGGCCCGAGCCGCCGGTCAGCACGACGACGGCGTCGGTCATGGTGGCGGTGTCGTCGATATTGCGCGGGATGTCGCTGGCGTACCAGACGAGACCACCGAGCCACAGCGCCGCCACGGCGACGATGGCGATCAGCGCCCACTGGATATGGCCTTTCGGCCGCGGCGCAGGCTCGGTCATGGCAAACGGGCGAGGGTGCGCATGACGGTGAAGCGCGCGGTGGCCATGCCGATCAGCGCGACGGCGAGCGGCAGACCGGCGAGCAGCAGCCATTGCAGCGGGCCGAGCGACAGCGGCGGCAGGAATTGCGAGCCGAGGCGACCGGCGAGCAGGCCGAGGCCGCCGAGCGTCAGGGCGGCGAGCAAAAAGCCGATGGCGCCGCCCTTGATGCCGAGGGCGAGGGCCTGGGACTGGAATTGCTTGGCGATGTAATCGTCCTGCGCGCCGATGACATGCAGCAGGCTGATGACGTCCTGATGCAGCGACAGGCCGGTGCGGGTGATGAAGATCACCGTGGCGATCGCCGCGCCGGCCACCAGCAGCACCACGGCGGCGGCCACCAGTTCGACGGAATGAATGAGCAGCAGCAGGCGGTCGAGCCATTTCTTGTGATCGTCCACCGTCGCGCCCGGCACGGCGGCGGCGAGCACGCTTTGCAAGCCCTCGGCGTTGATGCCGGCGCTATCGCGCAGTTGCACGTCGATCAGGGCGGGCAGCGGCAGTTCGGCGACGAGGCCGCCGGCGCTGCCGAGCCAGGGTTCCATCAGCGCCGCCATCTCGCTGCGCGACAGCGCGTTGGCGGCGGCGACGCCGGGCTGGGCGCGCAGCAACTCGAGGGCGCGGGCGACGCGCGGCGCGTTGTCGTTGATGCGATCGCCGTCTTTCGAGACGGGCGCGGGAATCTGCACGGTCATCGAGCCGGTCAGGCCCTTGTCCCAGGCCGAGACGGCATCGCCGAGCGCCATCAGGCCGGCCAGCGCCAAGGCGGCGAGATAGACGTTGAGCGCCACCAGCCAGGGCAGGAAGCGGCGCGAGGCGTCGGTGCGGAGCGGCAGGTCGCTGCGGCTTTCGAACAGGCCGAACATGCTCACGCCCCCCGCTTGGTGGCGGCGCGCACGCTGATCTCGCCGTTTTCGAGATGCAGCTGCGAATGGCCGAAGCGCGAGATCAGCGCTTCGTTGTGGGTGGCGATGACGATGGTGGTGCCGAGTTTGTTCAGTTCCTCGAATAGATAGAGGAGGCGCAGCGCGATCTTGTCGTCGACATTGCCGGTCGGCTCGTCGGCGAGCAGCAATTTCGGCCGGCTGATGACGGCGCGGGCGATGGCGACGCGCTGCTTCTGGCCGCCCGACAGGATGGCCGGGCGCGCCTGCATATGGTCGGCCAGCCCGACCCAGCTCAACAGTTCCTCGGCATAATCCCTGATCTGCTTTTCGCCCATGCCGGCGACGCGCAGCGGCAAGGCGACGTTGTCGAGCACGCTCAAATGGTCGAGCAGGCGGAATTCCTGGAAAACCACGCCGATTTTCCGCCGCAATTCCGGCAATTCATGGCGTGGCGTGGTGGCGATGTCGCGGTCGAACAGGGTGATCAGGCCGCGCGACGGCCGATGCGCCAGATACATCAGGCGCAACAGTGAGGATTTGCCGGCGCCGCTCGGCCCCACCAGGAAGTGGAACGAGCCGGGCGCCAGGGCAAAATTGACATCGTGCAGGACTTCCGGCCCGACGCCGTAGCGCATGCCGACATTCTGAAAGCGAACCAAGGGGCGGAGCCGTTCTGCGCGGGGAATGGTTAATGCGACGCCGCCGCTGCGGCCGCCGCTGAACGATGGTTAAGAATCGCACAGGCTCTCGCGCGGGTCCAGTCCGCCACACGATGTGGCGAGGTGAGACGCTGCGTACTGGCGTCCGCCCGCGCCCTGCGGCAAGATCGTGGACGGCGGCGCGGTCCTGCGCCCCGCCTCCTTGCCAGAACGCGCGGGAGAGCCTATAAACTCGCGCTTTTCCCGCGTTCCCCGCTTTTTCCGCCAGGGGCGATGATCCTTTCCTGTACAGCTTGCGGCACACGCTATTTGATCGATCCGGTCCTTCTGGGCCCGGAGGGTCGTGTCGTGCGCTGCGCGAAATGCGGCCATCAATGGACGCAGACGCCGCCGGAGGATTTGCCGCGCCAGGTCGAACTGCCGCCGCTGGAAAGCGATTTCCGCACCATTCCGGGGGCGGCGCGCCCGCCTGGCACCAATTTGCCGGCCTTTCCGCCGCAGCGCCGACCGCGCAGCGGCGTCATCGCCTGGGCGATTCTGCTGTTGATCGTCGGCGGCGTGATCGGCGGCGGGCTGTTGGCTCGCGATGCGATCGTCGCCGCTTGGCCGCCGGCCGCCAAGCTGTATGAATTGATCGGCTTCGCCCATGAAGAGGTCGGCAGCGGCCTCGAACTGCGCAACGTCTCCTCGGCGAGCCGCAGCGAAGACGGCGTGCCGGTTCTCGCCATCGAAGGCGAGGTCGCCAATGTCTCATCGGCCGCGCGCGACGTGCCGACCATGCGCGTCATCGTCAAGGAAGGCGACAAGGACGGGCAGAATTGGACCTTCAAGGCCGCGCAATCGCGGTTGCTTCCCGGCGAAAGCGCATCGTTCGTCACGAGCGTTCGCAACCCCTCGCCCAATGCGACGGGACTGACCATCACCTTTACGACGGATAAGTGACGGGGAACCCATGGCGCGCATTCTCGTGGCGGAAGATGATCGGGCGGTTCGCGAATTCGTCAAACGCGCGTTGGATCATCGCGGCCACGAGGTGACGACGGTCGAAGACGGCCTGCAGGCGCTCACCGTGTTGCAGACCGAGACCTTCGATCTGTTGATCACAGACATCGTCATGCCCGGCCTCGACGGCATCGCCCTCGCGCTCAAAATGGCGAAAGACAAGCCCGAGCTGCGTATTTTGATGATGTCGGGCTACAGCGCCGAACGGCAGCGTGCGCACAACCTGGATTCGCTGATCCACAAGGTCGTGCCGAAGCCGTTCAGCTTGAAGGAAATCTGCGACGCCGCCGAAGGCGCGCTCGCCGGCAAGTTCTAAAGCCGGATTTCCGTCGTCAGTCTCCCATCGTCACCCTCGGCTTCACCGAGGGTCCATTCATCAAGCGTTCAGGCATTTGAAACGTGGATGCTCGGGTCAAGCCTGAGCATGACGAACCATATTGGCGAAGAGGAGCTTGGCTCAGAACCGGCGCAATAGCCGGTCGATGTAGTCGAGTTCGATCGTCGGGCGTTGGGCCTCGCCGGCGCGGCGGCGCAATTCTTCGAGAATTTCCCGCGAGCGGAGCAGATCGCCGGCTTTCGGCAATTCTCGGCCGAACTCGTCATTGCCGGCGGTGCCGCTCGACGGCGGCGTGCGGCCGAGCGGATCGAAATTGCGCGGATCGCCGGGGCGCGGCGAGGAGGGGCCGCCGGGCTGACCCGGCTGGCCTTGGCCCATCTGTTGGCCGGGCTGACCGGGACCGGGCTGGCCGGGGCCCTGGCCCATCATCTGCTGCAATTGCTGCATCATTTGGCCGGCCCCCTGCTGCAATTGCTCGAGGGCATTGGCCTGCGGCCCGAGCGCCTGGCCGGGCTGGCCGCTGCCGAGCGCCTGGCCGGCGTCGTTCATCGAGCGTTCGGCCTGGCCGAAGCCCTCGGGGATCTGGCCGCCCATTTCGCCCAACTGGCGCATCATCTCGCCGAGCATGCGGCGCAGCGCTTCCTGCTCGGCCTGGCTCTGCTGGCCGTTCTGGCCCGGCTGACCTTGTTGGCCTTGCTGTCCCTGCTGGCCGCGCTGGCTTTGCTGGCCGTTCTGGGCGTCGCGATAGGTCTGCTCCATCAGCTCGCGCTGGCGCTTCATCAGCTCCTGCATCTGGCGCATCATCTCGTTCGCCTGCTGCTGTTGCTGCTGCTGTTGCTGCGATTGGGCGAATTGGCCCGACTGCAGGCTTTCGAGCATCTGCTGCAACTGCGCCAGCATCTCCTTCGCCGCGTCCATGTTGCCGCTGCGCGCCATCTCGCGCGCCGCTTCGATCATCTTCTGCAGCTCGTCGCTCGAAACGTAACGGGCGTTGGGATCGAACGGCATCTGCTGCGGCGGCATGGTCTGCGCGTTGCGCATCATCTGTTCTAGGAATTTGTTGAGCGCCTGCTGCAGCTGGTTGATCAGGCGGTCGATCTCGCTTTGCGGCGCGTTGTTTTGCAGCGCCTGCTGCAGGGCGTTCTGGATGTCGCGCAGTTCGCGCTCGGCGAGCGACAGGCGACCGTCTTCGATGCGCAGAGCGGTGTCCCACAGGGTCGATTGCACCGCGGCGATGGTGGCGTCGTCGCCGGCGTAGCGCAGCCGCGCGACGACCGAGCGCAGGGCGAGGAACACCACGGTGTCGTGGCCGAAGGCCTGCGGCGATTCGGAGATATCGCCGAGGCCGTTGCGCACGGCGTCCCGGTTGCGCGGACTGAGCGCGAGCAGTTTGCGCAGTTCGACGATGGCGCGCGCCACCGGATGCTGGAAGTCGCGCTCGGGCAGCACGAACGGCATCGGATCGCTGACGCCGACCTGGCCCAGCGCGTCCTTGGCGATGAGTTGCAGCGTCACCGGCAGGCCGGCCCAGGGATGGGCGGTCAAGTCGTGAAAGCCGTTGCCCTTGAGCGCCTTGCCGTTGCGGCCCGAGAGCGGCATGTCGAGCGCGAGCGGTTCGGTCGCGATGCCGTCGCGCGTCGCGGCGCGGCGCACCAGGGCCTGCACGCTGACGACGCCGTAATCGTCGGCGGCTTCATAGGCGATGCGCAGGGCGCCGCGCTCGGTGCGCGCGGGCGGCGCGCTCATGCTGATCTCGGGATCCTCGTCGGGCAGCACGACGACGCTCCAGCCGGCGACCTCGCGGCCATTCTGCAGCACGCTGAGGCGCT
This sequence comes from Rhizobium sp. Q54, assembly GCA_945861615.1. Taxonomy (GTDB): domain Bacteria; phylum Pseudomonadota; class Alphaproteobacteria; order SMXQ01; family SMXQ01; genus CAMAVH01. The sequence goes on along the minus strand of CAMAVH010000027.1, from coordinate 23,094 downwards.
GCGGCCCGTCGCTGACCTCGGCGAGCGGCGCACTCAGGCGGAACGCGCCGTTGTCGACGACCTCGAACGGCGTGCTCGTCTCGCCGAGACTCAGGGTCGGCGCCTTGCGGCCGCCATGGAGCTGCGCAAGCACGCTGGCGCCGACGGGTACGGCGATCGGCCCGTCTTCGCCGGCGGTGCCGTTGGCGACGATGTTCATCTGCGCGCCGCGCGCGAGATGGATCGGCGCCATGCCGGTGTAGCTCGGCGGCGTGATCCAGACGTCGAGCGCCAGCTGGCTTGCCGCCGTGCCGCTGCCGGGGATCAGCGCGCGGGAAATCCGGTTGCGCCCGTCGCCCCAGGCGGTGATGACGCCGACGACGAGCACGAGGAGAAGGCCGGCGCGCAGCGCATAGGGGTCGCGCTTGGCGAGGCCGGGCGCCGGCAGACCGACGCGCAAGCGTTCGATGCTGTCGCGGGCGCGCTGCTGATGCAGCGCCCACAAGGCCTCTGCGGCGGGATCGTTGGCGCCGGCGGCGATCTTGTCGCGCAGCGCGGCGAGCGGCCGATGGACCAGGCCGCTGTGGGTTTCGATGCGCCGGCGCGCGAGGCCGAATTCGGGCCAGCGCAGCTGGCGCAGCCCGTGCCAGGCGGCGGCGAACAAGCCGCCGGCAAAGAGGACGAGCAGGGCGATATGCAGCCAGAGCGGCAAGCCGGGCAGCAGATCGAACAGGGCCAGGGCCAGGAAGAGACCGATGACGCCGAGGGCGGGCCACAGGCCAGGCCACAGCTTTTCCCAAAACAGCGCGCCGCGCGCGAGCCAGAGCCGGCCGTCCAAGCCGGGCGGCGCATCGGGCGCCACGCCGCTGGCGGCGTTCTCCAAGGAACGACCCGACGCGCTGTCGGGCTGCGGATCAGGCTGTACGGTCATCACCCCGGAACGATGCCATGCTTTGCCCGGAACCGCACCGCCGATTCACGCATGGCAGATCAACGGATCGTTAGCGGGGTTATTGCCGCGACTTGCGCCAAACGTGGGGGTGGGCCTGGGCAAGTGCCTGGGCCGGCTAGCTATTTGCCTTGCCAGGGCGCCAGATAGTCGCGCCCGAGCATGTCCTCGTAGCTCTGGCGCGGGCGGATCACGGCGTAGTCGCCGCCCTTCACCAGCACCTCGGGCACCAGCGGCCGGCTGTTGTAGTCGGACGCCATGACCGCGCCGTAAGCCCCGGCCGAGCCGAAGGCGACGAGATCGTCGGCGGCGAGCGGCGGCAGGACGCGATCCTTGGCGAAAATGTCGGTGGTCTCGCAGACCGGGCCGACGACATCGACCGGCGCGAGGCTCGCGCCCTTGGCCGGCTCTTTCAGCGGGCGGATGTCGTGCCAGGCTTCATAGAGCGCCGGGCGCATGAGATCGTTCATGGCGGCATCGACGATGACGAAGCGGCGGTCCGAGCCGTCCTTGACATAGAGCACGCGCGAGACGAGCACGCCGGCATTGCCGACGAGCAGGCGACCGGGCTCGAAGGTCAATTCGCAGCCGAGATGGCCGACGGCTTCTTTGACGACCGCCGCATAGGCGGCGGGCGGCGGCGGCGTCTCGTCGCGATAGGGAATGCCGAGGCCGCCGCCGAGATCGAGGCGGCGGATGTCATGTCCGGCCGCGCGCAACCGTGTGGCCAAGTCCGCGATCAGAACGAAGGCGTCGCGGAACGGCGCGAGATCGAGCAGTTGCGAGCCGATATGGACGGCGATGCCGAGCGCCTTGATGCCGGAAAGCTTGGCCGCTTCGGCATAGACGGCGGGCGCGACATCATAGTCGATGCCGAACTTGTTCTCTTTCTTGCCGGTGGTGATCTTGGCGTGGGTCTTGGCGTCGACATCCGGATTGACGCGCACAGCGATATGCGCGGTCTTGCCGAGGCGCGTCGCCACCTCGCTGAGCTGGCGCAGCTCGGGCAGCGATTCGACGTTGATCTGGCCGACGCCCGCGCTGAGCGCGAAGGCCATCTCGCCCTGCGACTTGCCGACGCCCGAGAACACGACCTTCTCGGCTGGTACGCCGGCGGCGAGCGCACGGCGCAATTCGCCCTCGGACAGCACGTCCGCTCCCGCCCCCAGGGCGGCAAAGGTGCGGATCACCGCTTGGTTGGAATTGGCCTTCACGGCGAAACAGACGCGCGCGGGCTGGCCGGCGAAGGCTTCAGTGAAGGCGCGGTACTGCGCTTCGAGCGCATTGCTGGAATAGACATAGACCGGCGTGCCGACGGCCTCGGCGATGCGCGCCAGGGGCACGTCCTCGCAGGCGAGGGCGCCGGCCTTGTAAGCGAAAGCGCTCATCGCGTCGGGTAAGTGCGCGGGTAGTCGCTGTCCTGGCCGTCCGGCGGAATCGGCGGGCCCTTCTTGCCGCAGGCGGCAAGCGGGCCGGCGAGCGCGGCGACAAGGAGGAGCAGGGCGAGAGTGCGAAGCAGGCGCAGGCTCATGCGGTCAGCCTTTCAAAAACTTTTTGCGCGCGGCCTTGGCGGCGGCGCGCACGCGCGTCGGCGCGGTGCCGCCGAGACTCGTGCGGCTGGCGACCGACTTGTCGACCGACAGCACGCCGTAGACGGCCTTGGTGATGCGTTTGTCGGCCGCCTGCATCTCTTTCAGCGAGAGATCGGCGAGCTCGCAACCCTTGCTTTCAGCGAGCTTCACCAAACCGCCGGTGACGTGATGAGCGTCGCGGAACGGCAGGTTGGCTTCTCTCACCAGCCAATCGGCCAAGTCGGTCGCGGTCGAGAAGCCGGCCGAGGCCGCGTCGCGCAACCGCGCCTCGTTCACTTGCAGCGAGCTCATCATGCCGGTCATGGCATGGATCGACAGCGACAGGGAATCGGCGGCGTCGAACACCGGCTCCTTGTCCTCCTGCATGTCCTTGCTGTAGGCGAGCGGCAGGCCCTTCATCACGGTGAGCAGGCCGACCAGCGCGCCGGCGATGCGGCCGGTCTTGGCGCGGATCAGCTCGGCGGCGTCCGGGTTGCGCTTCTGCGGCATGATCGACGAGCCGGTGGTGAAGCCGTCCGACAGTTTGACGAAGGCGAACTGCGGCGACGACCAGATCACCAGTTCCTCGGCCAGGCGCGACAGATGCGTCGCGCAGATGGCGGCGGCGGCGAGGAATTCGAGCGCGAAGTCGCGCGCCGAGACGGCATCCATCGAATTGGCCAGCGGCCGGGCGAAGCCGAGGGCTTTCGCCGTCGCCTCGCGGTCGATCGGGAAGGAGGTGCCGGCGAGCGCGGCGGCGCCGAGCGGCGATTCGTTGACGCGGGCGCGGGCATCCATGAAGCGGCCGCGGTCGCGGCCGATCATCTCGACATAGGCCAGCATATGATGGCCGAAGGTCACCGGCTGGGCGCTCTGCAGATGGGTGAAGCCCGGCATCACGGTGGCGGCGTGGACCTCGGCCTTGGCGATCAGCGCCTCTTGCAAGGCGGCGAGGGCGCGGTCGGTGGCGTCGATGCAGTCGCGCACCCAGAGGCGGAAATCGGTCGCCACCTGATCGTTGCGCGAGCGGCCGGTATGCAGGCGGCCGCCGGCCGGGCCGATCATGTCGGTCAGGCGCTTCTCGACATTGAGGTGGATGTCTTCCAATTCCGTCTTGAATTCGAACGCGCCGCGCTCGATCTGTTGCAGTATCTTCTGCAGGCCGCCAACGATGGCGGCGACGTCCTTGGCGGCGATGATGCGCTGCTTGCCCAGCATGCGGGCATGCGCGATCGAGGCCCGGATGTCCTGGTCGTAGAGCCGCTTGTCGAAGTCGATCGACGCGTTGATGCGCGCCATCAGCGCGTCGGGGCCGGTCTCGAAACGGCCGCCCCACATCGTGTTGGCGTTCTTCTTCTGCGCGGCGGTTTTTTTGACAGTGGCTTTTTTGATCGGGCGTTTCATGACGGCGAAATCTGGCGGTTGGCGGCGAAACAGATTGATGCTGGCGACGGTCGCGGCGGGGGCTCTTGTCGTCGCCGCCATCGGCGTCGGCGCGCTGGTGGTATCGGGCAAATCCGAGCGGGGATCAACCCCGGATCGCCTCGCCCTGCCGGCATTCCGCGGCGAATTTCAGGACTTTAGCCCGGCGACGCCGCCCCAGCCAGCGCCCGACGTGGCCTTTCTCGACGAAAAGGGCCGCCGGCTGCAATTGTCCGGCCTCAAGGGCCGGGTGGTGCTGGTGAACTTCTGGGCGACCTGGTGCGCGCCTTGCGTCGCCGAAATGGCGGCGCTCGACCGCCTGCAGGCCGACCTGGCGTCGGACGGGTTGACGGTGCTCGCCCTGTCGCAGGACCGTAACGGCCTGGCCGTGGTGCAACCGTTCTACGCCAAGTTGGAACTGCGTGATCTCGCCATGCGTTTCGATTCGCGCGGCGAAGCGGCCCGTGCTTTTGCGGTTCGCGAGCTGCCGGTGACGATCCTGATCGACCGCCAGGGTCGCGAGCTGGGCCGCCTGTCGGGTCCCGCCGCATGGGATGGCGACGCGGCCAAAGCCTTGCTCAAGGCGGCATTGACCGAATAACAGGCGGAGCATGGCCTCCGCAGGGAGAGCAGATGACCATTTCGATCCGCGCCTGCATCGACGTTCACGATCTCGAAGCCGGCATCGCCTTTTACACCAAGGCGCTGGGCCTCACGGTCGGCCGCCGTCTCGGCGACGACTGGGTCGAACTGCTCGGCGCGACCTCACCGATCGACCTCTTGGCCAATGCCTCCGGCAGCTCGCCCTGTCCGGATGCGCACACGGTGCGCGACTACGAGCGCCATTGGACTCCGGTGCATCTCGATTTCGTCGTCGGTGATCTCGATGCCGCGCTGATGCAGGCGCGGCTCGCCGGCGCGACGCTGGACCGCGACGTCGTCACGCGCGCCTGGGGCCGCATGGCCAACATGGCGGACCCGTTTGGCAACGGCTTCTGCCTGCTGGAGATGCAGGGACGCGGCTATGACGAGATGACGACCGGCCAGAGCTAGCCGGCCTTATGGCTCACTCGCCGCCTTTCAGGCGGTCGCGCACATGATCGAGGGCGTCGGCGGCGCTGACGCGCAGGCGCGGGCCGGTGTTGATCGCGGCGCTGTCGAGCTTGCCGGCGCGATCGACGGCGAAAAAGGCCGGTTCAGTGAAGCGCGCTGGATCGCCCGGCTTGGCGCCCGGCGAGATATAGAGGCCCCAGTCGGCCGCGGCGGCGAGCGGAAAATCATAGGCGATGGGCAGGCGGTCGATGTGCCAGTCCTTCGCAGACTGTGCCGCGCGCGCCGCGTCGTCGGAGCTGACGGCGATCACCCGGGCGCCGAGCGCGTCGAACTCGGGCAAGAGCGCCTGGAAGGCGGCGAGCTGGCCGGGGCAGCGCTTGCAATGCAGGCCGCGATAGAACACCAGCAGGGTGAAGGACTGCGGCGGCGGCGCGTTGAGCGTGAAGATCCCGCCGCCGACCAGCGGCAGAGAGAGCGGCGGCAGCGCCGCGCCGGTTTGGATCGTCATCATGAACTCCCGGTAATGGCGTCTTATCGCGCCCCGAGGAGTGTAGCGGGTCTGGCGCCTAACGGGTAGGGACGGGCTTTTCGCCGGAATAGTCGTAGAAGCCCTTGCCGGATTTGCGGCCGTACCAGCCGGCCTCGACATATTTCACCAGCAGCGGACAGGGCCGGTATTTGCTGTCGGACAGGCCCTCGTGCAGCACCTGCATGATGCTGAGGCAGGTGTCGAGGCCGATGAAGTCGGCCAATTCCAGCGGACCCATCGGATGGTTGGCGCCGAGCTTCATCGCCGTATCGATGGCGGACACCGTGCCGACGCCCTCATAGAGCGCGTAGATCGCTTCGTTGATCATCGGCAGCAGGATGCGGTTGACGATGAAGGCGGGGTAATCCTCCGAGCTGACCGGAGTCTTGCCGACCTTCTCGGCGAGCTGGCGCACGCTTTCGAGTGTGCTTTTCGCCGTGGCGATGCCGGGAATCACTTCGACAAGCTTCATGATCGGCACCGGATTCATGAAATGCATGCCGATGAATTTGTCGGGCCGGTCGGTGGCGGCGGCCAGGCGGGTGATCGAGATCGACGAGGTGTTGCTGGCGATCATCGCGTCCGCCTTCAGGTGCGGCACGAGATCCTTGAAGATGGATATCTTGATCTTCTCGTTTTCGGTCGCCGCTTCGATCACCAGATCGCGGTCGCCGAGGTCGGCCATGGCGCTGCTGATCTTGATGCGGCCGAGGGCGGTCTCGACGTCGGCGGCCTGCAAGATGCCCTTGGCGACCTGGCGCTCCATGTTCTTGCGGATCGTCGCCAGCGCCTTGTCGAGCTGCTGCGGATTGACGTCGACCAGTTTCACGTCGATGCCGGTTTGCGCCATCACATGCGCGATGCCACTGCCCATCTGACCCGCGCCGATGACGCCGACCTTGTCGATCATGACTGCCCTCTGAAAATCGGGCGCGGCGAAAGGCGCGCGCGCCGGGTTATGTTGCGGCGCAACATAACCACCTTCGGCAGGGGGCTGGCAAGCGGAATGATCGGGGTCTGGCCGGTCGGCCTGACAAAAAATTCAATATTTATAGATAGTTAACGATTGGCCCCGGGTTTCCAGAGAACGTCCTGGACCCCATCGTCATTCAGCGCGCGGGCCAAGACGAACAGATGGTCGGACAGGCGGTTGATATAGGCGATGGCCAGCGGATTGACCGCCTCGCGCGTCGCCAGTTCGGTCATCAGCCGTTCGGCGCGGCGCGCCACGGTGCGCGCCAGATGGAGATGGGCGGCGGCCGGACTGCCGCCCGGCAGGATGAAGGACTCGAGCGGCTTCATCTTGCCGTTCATGGCGTCGATCTCGCGCTCGAGCCGGTCGATCTGCGCTTGGACGATGCGCAGCGCGCCGTCCTTGCGCTCGCCGCCCTCGGGCACGCAAAGATCGGCGCCGAGGTCGAACAGATCGTTCTGGATGCGCCCCAGCATGGCGTCGAACTCATGGGAGGTGTGCAGGCGCACCAGGCCGATCACGGCATTGGCCTCGTCGACCGTGCCGTAGGCGGCGACGCGGGTGTCGTGCTTGGGCACGCGGGCGCCGCTGCCGAGCGAGGTTTCGCCCAGATCGCCGCCGCGCGTATAGATCTTGGTGAGCTTGACCATCAGCGTTTCGCCAGCAAGACGAAGGCGATAATCAGCAGGATGGCGCAGGCCTGCAGGATGATGCGCCAACGCATCAGCTTGTTCGAGGTGCGCGGGTCGTGATCCTTGCGCGACATGTTCACCATGCCGATCACCACCACCGCCAGCGTGGCGAAGGCGGCGATGCCGATCATCACCACGAAGGCTACGTTCATTCCTTCGGACATCGTCAGTTCCTGCCGTCGAGGATGCCGCGGGCGATCACCTGCGCCTGGATCTCGGCGGCCCCTTCGAAAATGTTGAGAATGCGCGCATCGCAGAGCACGCGGCTGATCGGATATTCAAGGGCGTAGCCGTTGCCGCCGTGAATCTGCAGGGCGTTGTCGGCGTTCGACCAGGCGACGCGCGCGGCAAGCAGTTTCGCCATGCCGGCCTCGCGGTCGCAGCGCCGTTCGGAATCCTTCTCGCGCGCGGCGAAATAGGCGAGCTGACGGGCGATCATGGTTTCGACCGCCATCCAGGCGATCTTGCCGCCGACGCGCGGGAAAGCGGCGATCGCCTTGCCGAATTGCTTGCGCTCGCGGGCATAGGACAGCGCCAGCTCCATGGCATTTTGCGCGACGCCGACGGCGCGCGCCGCGGTCTGGATGCGCGCCACCTCGAAGGTCTGCATCAATTGCTTGAAGCCCAGGCCTTCGACGCCGCCGAGCAAATTCTCCGCCGGCACGACGAATTCGTCGAAGCCCAGCTCGTATTCTTTCATGCCGCGATAGCCGAGCACCTCAATCTCGCCGCCGCTCATGCCGGGCGCAGGGAAAGGATCGTCGTCGCTGCCGCGCGGCTTTTCCGCGAGGAACATGGAGAGGCCCTTCCAGCCGGCCTCGTTCGCGTCGGTGCGCGCCAGCAGCGTCATCATGTCGGAGCGCGCCGCATGGGTGATCCAGGTCTTGTTGCCGGTGATGAGATAGACCTCTTTGCCGCCGCGCGTCGCGAGCACGGCGCGGGTGCGCAAGGCGCCGAGGTCCGACCCGGTGTTGGGTTCGGTGAACACGGCGGTCGGCAGGATCTCGCCGCTAGCGATCTTCGGCAGATAGGTCCGCTTTTGCGCCTCGGTGCCGCCGAGGCGGATCAATTCGCCGGCGATTTCCGAGCGCGTGCCGAGCGAGCCGACGCCGATATAGCCGCGGCTCAATTCCTCGGTGACGACGCAGAGCGCGATGCGGTTCAGGGCGAGCCCGCCATACTCTTCCGGCACGGTGAGGCCGAAGACGCCGAGCTCCGCGAGCTTGTCGATCACGGCGAGCGGAATCAGCTCGTTCTTGAGGTGCCAGTCATGGGCATAGGGCGCGATGGTCTCGTCGGAGAAGCGGCGAAATTCGCTTTGCACCGCCTCCAGCGTCTCGTCGCCGAGGCCGAGCTCGCCGAAGCGGCCTTCGCCGATCAAGGCGGCGAGCCGGTCGCGCGCCGCCGCGCTGTTGCCCGCGGCGACCAATTCGCTGACGGCCGGCACGAACAGCGCGCGCAAGGATTCGTGCGGTAGGCCCATGTCGCCGTGGCGCGCGATTTCGCCCTGGCTCAACGCGATACCGCCGGCGAGCTGGGCGAGATATTCGCCATAGGCGGCCTGCAGGATGAGGCGTTCCAATTCGCCGAGCTTGCCGTCGTCGGCGAGGCGTTCGGCCCAGGCCAGCATTTGCGTCAAGGCTTCGACATAGGTGGCGGTCCAGGCAAGCGCATGGGCGGCGAATTGATGCTGCTCGAACCTGTCGTTGTCGATCTTGCCGCTGGGGGCGACCCGCGCGGCGACCGACTGACGCGCCATCTCGCCATAGGCGCGCGCCGCCGCGAGCGCGTCCCGGCAAAGCGGCAGCAGGCGCGCCGCCGGCAAGGCCACGGCGGAATCGGCGGAGGGTGCGCTGGCGGCGGAAAGGGTCATGAGCTGTCGAAAAACGGAACCGGGGTGGCCGATCATGAAGGACGCAGGGGCGATTTTACGCCGCGGCGCTCCGTACAGCCGGTTTTTTTATAGGAGAGGCACTCTGGCGCTGCGCGGCGCTTGCGTCAAGGCGAGGCACCGGTTAAGCGAGATGTGGTTCAGCGAACAGGACTCAGCGAGACGTGAATTCAGCGAGTTGCGCGTTCAGTCAGACGTGGCCAGCAAGAGCATCATGACCTTCCTCGATCATATCCGCGTCTGCAACGATCACGATCCGGCGCGGTATCTGCCTTTTTACGCAGCGGGGCAGCGGGTCGGCTGGGTCGCGCGCGATTTCGCGGCGCGCCGCCTCGGCGCCTTTCCCGAGGTGTTCTCGATCGCGGCGGATCGCATCGCCTTGCGCGACGGCCTGGCCGATTTCGAATCGCGCACCCTGGCGATGAAGCGCGTGACGGACGCCTTGCGCGCCGACGGCACGGTGACGGCCTGGCGCGACGAGTTCTATGCCGTCGCGCCGCGCTTCGGGGCCACGCCTCTGTTCAAGATCGAGCGCGCCGCCGCGCCGAAATTCGGCGTCACCTCGCTCGGCGTGCATCTCAACGGCATCGTGCATGCGCCCGATGGGCTCAAGATGTGGGTGTCGCGGCGCAGCGCGGTAAAGGCGACCTATCCCAACGAATTGGACAATCTCTGCGCCGGCGGCATCTCCTACGGTCATGGCGTGCGCGACACCTTGATCAAGGAAGCGCATGAAGAGGCGAGCATCCCGCCGCATCTCGCCGAGCGGGCGCGGCCTGCCAGCGCCATCACCTATTGCTGCGAGCGCGACGGCGGCCTGCGGCCGGATATCCTTTTCGTGTACGACATCGAGCTGCCGGCGGATTTCACGCCCAAGCCGAACGACGGCGAAAGCGCCGGCTTCGAGCTCTGGCCCATCGAAAAAGTGCGCGAGACCGTGCGCGGCGGCTTCGATTTCAAGTTCAACTGCAATCTCGTCGTCATCGACTATCTGATCCGCCAGGGCTTGATCGGCCCCGAGGAGCCGGATTATCTCGCCCTGGTCGCCGGCCTGCGCCGCTGGGTCGGCGGCGGCGCGGCGGGCGACGTGGCGGAATTGGGCGCGGCGCAAGGCCAGACAAAAGGAATGGGGCGATGAGCAGCTATCCGAAACTCGAAGGTCCGTCGATTGAGCCCGCCTCGGGCGGTCCGGCCAAGCAACTCGTCGTGCTGCTGCATGGCTACGGCGCCGACGGCAACGATCTCATCGGCCTCGCGCCGCAGTTCGCGCAGGCGTTGCCCGATGCCGCCTTCGTCTCGCCGCATGCGCCCTTTCCTTGCGAGATGGCGCCCTATGGCCGGCAATGGTTCAGCCTGAGCGATCGCGCCCCGGCGCGCATGATGGAGGGCGCGCGGCTCGTCACGCCGATCCTCGAGCGCTTTCTCGATCTGGAGCTCGGCAACCGCAAGCTCGGCGACGCGCAGCTCGCGCTGGTCGGCTTCTCGCAAGGCACCATGACGGCGTTGCATGTCGGTCTGCGCCGGGTCACGCCCTGCGCCGGCATCCTCGGCTATTCCGGCGCCCTGCTCGGCACCGAGAGCCTCGGCGATGAATTGCGCGGGCGGCCGCCGGTGATGCTGATCCACGGCGACGACGATCCGGTGGTCGATTACAACCTGCATCAGCTGTCGCTCTCGACCCTGGAGGCGCTCGACGTGCCGGTCGAAGGCCATACCCGCCCCGGCCTCGGCCATAGCATCGACATGGAGGGCCTGACGCTGGGCAGCAGCTTCCTGCGCCGCGTCTTCGGGCTGTCGGCCTAAGCGCAGTTCCGCTGCACGGAAACTTTCTTACCCAAACTCAGGGTTTTGGGGTTCGAAAGGCCATGGCCTACCATGGCTTGCGAAAATCCGCGCGGCGGTCTTGAAACGGTCACCGGCCTGTTGTTTGATATGCGCGTGGATGGGATTTATCCCCAGGGAGTGAGTCTTGCTCGCCTCGCCAGAAAGCTGTCCCGCGCTGGTTCTGAACGCCGACTTCCGGCCGCTCTCTTACTTTCCCTTGTCTCTATGGCCCTGGCAGGAAGCCGTGAAAGCGGTGTTCCTCGGCCGCGTCAATATCGTCTCCGAATATGACCGCGAGGTCCATTCGCCGACGCGCGCCATGCGGCTGCCGTCGGTGGTGTCGCTGAAGGACTATATCCCGGCGGCGCGCCGCCCGGCCTTCACGCGCTTCAACGTCTTTTTGCGCGACCGGTTCTCTTGCCAATATTGCGGCGTGCGCAGCCCGGCCGAGGGGCTGACCTTCGACCATGTCATTCCCAAATCGCTCGGCGGCCGCACCAGCTGGTCGAACGTGGTCGCCGCCTGCGAGCCGTGCAACCTGCGCAAGGGCGGGTTGATGCCGGCCGACGCGCATATGTTCCCGCGCATCCGCCCGATGCAGCCGACGACCATCCAATTGCAGGAAAACGGCCGGGCCTATCCGCCCAATTACCTGCATGAAAGCTGGCGCGACTTTCTCTATTGGGACAGCGAGCTGGAGCAGGCTTAGGCCTGCCGCGCCGCAGCATTACGGCAATGTGATCTCCTGCCGATCGGACGCTTGATAAAGTCCGGTCAAACAACAGCGCCGTGGCGCGGCTAGAGGGGGTTTCCATGCAAATCAATAGGGCCATCATTCGTCGCATCGCGCTCGGCGCGGTCGTCACGCTATTGCCGGCGACGATGTTCGATGCCGCAGCGCAGGAGAAGGGCCGCGCCGACATGTCGTTCTTCGTCACGAGCGTCGGCTCCGGCAAGGGCGGCGATCTCGGCGGCCTCGCCGGTGCGGATCGGCAATGCCAGATGCTCGGCCAATCCGCCGGCGCCGGCGCCAAGACCTGGCGCGCCTATCTCTCGACCCAGGCGGCGAACGGCCAGCCGGCCGTCAACGCGCGCGATCGCATCGGCAATGGGCCGTGGCAGAACGCCATGGGCGTCGTGATCGCCCGCAGCCTTGCCGATCTGCACGACGGCAACAACAATCTCGGCCGTTACACGGCCCTCAACGAGAAGGGCGGCATGGTCAACGGTCGCGGCGATCAGCCCAATACCCACGACATCCTGACCGGCTCGCGCCACGACGGGACGGCCTTTCCGCCCGGCGAAGACATGACCTGTGGCAATTGGACGCGCGGCGCTGCCGAGGGCGGGGCTTACCTGGGTCATCATGACCGGGCCGGCCTCGACGACACGATCCCGGCGCGCTCGTGGAATTCCTCGCATCGCTCGCGCGGCGGCTGCAGTGTCGAAGCGCTGCGCAGCAGCGGCGGCGGCGGACTGATGTATTGTTTCGCGGCCAACTGACGGCAGGGCGCGCCCGGTTTTCGGGCGCGCCTCAGATTCGCGTCGAGAGCCAGATGGCGAGGCGCGAGCCGGTCTTCACCACTGCGGACAGCGCGTCGTAGAGCGGGGCTTCCTTGGCGCCGTAATCGAGCGCCGTCGCGCCGTGGCTCATTTCGTCGTCGCGAAATTCGTTGATCGTCGCCTTCAAGGCCGGATCGTCGTCGCCGAGCGCGTCGGCCTGGGCGCGGTAATGTTCCTCGATCACTTCCTCGACCGCGACCGTGCAGGCCATGGCGGCCTTGGGGCCGAGCAGGGCCGAGGCTGCGCCGAGGGCGAAGCCGGCGACGTCCCACAGCGGCGAAAGCGCCGTCGGGCGCACGCGGCGCTCCAGCATCAGCTTGTCGAAGGCGTCGAGATGGCGTTTTTCCTGCGCCGCCATATGGCGGATGGCGCGCGCCGCGGGACCATGCTTGAGCACGGCAAGCTGGCCGTCATAGATGCGCACCGCGCCGTGCTCGCCGGCGTGATCGACGCGGATCATGCGCTCGATCATGGCGGCGCGGTCGGGGTCGCCCGGCAGGCGGTGGGGCTTGTTCGTCATGGCGGCGGCGTCCTCAGGAAAATCGAGGTCAGGCGCAGGCTGAGAAGGCCGAGCGCCAAGGCCAGGAGGAAATTATAGCCCGCCATGGAGATGCCGAACATCGACCAGGCGATCTCGTCGCAGCGGATGACCGGCGCGGCAAGCAGTTTGCTCAGCAGTTCCTCGGTCGAGGCGGCGCCGCCGGTGGTTCCTGAGCAGGTGGAAAGACCTTCCCACCATTTCTGCTCGACGCCGACATGGAACCCGGCGATGCCCGCGTCGATCAGGAAGGCGGCGGCGCAGAGCCCCATGAGGATGGCGAGCTGCGGCCGCTTGACGCCGGCGCGCGCAAGGCCGGCGCCGATGCCGGCCAGGCCGATGACCGCAGCGTAAGGATAGCGTTGCCACAGGCAGAGCGCGCAAGGATGCAAACCGCCGATGAATTGGAAGGCGAGGGCGCCGCCGAGAATGGCAAGGCTGGCGAGCAGCAGGCCGAGAAAGGCGGCGCGGGCGAAGCCGTCGCCATGGCCTTGCAGAGGGACGCCAGGGGTCAAAAGCATCGTCTTGTCCTTGGCCCGCGGGGGCCGTTTAGAACAGGTATTTCAGCACGACGAAGCCGCCGATCAAAATCACAAGTCCGACGGTCAACACCAGGGTCAGGCGCTTTTCGATGAAATCGCGGATCGGCGGGCCGAACTTCCACAGGAGAGCGGCGACCAGGAAGAAGCGCAGGCCGCGCGAGACCACCGAGGCCAGCGCGAAGATCAGCAGGTCGAAATGCAGCGCGCCGCTGGTGATCGTCAGGAATTTGTAGGGGATCGGCGTCATGCCTTTGACGATGATGATCCAGGCGCCCCATTCGTCGAACAAATGGCGCAGCTCGTCGTATTTATTGACGATGCCGTAGAATTCCAGGATCGGCTGACCGACCGCCTCGAACAGGAAATAGCCGATGGCGTAGCCGAAGAAGCCGCCGATCACCGACGAGATCGTGGCGATGAAGGCGAGACGCCAGGCGCGCTCCGGCCGCGCGATGATCATCGGGATCAGCAGCACGTCGGGCGGAATCGGGAAGAAGGAGCTTTCGACGAAGGAGACGACGGCGAGCGCCCTCTCCGCGTGACGCCCTGCCGCGAGGGACAGGGTCCAATCGTACATGCGGCGCAACATGGATCAGAGCTTCCAATCCGGGTTGGGCATTTCCTGGAAGGCGAAGCGCAGCGCATCGCTCCAATAGCCGCCGACGCTGCGGTAATAGTCGTTCATCGCATCGACCTCGACCTCGAAACCGCGCTTGTAGCTGTTCTTGCGATAGGCCATGAGATTGATCGGCAGGCCGACCGAGACGTTGCTTCGCATCGTCGAGTCGAACGAGAGCAGCGTGCATTTTGCCGCTTCCATCAGGCTCGATTGATGGCGGATGACGCGGTCGATAATCGGCTTGCCGTATTTGTTCTCGCCGATCTGGAAATAGGGGCTGTCGGGCGAGGCTTCGATGAAGTTGCCCGCCGAATAGACCTGGAACAGCCGATGCTGCTCGCCCTTGATCTGGCCGCCGAAAATGAAGGAGACGTTGAAGTCGGTGTCCTGCTGGCGCAACGCGACGGCGTCGGTGTCATGGACCTTGCGCACGGCGGCGCCGACCAGGCGCGCGGCGGCGAACAGGCTGCGCACGTTCAGCAGGTTCTCCTTGCGCTTGGTGCGGATGCCCTCACGCAGCTCCTCGATCACCGCCTGGCTGATCGCCAGATTGCCGGCGGAGAGCAGCGTCATGACGCGGTTGCCGGGTTTTTCGAAGATGGTGAGTTTGCGGAAGGTCGAGACATGGTCGACGCCCGCGTTGGTGCGCGTGTCGGCGGCGAACAGCAGGCCGGATTGCAGGAGAAAGCCGACGGCGTAAGTCATGGGTTTTTTATCAGGCTTTTTTGCTTGGGGGCGCTTGGCGCGGAGCATATCGGAGCGGCCGGACGCGCTCCAGGATAAAGCGCCCCGCCGTTTCTTCCCAGGCAGCGGAACCGAGCCGGGCGCCCCTGGGCGCCAAGTGGGCGGGCGGCGCGCTATTGGGCTTGCCCGCCGGTGGGCGACAGCGGCGCTGTCGGCATCACCGCGAGGCTGCCCTGGTTGACCTGCACCGAGACGTCGAGCGCTTCCGAGCCGCCGCCGCGGCGCACGCCGCGCACCGGCGCGCAGGACAGATAGTCGAGGCCGACGGCGAGGCGCAAATGCGACTCGGTCGGCGAAATGCCGTTGGTGATGTCGAAGCCGACCCAGCCGAGATCGTCGACCCAGGCTTCCGCCCAGGCATGCGAGGCATTGTCGCTGGCCCCGAGGCCGACATGGAGATAGCCCGAGACGTAGCGCGCCGGCACGCCGAGGGCGCGCGCGGCCGACACGAAGACATGGGCCTGGTCCTGGCAGACGCCGCTGCCCTGGATCAGGGCGTCGGCCGCCGTGGTTTGGGCGTCCGTCTCGCCCTGACGATAGGCGACGGCGCCGTTCACCTTGGCGAGCATTTGGTGCAGGCCGTCGAGCCGGTCCTTGACGATGAGCTTGCGGAGCGGCGCGACGAGATCGGCGACGGCATCGCCGCCTTCGGTCAGGTGCGAGCGGCGCAGGTAGACCCCCGGCGGCAGGGCTTCGGTCTCGCTGCCGATGATGCCGGCGGTGTCGGTCGTCTCGACCTCGCCGCTAACGCGAATCGCGATCTCGTCATGCGGCTTATCGACCACCAGCACATGCATGATGTTGCCGAAGGCGTCGGGCATCTCGATGGCTTGGCCCGGCGTTTCCAGGCGCCAGCGCAACACGCGTTGGCAGGCGGCGGTGCGCGGCGTCAGGTGCAGATACTGGATGCTGTAGTTCACCGGCGCTTCGTAGCGATAGACCGTGGAGTGTTGGATCGCGAGTTTCATAAGCTGATCCCGTCCTAGGCCGCCAAATGGAAGCTGTGCTGAATCTCAGCGGAAAGCGCGTTGTTGCGCTTGAGGAAGATCGTCAGGAATTCATGCAGCCCGGTTTTGAAGATGTCGCCGATCTTGCCGTAATGTAGCGAGGCGTGCAGTTCGCCGGCGAGACGGGCGGCTTCCGTCGGCTTGTCGGCGCTCAACATGCCGAGCAGGGCGACGGTCGCGTCGAGGCAGGAATGCAGCGAGCGCGGCATCGAATCGTTGAGGATCAGCAGTTCGGTGACGCGGCGCGGCTCGATTGTGTCGTGATAGACGCGATGGTAGGCGCGAAAGCCCGAGACCGAGCGCAGCAGGGCGCCCCATTGGAAATTGTCGATGGCGCCGCCGACGTCTTCGACCGACGGCAACAGCACATGATACTTCACGTCGAGGATGCGCGCGACGTTATCGGAGCGCTCGACGAAGGTGCCGAGGCGGCCGAAGTGGTAGGCGTCGTCGCGCAACATGGTGCCGAAGGTGATGCCGCGGAACAGATGCGAGCGCTCCTTGATCCAATCGAAGAAGTCGCGTTGGCCGTTCTTGCCGAGCATGGCCGGCGTCAGGTCCTTGACCTCGAGCCAGGTGGCGTTGAGGCTTTCCCACATTTCCGAGGTGATACAGACGCGTTCGGCATGGGCGTTCTCGCGCGCGGCGCGGATCGTCGACCAGATGCTCGAATGATTCTCGCGGTCGAGCGTGAGGTAGGCGGTCACCTTGGCGGCGGTGATGTCGCCGTAGCGCTTGCTATAATCCTCGACGTCACCGGCGATCTCTAGCACGGCCTGCCATTCGCTGGCGCCCTTCTTGGCGACATGCGGCAGGAGCGCCATGCGCTGGCTGATCTCGAGGATGCGCGCGGTGTTCTCGGCGCGCTCGATATAGCGCGACATCCAGTAAAGGTGATTGGCGCTGCGTCCGAGCATGGCGTCAGGACTCCAGGATCCAAGTGTCTTTGGTGCCGCCGCCCTGAGACGAATTGACGACGAGCGAGCCCTTGATGAGGGCGACGCGGGTCAGGCCGCCGGGCACCAGGGTTTGCGTCTTGCCGGTGACGACGAAGGGGCGAAAATCGACATGGCGCGGCGCGATGCCTTTGCTGACGAAGGTCGGGCAGGTCGAGAGCGACAGGGTGGGCTGGGCGATGTAGTTGCCCGGATTGGCGAGGATGCGCTTGGCGAAGTCCTGGCGCTCCTTGGTTGTCGCCGCCGGGCCGACGAGCATGCCGTAGCCGCCCGAGCCGTGCACTTCCTTGACGACGAGCTTGTCGAGGTTCGCCAGCACGTAGGCGCGGTCCTTGTCGTTTCGCAGCACATAGGTCGGCACGTTGGAGATGATCGGCTCCTCGCCGAGATAGAAGCGGATCATCTCGGGCACATGGACGTACATCGACTTGTCGTCGGCGACGCCGGTGCCGATGGCGTTGGCCAGCGTAACGTTGCCGGCGCGATAGGCGGCGAGCAGGCCGGGCACGCCGAGCATCGAATCGCGGTGGAAGGCGAGCGGGTCGAGATAATCGTCGTCGACGCGACGGTAGATCACGTCGACCTGCTGCGGACCCTTGGTGGTGCGCATGAAGACATGGCCGTTCTTGACGAACAGGTCCTGGCCCTCGACGACGTCGATGCCCATCTGATCGGCCAGGAAGACATGCTCGAAATAGGCGCTGTTATAGGCGCCGGGCGACAGCAGCACGACCGTCGGATTGTTCATGCCGCCGGGCGCCAGCGCGCGCAGGCTGGCCATCATATGGGCCGGATAATTGTCGACCGGCGCGACTTTGTGGGCGGAGAACAGATCGGGGAACAGCCGCATCATCACGTTGCGGTTTTCCAGCATGTAGGAGACGCCCGACGGCGTGCGCAGATTGTCTTCCAGCACGTAAAAGTCGCGCTCGCCGGTGCGCACCAGATCGAGGCCGGCGATGTGGACATAGACGCCGCCCGGCACGTCGAGGCCCTGCATCTCGGGGCGGTATTGCGGATTGATCAGCACTTCCTCGGCGGGAATGCGGCCGGCCTGGAGGATGTCCTGGTTGTGGTAGATGTCGTGCAGGAAGGCGTTGATGGCGCGCACGCGCTGGCAGCAGCCATCATGGATGAGCTGCCATTCCTCGGCGGCGAAGATGCGCGGGATGACGTCGAACGGGATCAGGCGCTCGCTCGAGCTTTCCTTGCCGTAGACCAGGAAGGTGATGCCGAGGCGGCGGAACAGCAGCTCGGCTTCCTTGCGCTTGCGCTCGAATTCCTTGGCCGGCACCGTCGCCTGCCATTCGGCGAAGACCCGATAGACGTCGCGCACTTTTTCCGGCGTGACCGGGCCATTGCCGGCGAAGGCGGTCATCTCGTCGAAGGCGAGGGGCTTGCGCGGCGTGGCGGCAAGTTTGGGCGCCGCGACCTTCGGCGCGGTGGGTTTCGCCACTGCGGGCTTGGCGGCGGGTTTGGCTTTTACGGGCTTAATGGTGGCGGCTTTCATTGCACGAGTGGGCACGGCAGGACGGGGGATGCGGCGAAGATCTCGGCGGCGCCGCCGGTCCCGTCCGCCCCGGCTGTTCGAGTGGCGCGCAGTTTGCCGAGCGCCGTTATGGCGGGAGTCTGCGGGTAGAGCAGCCGATCCGGCAAGCGAAACCCCGTTTCTGACCGCCAGGCGCCTTAAAAATGGGCAGTTGGTGCAAAAACGCTCCGCCAGGGGCGTTCACTCCCGCTATGGGAAAATAAAGCCGCGCCGGTTCACGGACGCGGCTCTTTGCCCAGCACCTCATTGTAATAGCTGGTGTCGATATAGCGATAGGGGTCGGTCAGCTTTTTCTTCGGCGTTCCCATGTCGCTGCGCAGGCGGAGCACGGTTTTGACGCCGGCGATGTTGATCGCGCCGCGCTTGGACAGGCCGCCCTTTTCCTCGACGAGGCTGCGATAGGCAAGTTCGGCGCGCTCGTCCGCCAGGCCCTTGATATGGGCGCGCAGCACGGCGACGGCGCCGGCCTTCTCGGCGCGGATATAATCATGCGCTTCGATCAGGCTGCGCGTCACGGCGAGCATCTCGCGCGGATGGGCATTGGCCCAACTGCGCCGCGTGGCATAGACGCTGCCTTGGTAGCCGCCGGCGAGATCGGCAGGTTCAGCGAGAATGGTGAAGCCGGCCGCCGATGCCTCGTCGTCGTTCGGCGCCGCCAGCAAGGTGCCGTCGATATGGCCCGACTTGAGCGCGGCGAAGCGCGCAGCCGGGCTGCCGAGCGGCACGACCTTGTAGTCGACGTCTCGTTCGAGATCGTTGCGCTCGAGCAGGCGGTAGAGCACGAAGGCGTAGCCCGAGGTCAGGCTATCGACGCCCATCGTGCGGCCACGCAGATGCTGATAGGTCATCAGCTCGGGCTTCACCACCAAGCTGTTGAGCCCGTGATGCACGCCCATGAAGGCGAACATGTCGGGCGGCGCCGGCAAGGTCGCGGTGCCCTGGCCTTCCTGATAGGCGACGATATTGTCGATGGCCGTGATGAACAGCGGATATTTGCCCGCCATCACGTCGGTGATCTGGGCGGCGACGCCCTGGGTGCCGACGAGCTTGATCGCTACGCCGTTCTTGGCGAAGAATCCTTTGTCCTGCGCGACCCAGACGGGAAGGTTGGCGGCACCGCGAAAACCGATCATCTCGAGCGGCGCGGTGGGCGCGACCACATGCTCAGGGGCTTGCGCCAGGGCCGGGGCGCCGACGCTGCAGGCGAACGAACAGGCCGCCAAAAGGGCGGAGACGGGGCCGAACTGCGACGCGAACGACATTATGGTCCTCTCTGGCGACGGCACGTTTCTTCTTGGCCCGCCGATCCGGAGGGTGGGCGATTATCGGGAGCGGGCCCGATGCCGTCAATCTCATGCCGGTAATTTTGCGCCGGGGATCCGGCTGCCGTCGCCGTCGCGGGCGCCGCGCCCGAGAAGGCGCTGCAGCGCAGCAGACGGCGAAAAGCCCGCTTTCCGGGGCTTTCCAGGCCGCTTGACCCGCCCGCATCCCTGGCTATGATCCGCCGCTTCCGCAGGGCCGCCCTACCACGGCCCCACTGCGCGGCCCCCATGGCGGAACTGGTAGACGCGGCAGACTCAAAATCTGTTGCCCGTGAGGGCGTGCTGGTTCGATTCCGGCTGGGGGCACCACGCGACATCGGGTGACTATTCGATCATCCGGGCCGGAACATGATCCGGCGCTTGCCGGCCGCCGTTATAATAGCTGCCATCAATTATGCGTGGACGCCATGGCCAGCCCAGCCCTCGCCGAACCATCTGCGATGACATCGATTCGGCCGCGTCCGGCATCCGTCAAGGCCGCGCCCTTTCTGCCGATGAGCCGCGCCGAGATGGACGCGCTCGGCTGGGACGCCTGCGACATCGTGCTGGTGACGGGCGACGCCTATGTCGATCACCCGAGCTTCGGCATGGCGATCATCGGCCGGTTGCTCGAATCCCAAGGCTTCAAGGTCGGCATCATCTCGCAGCCCGACTGGCAGTCGGCGGAGCCGTTCAAGGCGCTGGGCAAGCCCAAGCTGTTCTTCGGCGTCACCGGCGGCAACATGGACTCGATGGTCAACCGCTACACGGCGGATCGCCGGCTGCGCCATGACGACGCCTACACGGCGGGCGGCGAAGGCGGCAAGCGGCCGGACCGCTGCACCATCATCTATGCGCAACGCTGCCGCGAGGCCTTCAAGGACGTGCCGATCGTGCTCGGCGGCATCGAGGCGTCGCTGCGTCGCATCGCCCATTACGACCATTGGTCGGAGAAGGTGCGCCGCTCGATATTGGCGGACGCCAAAGCCGATCTGCTGCTCTATGGCAATGCCGAGCGCGCCGTCGTCGAAGTGGCGAACCGCTTGGCGGCCGGCGCCGCGCCGCGCGATCTCGATTCGGTGCGCGGCGTCGCGTTGTTCCGCCGCGTGCCCGAGCATTACAGCGAACTGCATGCCGACGATCTCGACTCCGCCGACGAGGGCGCCGCCCGCCGTCCCGGCGACGTCGTCATCCGGCTGCCGGCCTACGAGCAGGTCGCCCTGGACAAAGAGGCCTATGCCCGTGCGTCGCGCGTGCTGCACCGCGAGAGCAATCCGGGCAATGCGCGGCCGCTCGTCCAGCGCCACGCCGATCGCGACCTCTGGCTGAACCCGCCGCCGATTCCGTTGACCATGGCCGAGATGGATGCCGTTTACGATCTGCCCTATGCCCGCGCGCCGCATCCGTCTTACGGCGATGCGAAGATTCCGGCCTGGGACATGATCAAATTCTCGGTGACGATCATGCGCGGCTGTTTCGGCGGCTGCTCGTTCTGCTCCATCACAGAGCATGAAGGGCGCATCATCCAGAGCCGCTCGGAAGGTTCGATCCTGCAGGAAATCGAGCGCATCCGCGACAAGACGCCGGGCTTCAAGGGCGTGATCTCGGATATCGGCGGGCCGACCGCCAACATGTACCGCATGGCCTGCAAGGATCCGAAGATCGAGGCGGCCTGCCGCCGGCCGTCCTGCGTCTTCCCGGACGTCTGTCCGAACCTCAACACGTCGCATGACGACTTGATCCGGCTTTATCGCAAGGTCCGCGAGGTGGGCGGCGTCAAGAAGGTGATGGTCGCTTCCGGCGTACGCTACGACCTCGCGGTGAAGAGTCCCGAATATATCAAGGAGCTGGTGACCCATCACGTCGGCGGCTATCTCAAGATCGCGCCCGAACATACCGAGCGCGGCCCGCTCGACAAGATGATGAAGCCTGGCATCGGCGCCTACGACCGCTTCAAGGAAATGTTCGATGCCGCCGCGAAAGAGGCCGGCAAGAAATATTACCTGATCCCCTATTTCATCGCCGCGCATCCGGGCACGACCGACGAGGACATGATGAACCTCGCGCTCTGGCTCAAGAAGAACCGCTACCGCGCCGATCAGGTGCAGACCTTCCTGCCGTCGCCGATGGCGAGCGCGACGGCGATGTACCATAGCGGCGTCAATCCGCTGCGCGCGGTGCGGCGCGGCGCGAGCGAGAAAGTCGAAGTGGTCAAGGGGCTGCGGCAACGCCGGCTGCACAAGGCGTTCCTGCGCTACCACGACCCCGACAATTGGCCGCTGCTGCGCGAGGCGCTGAAAAAAATGGGCCGCGCCGACCTGATCGGCCCGCGCCCAGAGCAGCTCGTGCCGCTGCATCAGCCGCCGGGAACCGGTAAGCCTGACAGCAGCAAGCCGAGCGGCGCTTGGCAACCGACGCGACGCTTCACCACCAAGGGCGTACCCTTTCCCAACAAGGGGCGGCGATAATGTTTTAAAGCGTTGAGGCGCGCTGCATGACGGCGCCGAAGAAGCCGTCGGTGCCGTGACGCGCCGGCGTCAGCGACAGATAGTCCGGATGCGCCGACTCTTTCAGCTGCGGCGCAACGTCGTGCAACGGCACGACATGAAAAGCGGCATGCGCCGCCAGGAACGCGGCCACCTGCTCTTCATTTTCCTCGGATAGCATCGAACAGGTGGCATAGACGAGCCGTCCGCCCGGCTTCACCAGCCGCGCGGCGCTGGCCAGAATGCTCGCTTGCAGCGGCAAAAGAGTCTCAAGCCCGGCGCCGAGCGCGCGCCAGCGCGCGTCCGGATTGCGCCGCCAGGTGCCGCTGCCGCTGCAGGGCGCATCGACCAACACGCGATCGAATCCGCCCTTGTGGCGCTTCACCCAGGGATCTTTTTCGCTGGTCAGCGGCTTGGTCTCGATATTGTGCAAGCCGGCTTGGCGGAAGCGCTCGGCGCTGCGCTTCAAGCGGTTGGCCAGCACGTCGCAGGCGATGATATGGCCTTTGTTTTCCATCTGCGCGGCGATCGCCAGCGTCTTGCCGCCGGCCCCGGCGCAAAAATCGACCACGCGCTCGCCGGGCCGGGCACCGACTAGCATGGCGACGAGCTGCGAGCCCTCGTCTTGGATCTCGACCTCGCCGGTCTTCAGCATCGGCAAGCGGGCCAAGGAGGGGCGCTCCGTCACGCGAATGCCGCAAGGTGCCATACGGGTCGCCTCGGCCGGCAGGCCAAGGCGCTGCAGCGCGCGCAGCACGGCCTCGCGCGTGGCTTTCAGCGGATTGACGCGCAGATCGAGCGGCGGCGGCGTCAGCAGCGCCGCCATCTCGCGCGGGAAAGAGTCGCCGAAGCGGCGGCGCAACGGGCCGGCCGCCCAGGATGGGCATTCGCAGCGCACCTCCTCGG
>CAMAVH010000026.1 GCA_945861615.1 Rhizobium sp. Q54 | reverse complement strand
CGTGCGATCTTGCCGCCTTGCTCGATCACCTCGGAATCGAATCGGCCCATGTCCTTGGTCATTCGATGGGGGGCCGTATCGCAATAGCTTTTGCGTTGGCTTATCCGGGCCGTGTCCGCAGTCTCGTTCTAGCTGCGGCTGGATCGGGACCGGCCGCGCGCCCGGGAGAAGAGTGCGTGCCGGGTTTGCCGTTTCGTATGGTCAACGAACTGGTCGAGATGGGATTCGAAAAATTCGTGCGCACCGAATTTTTCGACACCACGACCTATTTCACGAGCGATTTTCTTAAGAACGAACCGGCCAAAGTTCAGGCGTTCTATGATCTGGCCTGGAATCACCATGCAAAATGGCGACCCTTCCTCCGTCTGATTATGGCGCGCCATAACTGGGAGGCGACACATCGATTGGGGGAAATCCTCGCGCCGACACTCGTCGTGGTCGGCGATAACGATGACGTTGGCAGCAATCACATCAAGCAGGCTGTCGCCTTAACGGAACGTATCAAAAATGCCGAACGGTTTGTCATCAAGGGCCAATCTCACGGGTTCTTCTGGCAGGCACCCGAACAAACAAACGCTTGGCTTAGTGAGTGGGTTGCCAAGCATGCGCAGAACAAAAAGCTTAAGGCGGCGGTCTAACGAATTTTTGTCCGTTTATGACGTCTGATTACTGAGATCAAACTGAGGGGAATCACATGGCTCATTTTAAATCGACGTTGCGGAATGTTGTTATGGCGACGGCAACGCTCTTGGCTTTGGGCTTCGGTTCGAGCGGTGTGTTCGCTCAGCAGGAATTCTATGCCGGCAAACAGGTAGCTATGATCGTCTCCTCCGCGCCTGGCGGCGGCTACGATGCAATTGCCCGCACAGCGGCGCGTCATCTGCCCAAACATCTGCCAGGCACGCCGTCGATCGTTGTGCAGAACATGGGCGGGACCGGCGGCCTCATTGCGGCAAACCATCTCTTTAACATTTCCTCGCGAGATGGCCTGACAATCGCGCAGTTGCAGAACACGGTGCCGTTTGAGCCGCTCTACGGCAACAAGCAGGTCCGTTATGATCCTACAAAGTTTAATTTGCTGGGTAGTCCTTCCCAGGAAACGGCACTTCTCATTGTCTGGCATACGTCTCAAGCCATGACACTCGATGACGCGAAGAAGCGCGAGGTCATTCTCGCCGCGACAGGCGCCTCATCGACGCCGGCTTTTTACACGCGGCTTTTGGTCGATATATTCAAGTTGAAGGTCAAGTTGATCTCCGGTTACCCGGGACAAAACGATCAGTTTCTAGCGATGGAGCGTGGCGAGAACGAAGGTGGCGCCTCGACATTCTGGTCGAGCCTAAAAACTATTCGTCCGCAGTGGATCAGCGAAAATAAGGTTCGCTTGTTGCTGCAATACGGCCTTGTGTCCCATCCAGAACTCAAGCATGTGCCGTTCGCGCTCGATCTTTTGAAGGATATGCCGGCAGAAAGAAAATTGATGGAGGTCGCTTCGGCAGCTTTGGCATTGGGACGACCGTTTGTCGCACCTCCTGAAGTTCCTGCCGATCGTTTGGCACTCTTGCGGAGGGGCTTTGCCCTAACATTCGCTGACAAGCAATTTCTCGCCGACTGCGATAAGCAAGGCCTGGAATGCAATATGCCATCTACCGGGGAAGAGCTGCAGCGAATCGTCGCCGATTCCTACGCAGCGCCGCGGGAGATTATCGAAAGACTGCAAAGGGTCTACGCATCCCGTCTTTAAAGATTTTAGGATCGCATAGTCTTTTCTTGGCTTTTTCAGCCTAACCGGGCTGGGACGGGGGAGGGTGATCCAGACAGAACCGAAGGTGAGTCCCTCGACTGCTCGCTATAGCCCCGCAGGTTTTCTTAGCCCAGCCCGCCTCGCTCATCTTTAGAACGGGCACCGGCCCCCCTGTGGCAGGGGGGCCGCCTGCGGCTCCGGCACCCATTAACGCGTCGCTTCGGTCGCTAAGAAATCAGCTCAAGCGCGCGTTTGACCAATTCCGGCGAGACTTTGTGAACCCGTTCGATGAGATTCTGCATTTTTGCGCCATCCATCGGATTGACGCCGAGGCTCTGCTTATTGGCGTCGGCGACGAAGGCGGGGTTAGCCATAGTGTCGATGAAGGCTTTACGCAGGATCGATAAACGAGCCGGCGGAATGCCAGGCGGTGCCATGATCGGACGCAGCAGTTCGCGTTCGGCGAGGATCAATTCGAGTGCCGCCTTGGTGTCGGGGTCGCTCACGAGCTCCGTGATGAGCGGTACGTCTGGAAAGTTGGGATGTTTCTCGAGGCCGAATTGCACGAGCAGATTAATGCGCTTGTCGGGCAGCCAAGTCGGCCGCATGACCTCGATGGCGCTGATCGGCCAGCTGCAGCGGCCGTCCACCTCGCCGCGTTCCATGGCGAGCGCGACATCCGCGCCGCCGGGATAACCGGAGATCACGCGTGTCTTGGCGCCGAGCAGCTTTGCGAGCACCCGCGGGTGGATATCGAGACCGGCGCCCGATCCGGTGCTGCCGACGACGAATTCGCGCGTCTTGAGATCGCTGATGCTCTTCACCGGCGAAGCGTGCCAAGCGGCGCAAAAGCCCGGCTCCCCGTCGATATTGCCGACCCAGCTGAATTTCCGCGCATCGAATTGCGCGCCATCTGGCGTCAACAGATCGGCTGTGGTCATGCTGCCATGCACGAGGCCGATGACTGTTCCGTCGGCGGCGGCCGAATTATACATATGGTTGGTCGCCCGCAAGCCACCGGCGCCGGGCATGTTCTGCACGACTATGGACGGCGTCCCGGGCACGTGATGGACGAAATGGCGTGCCAGGGTCCGGGCATAGGCGTCATAGCCACCGCCCGTCGCGGTGCTGACGACCAGCTGAATCTGCTTGCCGCGATAGAAATCGGCACTTTGCGCATTGACTTCGCCAACGGTCAGGGTACCTGCCGCTAGAAGCGCCGCGCATGCCAAACGGATATTCATCACCGTATAGTCCTCCCTAATTTTATTGTTATCGTCTGCGCCATCGACGCGGCTCTTGCGCTCTGTCTTGCGGAGATTTCCCTTGCGCCACAGGGGGGGCCGTCAGGACTTCTCCGCCGAGAACCGCTCGGTCGTGCCGACTTGGAATCGTTGCGGCGCGGCGTCGGTCCGTCCGCCCATCGGCGTTGTATCGCCGGGCCGCATGGAGGCTGCGACTTGCAATAACTCCAATTCCTCGTCGCCGGCATTCTCGAACCAATAACGGGAGTAGCGCGGCGTGATGGTGCCTTCCATCGGACCGAACTCGCCGATGAGCTCGTCTCCTGGGCCGTAGAACCGCACCCGTCCTTTCAAGACCATCCAGAAGGTGTCGATGGTCGTGTGGTAATGCAGATTGTTCTCGCCGCCGTCTTTTTTCACGATCTGTACCGCGGCGCTGACGAGATCACTTTTTCCCAGACGAACGCGGGCCTTGGCCTTTTCCGCGTCAGGCTTCTCATAGCTGTAGGTGCGCACCTGCGCTTCCGCCTCGGCATGGCGCGTTTCGAGCGAGGCGTCCGCTGTCGCATTCGGATCCAGAGTTGTGGACATGCTATTTTTCCTTCGTGTTATCGTTTGTTATAGCGCCTATACCGGCGCTTAAAGATTGCCTGTGCGAACGTCGATGACCGCCACGCCACCGCCTTCGACGATCTTCACCGCGCGCTGGAAAGCTCCGGCGAGGTCATCGGGATTCGTGATGGGCCCCTCTGCATAAGCGCCGTATCCTTCCGAGACCTTCACGAAATCGACATCCGGGCCTCGTGTCGTCGTGCCGATGTAGGCGTTCTCCGGCGGGCGGCCACGGGCCTTGGCAATTTTGATCTGGTGCTCTTCGTCGTTGAACCAGGAGGTGTTGTTGTTGATGACCATGAGCAAAGGCACCTTGTAATGCACCGCCGTCCAGACGGCGGTCGTCGCCATCAAGAAGTCGCCGTCACCGATGATCCCGACCGGAAAGCGGCCATCGTCCAGGCAAGCGAAGGCCGCGCCGACCGAAGCGCCGGTGCCGTGCCCCAGACCGCCGCCCGACGAATGCCCCGCATACTGGCCGGCGCCGTCGAACTCCCACGCGCCTTCCGGCCAGGAGCGATGATTGCGCAGGGTCAGATACCAAGGCTTATGCCGCACAGCGGCAAACAGCTCGGCGACCATGCGGCCGGGCGAAATCGGATTTTCGTCCCAACGCGCCTTGAGCCTGTCCTGCTGTTTCTTGGTCAAGTCCGCTTTTTCCTTTGCGATCGCTTCGGCACGGCCCGCAAAGCGGGCGACCAGGCCCGGCTCGGCGGCGAGTCGGGCCTTCAGCGCCTCGATGATCTGCGCCAGCATCGTCAGGGGATCAGCCATCACCTGAAGCGCCGTATCGGCGATCGGTCCGCCGATACGGCTCCAGCGGCGGTTGGCGCTCTCGTTCATCGACAGGTCGATGATTTGCCGTTTGCGGCCAGTATCTTCGGGTTTCTTGTAGGTGTTGCTGCGGCGGCCCATATAGCCGCCCACGGTCCAATGCACGTCGGCGCAATCGACCGCCAGCATCACGTCGGCTTTCGCTAGCGCCTCGCGCGAGCCCGTGAGGTTCTGCGGATGGCGTGTCGCCAGCGAGACGAAGGAGCGATCTTCGCAATAGACGGCGCCGAGCAACTCCACCAGTTCGCGAACCGGGGCCGTCGCGGCCGATAGATAGCCGATTCGTCCGCCAATGATCATCGGGTAGTCGGCCGTGACGAGCATGTCGACCACCTGAATGACGATATCCTTGCTGGCAGCCGGCGGGGCGGGGGGCTGGAAACGCGCGTCGCCGACATTGGGCAGGGCCATCGGATCGGCGATCTTCTGTTCCTGAATGCCCGAGTCGAAGGCGATATAGACGGGACCTTTGGGAACCGTGTTGGCGATTTTGTAGCCGCGCATCACGGATTCGATCACGCCTTCCAGCGTCGTCGCTTCATCGTCCCATTTGACGTAGGAGCGCACGATCTCGCCCTGCGTATTGGCGGAATGGAGATAATCGACCGGACCGCGAAGCGCGATGTCCGACGGCCCAGAGCCGCCGAGAATGACCACGGGCATGCCGGCGCAATAGATGTTGAATACGCCCATCGCGCCGTGCATCAGGCCGACCATATTGTGAAGAATGCAAAGCGCGGGCCGGCCGGACGCCGTCGCATAACCTTGCGCCATCGCCGTCACGGCATCCTCATGCAATCCGAGAACGACTTTCGGCTTAACATTCGCGTTGTAATTGACGAGCGAGTCGTGAAGACCGCGATAGCTGGAGCCCGGATTGAGAAAGGCGTAATCGAACCCGAATCCGTTCAACAGTTCGACCACCGCATCGGAGCCAAATTCCGGCTGATTGGGCTTATGCGTTCCTGCCGCGACTTCGACGCCATTAGCGGCGGCGGTCGGCGCGGTGCCTTGTTCTTTTGAGGCGGCCATAAACGAAGACTCCTGAACTAATTTTTCTTGGATAGATTTAGACGAACGGGATGTCGCTTTGCCTGTCAGCCATGCCGGACGATGAAACGGTCTTTCTGATTCTATTCTCGGACGTCGAGGATGAGGCCGTCGGGATCGGCCACATGGTGACAGCCGAGCGGGCAGGTCCGGCGGAACATCTCGATGCGGTTCGCCCCTTCCTTGCCTTTCCCGACGATGCTCCCGTTCGGCTGGACGCGATAGTTTCGCTCGATGGCCCGCGCCATATCGGTCTTTAGCGCATCGATGCTCTCGACCCGAAAGCCGATATGGTCCAGGCCGCGCGCGGAGATTCCGGTATTCTCGAAATCGCTGAGACGCCAGGGGATGATCACCAACGTGATGTTGCCGTCGGAGAGGTGGACGTTTTGGGTGCCATCGCGGCCGTCGAGCCGCGCAAAGCCGAAAATAGTCAGGTAGAACTCCGCCACAGCCTCCGGGTGAAGGACGCGCAATGCGACATGATCGATGACGCGCCGGTGCTTCTGGCCGTCAGGCTGGTAGATGTCCTCATGGTCGCGCGCACCCTTTTGCGAGAGCATGAAAATATTTCCGTCCGGATCGTGAGCGCTAACAGATCCAGACGCCAAGTCCCCAGCCGGCGCCGTACAGGCGAGGCGCGGATAGCTCTCGCGAATGCGGGCGAGCGTCGCTGCAATGTCGTCCACCTCGATGCCGAAGCGGTCCAGTTGCGCCGGATGGCCCGGAAGGCGAGGGTGAACGTTCAGGCCGACGCGGCCGTCGCCGATATGGACGGACGCCAATGCATCTCTCGTTCCCGCCGGGCGCATATGGAAGAAGCCCTCGTAGAAGCGGCCGACGGCGTAATTGTTTTCACTGACGATGGTGAGATGGTTGATGCTGGCAGTCATCGAGGCCTCGCTCATGCCACGATGTCGAGGAGGTTGCCGTCCGGATCGGCCATGTGTAACGCGCCGAGACTGTTGCGCTCGAACAACGCAAGACGCGCCTGTCCCTGAGGTCCGAGTCCGACGGGCGCCGGCGTCAGCAAAGGATTGCTTTTTCCAGCCGATTCGACGTCTTCCTTGAACTTGGCGATGTCCTCGACCTTGAAACCGAGATACTCGATGCCCGGTCCGACCACAGCCGTGCCGGCATAATCCTGGATCGCCCATGGGAGGAAGATCAGCGTCACCATACCGTCGGTGACGCCATAGGCCTTCTCGATCGGCAAGTTTGCCGATTTCAGATCGAACATGTCGACGTAGTATTCGGCGCAGGATTCAGGATTCAAAGTGCGAATGCCGACGTGGCTGACCCGACGCTCCGACTGCCAATCGTTGTGAGTGTAGATATCCTTGAGCTTATCGCTCTTCGCCTGACTCAGATCGAACACGTTGCCATCGGGATCGTAGCTTGCGAGTTCGACGAAGGGACGGGTGCTGGGCCGCTTGAGGACCTCCAGTTCAGGATGGTTCTCGCGTATCCGCGCGACCGTCGATTCGAGGTCATCGACCTGTATGCCGAAATGATCGAGGCGGCTCGGGCGTCCGGCCCGCCGGGGATTGATGTTCATCCCGACGTAGCCGTCGCCGATCGACACGGCCCGCGCCGGCCGCGCCTTCGGCGAATTGCGCATGCCGAAGACGGCTTCGTAGAATTTCGATTCGAGCGCATAGTTAGCGCTCATCATTGCGACATGATTGATTTTTGACGCCACAATCTTCTCCTACAAACGCAAAACCGTAATTCCCCTAGCTTCATAAAGTCGAAAGCGCAGCGCTCTCTTGCCTCACTTCGCCCAATGAGCGCTCCAAGTTTCGTCCATCTTTGTGGCAGCGTCGCCGAACATGTCCTCACCACGCGCGATGCTGGATTTGCCGACGATGGTTTCCGAGAATGGTACAAAACGAGTATCTTGCAGGCTCTTGTGAACCGGCACCGACGCGTTGGCGACATATTGCATAATTTGGCCCTCTCGGCTGATAAGCCAATTTATAAAGATGCGCGCGCCGTTCTTGCGTTCCGCCTTCTCCAGCATGACGATTTGCGACAGGGTAATCGGCACGGGTTCCGGGCAGTGATAGCTGATCGGCGCGCCCTTGTTGGCATATTGCTCGACCCGCCGCTCCGGCGCAGGAATATTGGCGTAGAATTCGCCGGCCACCGCCAAGCTGGTCACGGCCATCATGCCTTCTTTGCGTTTCTGCGGCCGCAGTTCAGTGAACAGGCGGTCTGTGAAGCGCTTGCCCCAAACCTCACCCTTCGCCGACCACAGGGCGAGCAGCCACGCGTTCGGCGTATTGGACAAGGCTATCTTGCCGCCACGCCAGATCGGATTGGTCAGCAGATCGTCCCATGTCTTGGGCAGATCCGAGCGTTTGACGAGGTCGGTGTTGTAGCTCATGCAGCGATAGCCGATCTTATGCGCGATCCAGTTGCCATCATCGTCGACATATTCAGGTGCCAAACTCTTGATGCCCGGCAGATCGCGCAGGTCGGCGAGCGCCTTTTGTGCCTTGAACTCGCTGTACGAATCTCCGACGCTGGTGATCACGTCCGCAATGACACGCCCCGAGTTCAAGGCCACCAGCACGTTGATACCTCGGGCCGCAGAAGCGGAGCGCGCGTAACTCAACTTGATCGACGGATAGCGCTCGATGAAGGATTCGGTGATGCGACGGAATTCCGCATCCTGCCAAGTCCCAAGAATGATCACGCCGCCCTTTTCCCGTGCAGCGCCGTCCACCCATGCCTTGGGAATGTCGAGTTCAGCCTCTAGCCCATCCATGATCGAGGACTCGAGTTTCAGTTCGACAAGAGCTTTCTTTGTCGCCGCCGGCAATTCATCCGCCGACGCGGCGGAAAACGAGCCGAGAATCAAGGCTAGAGCGCTAATGGCTCGCGATGTGAAATTGAGCATAAAGTCTCCCCACCATATTCGAGATCATTTTTTTGTTTGCACGGGTGAAGCGATATCCCTTTTCGCATAACCGCCGCCGAACATCCTGGCGACGGCAACTGCGGAGGAACTATCGATTACGACCTGTCGCGGCCCAGTATTTGTTCCAGACCTCGAGCATTTTCTTCTGCATGTCGCTGCCGAGCAGGGACTCATCGCGGACGTTCTTTTGTTTGCCGGCGACATTGACGAACTCGGAGACGAAGGGCGGTATTTGAAGATCCTTATGCACCGGTACGACATAGGAATCGTAATATTGCATCATCTGCCCTTCGCGACTCAGCATCCAGTTGAGGAAGACCTTGCCCGCGTTTTTGCGAGGAGATTTTTCCAGCAAGACGATTTGCGACAGAGTGATCGGCACAGGCTCCGGGCAGTGATAGTTGATTGGCGCTTTCTTATCGACGAAGCCTTGAACTTGCCATTCCGGCGACGGAATCGTCGCGAATAGTTCGCCAGATACCGTCAGTGCCGTAGCGGCCGTCATGCTCTCTTTACGTTGCTCCGGCTTCAACTCCTCAAAGAGACGGCGCGTGAAATCCCGGCCCCATTGCTCGCCGTTCGTTTCCCATAATCCGAGCAGCCAAGAATTGGGCTGGTTTGTCAGCGCGAGCCCGCCGTTGCGCCATTTGGGATTGGTCAGCAGATCATCCCATCTCGCCGGCATATCGGCCTTGCTCAACTTCTCCGTATTGTAAGACATGCAGCGGTAGGACAGTTTGTGGCTGACCCAGGTGCCGTCCGAAGAAGCGTAATCGCTGGGGATGTTTTTGATGCCAGGAAGATCGCGCAGATCGGCGAAGGCTTTCATCTCCTGGAATTGAATGTAGGCATCGGCGATGCTCGTCAGCACGTCGGCGATCACCCGACCGGCCGATAGCGCCATCACCACGGCCATACCGCGACCGGTGCCCGCGTTGCGCTGATAGTTGAGCTTTATCGAAGGGTATCTTTCGACGAAAGGTTGGGTCATCACGCGGAACTGCTTTTCCGGCCAAGTGCCCATGATGATGACTTCGCCCTCCCTGGCCGCGGCGTCGAGCCAGGCTTGAGGAACCTTGAGTTCGTCGTCGAGCCCATTCATCAGGGAAGGATCGAGCTTCAACTCGCCCAAAACCTTCTGAGTCATTTTCGGCAGGTCAGCGGCTTTCGAATCGGCGCTTGTCAGCAAGACCGAAGCGAGGCCGATCAACGCCACACGCATAATTGGATACATGACGCTCTCCCCCTAAGTTTTTTATATTTATGTCGAAGTATCTCGGAGTCTTATGCAAGACGCTTCGCTGTCAAATCAGTTTATTAAATTTGGCCGATGTTTGGAATATATCAGCCGGATCCTCAAAAATAATAGCGGGGCGAGGACTATCGTCGGTATCTCTCGATCAACGCCGATCTTCGCCATCGCCTCAGTACCAGCGCCCAAATACCCGCGATTGCCTATCGCCGTCAGGATGTCGGATTAAACCAACCCCGAGACAGCTTGGACGGCCCCCGTTGTTCGACCGTGACGTCTCCGTTGGCGTTCATGTGGATTTGATCGGTCACCATCAGAGGAGGGCACATGGCAAAATAAAGCGACTTACGAAACGCGCGCTGTTCGTGTCTTCGCTCTCTGATCTGCGCAGAAGCTGTTCGGACAATCATCATGGCCGATCGAGGCAAGGGCTATGAAGAGCACCGGATCGATCACATAGGGCGAGTGCGATGTCTGCAAAGGCGATTCCCCGGTTGAAGCCAAGACCGCGTGACAGTCGCGACGGCTATGTCTACTTAAGCCAAAATTCTCAATAAAATATGGGGAACTCATACTTAACGATGGGCTTTGGCCTTTCGCCATGTGCCCTGGAATGAAACCAATCAACGCCTTAAGGACTTCAATCTTAGGGAACCGTTGCTGACGCAGGTTAATTTGTTAATATCTCAGGGACTTAACTTTGCCGACAGTAAGAACGCGTGCCTAACACGGACCAACGGCTGCGGAATCCGACGCAGCGCATACGACAGAATAGACATGACAACCGACACGGTTAAGCAGCGGCGCATCCTTTACGTTGAGGACGATCCGGCTTTGCGCCTATCCACCTCCGACCTGCTGGACGATATGGGTCATCACGTGACCGAAGCGGCCGATGCGCCGACCGCGCTCGAATGGCTTCGCGCGGGGCATCCCGTCGATCTTTTACTGACCGATTTGCGGATGCCGTTGATGGATGGCCAAGAACTCGCGATCGCCGCGCGAGACCTACGCCCCGGCCTAGCCATCATCTTCACAACCGGCGCCAGCGACAAAACCATCAGCGAAATACGCCGCGATTCCCGCACCGCCTGCTTGCTCAAGCCCTTCGGGACCAAAGACCTAGAAAATCTGCTGCGCACTCTCGACTGAGCAGGGATGAAGCCTTCGCCGCGCGACGCCTCTGGCGTTGCCTGAAGCCACACCGGGGACATACGTGCTCAAATCCGCTCGCCTATCCATCGCCATTATCGGCGTCCTTCTCGCCATGCTCGCGGCGGCAATCGTTTTCACGAATCAGGCTCTCGAGAACAATAAGGTTCTCAACCGCTGGGTGCAGCACACCTACGAAGTCATCGAACAAGCCAATCAAGTGCTGACCAACCTCGTAGAGGCCGAAACGAGCCGGCGCGGCTATATGATGAGCCCGCAGCCGATCTATCTCGACAGCTACCGGCGCAACACAGACGAGACCAAGAGCGGCCTTGAAAAATTGAACGGCTTGGTCGGCGACAATGCGGAGCAACTCGGCCACATGCATGTGGTGCGCGACCTCGTCGAGCGCCGACTTGCCGAAATGGAAGAGGGGATACGCCACTGGAGGGACGAAGGCCTCGCAGCCGGCATCAACCATCTCGACGACTCCGAGACGCGGGCCATCACCGTTCAGTCGCGCACGGCCATTCTGAAGCTGATCGAGACAGAAGCCCGTCTGCTGAGCGAACGCAAAATAGCGGCCGAGAACGGCGCCGAACGTACGCAAATCTGGACGATCGTCATCTTCATCATCGCGGTGACGGGGATCTTGCTGGCTCTCTACCTTTTGTCGCGCAGCAATCACCAGTTGAGCCGTACGCAGACCCTCTTGCGCAGTCAGGCCGCGATGCTACAGCGCACGCTCGACAGCTGCAGCGAGGGCATCGCCGCGTTCGACAGCGGCGGTCGCATTTCGACCTACAACCGCCATTTTTTCACGCTGCTCGATTATCCGGACAATCTTGGCACGCAACGCGCCATGTTCGACGAATTCACCAAATTCGACGACGCACGCGCGGCCGAACTGCTGAGCAAGGTCTCGATGGACGTCGATTCCTCGACCAAGCAGAGAACGATGCTCAGCGACCGCTTTCTCGAACTCTACCGCAACCCCATGCCGGACGGTGGCTTTCTCGTCGTCTGCGAAGACCTCACGGCGCATCACCATGCCAATGCCATTCTGCGCCAATCGCAGAAAATGGATTCGATCGGCCACCTGACCGGCGGCATCGCCCACGATTTCAACAATCTGCTCCAGGTCATCAGCAGCAATCTGACTCTCCTGCAGCGTGATATCGCCGACACGCCGAAGGCTTTGCAGCGCTACAACCATGCCGCCATGGCGGTCGAGCGTGGCGCCAAGCTGACACGCCAGCTCCTGGCCTTCGCGCGCCGTCAGCCGCTCGAACCGCATGCCATCAATCTCAGCCGCATCATCGGCGATACCAGCGAGCTGTTGCGTCATACGCTGGGCGAGGACGTCGAGATCGAAACAGTCGTCGCCGGCGGTCTATGGAACACGCTGGTCGATCCGACCCAGGTCGAGAATGTCATAGTCAATCTGGCGATCAATGCGCGGGATGCCATGGCGGGCGGCGGCAAGCTGACCATCGAACTGGCCAACGCCTACCTCGATGAAACCTACGCCTCCAAACATGTCGAAGTGACCGCCGGACAGTATGTCATGCTCGCGGTCAGCGACACGGGCAGCGGCATGACGCCGGAAGTGGCGGAACGCGCCTTCGAGCCCTTCTTCACCACCAAAGGCGCACAGCGCGGCACGGGCCTCGGACTGTCGCAGGTTTACGGCTTCGTCAAGCAATCGGGCGGCCATATCAAGCTCTATACCGAGCTCGGCCACGGCACGACCTTTAAGATCTATCTGCCGCGCACGCGCCAGCCCGACGAGTTTGCCGAATCCGTCTCGCTCACGCCGGTCTCCGGCGGCAGCGAGACCATTCTCGTGGTCGAGGACGACGAAACCGTGCGCGCCGCGGCCTGCGACATGCTCGCCGAAATGGGCTACCGGATTTTGCAGGCCGATAATCCCGACGCGGCCTTGGCCGTGCTTCGCTCGGGCGCCGGGATCGATCTGCTGTTCACCGACGTGGTCATGCCAGGCAACGTGTCGACGCGCGACATGGCGCGAGCCGCCAAGGAAATCTACCCGCGCCTGCAAGTGTTATTCACCTCCGGCTACACCTCGAACTCGATCGTTCATGACGGCCGGCTCGATGAAGGCGTCTCGCTGCTCAGCAAGCCTTACACCAAGGATGAACTGGCGCGAAAAATCCGCAGCGTCCTCGATGCCGCAGAGGCCCGTCAGCGTCCGCGCGAGAGCTACACCACGTCCGGCGTCGCGCCGTTCTCGACGCAAACGGCCACCACCGTCGTTCCCACGAAAAGCGCGGAACGCCCCCTGCGCGTTCTCGTGGTCGATGACGAGCCTTTCATCCGCTTCGGCACAGTCGATATCCTGACCGACCTCAACCACATGGCGGAAGAGGCGGGCGATGCCGAGACCGCGCTCGACCGGCTCGGGCGGGAGCCACAATTCGACATTCTCATCACAGACCTGAAATTGCCCGGCATGTCGGGCGAGGCGCTCGCGTCCCATGCGTTGCGAGTATTCCCCGATATCCAGGTCATCATCGCGAGCGGCTCCGATCCCGAACTGTCGCTCACGGAAAAATATGCCGCCGAACGCGTGACCGTCGTGCGCAAGCCGTTTCAGGTCAAAGATTTGGAAGACGCCCTCAAGCGACTGTTCGGCTGATCTCTGCGATCAGCTGGGCGGGGCCTGGCTGACTTGCCGTCAACGGCGTCGTGCCCAGAATGAAGACGGCGCTTTCACGTCATGCCGCACGGATGTTCGTCAAGAACCCGTCGACCTGGCTGCGCAAGGATTCGGACTCGCGCGCCAACGCCGTCGCCGAACTCAACACCTGGGCCGAGGCGCTGCCGGTCTCGCCAGCGGCTTGCGTCACGTTGACGATATTCGACGAGACTTCGCGGGTGCCGTGCGAGACCTGTTGGGCATTGCTGGCGATCTCCGCCGTCGCCGCGCCCTGCTGCTCGACCGCCGAAGCGATGGTGGTGGCGATCTCGTTGATTCGCACGATGGTCTCGCCGATGCTGCCGATCGCGGTGACGGAACTCGCCGTGGCCGCCTGCATCTCGGCGATCTTGCTGCTAATCTCCTCGGTCGCCTTGGCGGTCTGGCTGGCGAGGTTCTTGACCTCCGAGGCGACGACCGCGAAGCCCTTGCCGGCATCGCCGGCGCGCGCCGCCTCGATGGTGGCGTTGAGCGCCAGCAGATTGGTCTGGCCGGCGATGTCGTTGATCAGCTGCACCACGTCGCCGATCTTCTGCGCGGCCTCGGCCAGGCCGCGGATCTGCACGTTGGTGCGCTCGGCCTCGGAGACGGCTTCCGTCGCGATATTGACCGATTCGCTGACTTGACGGCCGATCTCGGAGATCGACGAGGCAAGCTCTTCCGACGCCGCCGCCACGGTCTGAACGTTGGTCGTCGCCTGCTCGGAGGCCGCCGCCACGGCCGTCGCTTGGCGCTGAGTCTCTTCGGCGGTGGCCGACATGGACTGTGCCGTGGCCTGCAACTCCTCTGAAGCGAGCGAAACGGTCTGCAGCACGCTGCCGATCATCCGATCGAATTCGGTAATATGATTATCGATCTTGCGCTGGCGCGCCGCTTTCATGGTTTCTTCCGCTTGCTGGGCGGCGACAAGCCGTTCGTTTTCGATACCGCCCTGTTTGAAAACATCGACGGCGCGCGCCATCTGGCCGACCTCGTCCTTGCGATCGAGGGCGGGAATCTCCGTGCTCCAATCCTTTTTGGCCAGACGGGCCATGCAATCGGTCATGGCGATGATCGGTTTCACGATAGCCCGCGCCATCGTAAACCCGGCAAGGCTGAAAAGAATAATGATGATGGCGCTCGCCGCGACGATCACCATGCGGATCGAATCGCGCGCCGCATCGACGGTCGCGCGCGCATCCTCGGCGCCTGCGCTGGTGAAAGATTCGATCTTGTCGAAGTTCGGTTCGATGGCAGTGAAGATATCGCCCATCGACTTGATGATTCCGCTGAGCTTTTGCGAACTCTGGACATATTCCTTCATGCTCGAAACATAGCTGTCCAGCGTGCCCTGCAAAGTCTCGCGCATCGCGGAATCAATCTCGGGTTTTGCCAGTAGAGACTTGAATTCCTCGGTGCGGACCGTGAATTGGTCGTAGGCGGCCTGGTTGCCGCGTAGCATGTATTCCTTTTCCAGCAACTGGATCTGACGCAGTTTGGCCTCAATCGCGCTATTGCCGGTCTCCGTCGCACGCGCTTCGATCACCTGGCCGGACAAAATCAACAAGCCCTGCAGGCCGTCGTCCGGCGAATAGCCCATGATTTCGTATTCGCGCACCAGACTTTCGAACTGCGACTTATGCATTCCGATACCGTCGATCAGTTGCTTGATCGCGTCCTTGATCGGGCCGGCTTGATCGTCGTCCGCCAGCGCCTTCAGGGATTTGCTCACATCCGTTTCGGTCTTGAAATAGAGCGCGACGAAACGCGGCTGCTTCTGCAGCAGGAAATCCTTTTCATAGCGCCGCATTTGCTGCGCAGCCGTCTGGATATCATCGCCGAGACCGGCGATATGCTCATACTCAGCCATGCGCCGTTCCGCTTGCGTCACGACATAGTCACCGACCAGATAGGCGCCGCAGATGCCGCCAAGGCCGATGATCGCCAAACCGACGAGCAGGAACAAGCGGGTGCGAATCCGCAAATTGTTGTAAGCGCGAAAAAGCCCCATTGACGCAAGGCGCATCGTCATCTCCCCAGTAACAAAGCGAATTAGCCGCGAATGCCGACCATTCTCTGTCCGGGACAGCTTAATTTTCGGCTAATTTGCAACCAGGGGTAGCAGGCGAAGTTCGCCGCTATATGCGTTAAGCCCGCGAAAACGCGAGGTTGCGATGCGCGCCTCCCTCGTTAGTATAGGCGCGGTGAACCACGGTGGATTTATGCCGGATTTTAGCGATATCGATTATGCGGCCTTTGCTTGGTTTCTCGTCGCCTGGACGGGTTACACCATCTATGCCGATTACAGTCCTATGCGCCGCCACAGTGTGTCGGCGGCAATGAACGGCTATCGCCAACGCTGGGTGGCGGAGATGCTCAAGCGCGAGAATCGCTTGGTCGACACACAGACCCTGGGCAATCTCGTCACCGGCATCGGCTTCTTCGCTTCGACCACGATTCTCGTCGTCGGCGGCCTCTTCGCCTTGCTCGGCGCCTCCGATGCGGCAATCAACGCGCTCGCCGATCTGCCGATCGCCATCGCCACCACGCGTCAGGCGTGGGAGGCAAAGGTTCTCATGCTGGTCGTGATCTTCGTTTATGCCTTCTTCAAGTTCGCCTGGGCCTATCGGCTGTCGAACTATTGCGCCATTATGATCGGCTCGGCGCCGCCGCGCAGCGAGTGCGATGCCGCCGTCACCGACAGCTATGTGACGCGCCTCGGCCGCATCACCAATTTGATGGGGCATCATTTCAATCGCGGTCTGCGCGCTTACTTTTTCGCCTTGGCCGCGCTCGGCTGGTTCGTCCACCCGATGCTGTTCATCACTGCCGTGACCTGGGTGATTTTCGTACTCTATCGCCGCGATTTTCGCTCGCGCGAATTCCACGTTCTCGGCGGCGGACGCGGCGGCACGCTGAGCGACGTCGCCCGCGACGTCTAATCTGGCTATTTCTCCAAGGCAGCCGCGCGCCGTTTCATCTCCTCCGGAGGCACGTCCTCGACATGAGTTGAGAGATGCCAAACATGGCCGAACGGATCGATGATGCTCCCGCTACGGTCGCCGTAGAACTTTTCCTCGACGGGCTGTTGCAGATGCGCGCCCGCATCGACCGCCTTGATCATGGCCACATCGACATCGGGCACGTACAAGAGAAGGCTGACCGGCGTGCCGCCGATCGTGAGAGGGCCGCGGATATCCATCTCGGGAAACTCGTCGGCGAGCATGATCGTCGAGTCGCCGATGACGATTTCGGCGTGCCCGATCTTGCCGTGGTGATCGAATCGCATCTTTTCGGTTGCGCCGAACACTGCCTTGTAAAAGGCGAGGGCGCCCTCGGCATCGTGAACGATGAGATAGGGCGTCGCGGTACGATAGCCGTCGGGGAGAAAATGCGGTTTGTTTGCGCCATGGGCCGCCGTCATGGAAGACCTCCTGTTCGTCGCGTCTCAGAGAACAACGAGTTACAGAGCGGGCTATTCCCTAGAACGGGGCAATAAGCGGCCTAGAGATGTCGGGAGGCCGCATTCGGTCAAGAACGCGGCCTCACGGCCCCCAGCGGCAGTTCGAAAGCGAAAATCAGTGGATGGCTTCGTCGCAATGCGGGATGGGACGCTGCAGTTCCTCGATGGCGGTGAGGATGCGCGCCCAAAGCTCAGCGCCGGCAATATCGCCATTGTCGATCAGGGCTTCGGCCTGGTGGGAGGCCATGCCGATGGCATCGTCGCCGTGACTGTCGATCATGCTCAACGCATTGGTCCAAATCTCGCGCTGCGAGAGCTGGAAACTGTCGGAACTGCGTTGGCCGTAGCTATTGCGCGCCTGCATGGCGAAACCCTATGGTCCTCAGGTGATGACATGAACAGATATATACGACCAAAGGCATAAATGTAAGGGCCTAAATACATACAGGAACCTATTCTTTTGAGTAAGGATTATATTCATAGATTTACCATCATTGCAGAGCAACTCTGCCATATGGCACAAATGGATAAGACATATTCTTAAGGCAAATTGAGCGGTGCATATGCTAACTGACCTGGGTTCCATGATTTCTTCTGCCTTATCGCATCCCAATCGTCGCCTTAGCCTCCTAGCGGGTGCTGTGATGCTGCCTCTGGCGGCCTGTTCCGGCGCTGCGGCGCAGCAGGGCGCCCCCCAGCAACCAGCCCCTGCCGTCGCCGCGTCGGCGCCTCCGGCAGCTGCGGCCAACGCAACCGTGCCAACGGCCCAACCGCCGGCGCCGCCTGTGGAATTCACCACCTGGCTCGCCGCGCTGCGCGCCGATGCGCTCCAGCAGGGCATCTCGCAAGCGACCGTGAGCGCGGCCCTCGGCAACCTGACGCCGATCCAGCGCGTCGTCGAACTCGACCGCAACCAGCCCGAATTCACCATCACGCTGCGCCAATATCTCCAGCGCGCCATTTCCGATGCCCGCGTCAAGCAGGCGCGCGCCAAATATGCCGAACACCGCAAACTGCTCGAGGAGGTCGGCCGCAAATATGGCGTGCAACCGCGCTTCATCGTCGCCCTGTGGGGCATCGAGACCAATTTCGGCCAGAATACTGGCGGCTTTTCGGTGGTCCAGGCGCTTGCGACGCTCGCCTACGACGGCCGCCGCAGCGTCTATTTCCGCGGCGAATTGATCAACGCCCTGAAAATCATCGACGCCGGCCATATCAGCGCCGCGTCGATGCGCGGCTCCTGGGCCGGCGCCATGGGGCAGAACCAATTCATGCCGTCGAGCTTCCTGTCATACGCCCAGGATTACAACGGCGATGGCCGGCGCGACATCTGGACCACCACCGCCGACGTCTTCGCCTCGACCGCTAACTATCTCAAGCAGTCGGGCTGGCGCGGCGACGAAACCTGGGGCCGGGAAGTCAAATTGCCGGCCAACTTCGATGCGCAAGTGAAGCGCCTGCTGCCGGCGGCGCCGCCACCGGGTTGCCGCGCCAATCGCTTCATCACCGAGCGTAAGCCGCTGTCGGAATGGCAAAAGCTCGGCGTCCGCCGCGCTGACGGCGGCGAATTGCCGCATCGCGACATTCAGGCCTCGCTCGCCCTACCGGAAGGCGGGCAGGGACCGGCCCTCCTGGTCTATGAGAACTTCCGCACCACCCTGAAGTGGAACTGCTCGATCTCCTTCGCCACCGCCGTGGGCACGCTCGCCGACCGCATCGACCCGCCCTAAGCCTTGCCGCAGCGCGGCAACGGCTATAGATTGCGAAAAGCGGTGGTTTTAAGGGGTCGGCCCACAAGATGAAGTATGCGGCACTCGCCCAGCGGGGTCTGGCGCTCGTCCTGGCAGCGGGGCTTTTGGCCGCCTGCACCGAAACCGAATTCCTGATGAATACCGCCAAGCAGGTGCGCGGCCGCGACATGCCGGCCTCGCCGACCGCCGGCGGTATCTACAAGATCGGCAATCCCTACCAGATCAGCGGCGCATGGTATTACCCGGCCGTCGATTACGACTACGACGAGACCGGCATCGCCTCCTGGTACGGCCCGGACTTCCACGGCAAGATCACTGCCAATGGCGAGCCCTACGACATGAACGCCATGACGGCCGCGCATCGCACGCTGCCCATGCCGAGCATCGTGCAGGTGACCAATCTCGAAAACGGCCGCTCCGTCACCCTGCGCGTCAACGACCGCGGCCCCTTCGCGCGCGGTCGCATCATCGACCTGTCGCGCCGCGCCGCGCAGTTACTCGGGGTCGAAAAGCAGGGTACCGCCAAGGTGCGCGTCCAGATCCTATCCGAGGAAAGCCGCATCCTCGCCGCGCAGCTGACCGGCAAGGACGACACCGGCCTCGTCGCCGTCAACGGCGTGAAAGGTGCGCCGCGCGCCACCGTCGCGACCGACGATCTTGCGCCGCCGCCCGGCGTGCGCGCCGCCCCGGGCCCGAGCACAGCGCGTCCCACCGGCGCGCCGGCATCCTCCGCCGTCGCCGCCTTGAGCCAACCGGTGCAAGTCCCGGACACGGTCAGGCAAGTCGCGGTCAAGCCGACCGGCATCTATATTCAGACCGGCGCTTTTGCCGATTTCAACAATGCCAATCGGCAAAAGGTTTTGCTGTCGAGCCTCGGCCCGACGAATGTCAGCCAGATCACGCTCAACAATCAGCAGCCGCTGTTCCGTGTGCGCCTCGGACCGATTTCCTCCGTCGCCGAAGCCGACAAGCTGCTCGAACGCGTCGCGGCCTCGGGCTATCCCGAAGCGCGCGTGATCGTCGATTGATCGGCTGCGCTAGTCTAACTTCCGTCGCATTTCGTCGTTTGAATGCGCCGTTCCCCCAATGAGTATGCGGATATGCCCATGACGAAACTCCTCGCTTCCCGCACGGTCCTGCTCGGCGCCTTCGCCGGTCTTCTCGTCGCCACTATGGCCCCACAGATCGCCTGGGCCGCGCCACCGACCATCGAAACCTCAGCGCGCGAAGCGGTGATGATCGATGTCGTAACCGGCGCCGTTCTGCTCGCCAAGAACGCCGATCAGCGCACGCCGCCGTCCTCCATGAGCAAACTGATGACCGTCTATATGGTCTTCGACAAGCTCAAGCGCGGCGATCTGCAGATGAGCGACGAACTGCCCGTCAGCCCCAAGGCTTGGCGCATGCAGGGCTCGAAAATGTTCGTCATGGTCAATTCGCAGGTGAAGGTCGAGGACCTTCTCCGCGGCGTGATCATCCAGTCGGGCAACGACGCGACCGTGGTGCTGGCCGAGGGGCTCGCCGGCACCGAAGAAGCCTTCGCCGAACAGATGACCCGCAAGGCCAAAGAACTCGGCATGACGGGCAGCCAGTTCAAGAACGCCTCGGGCTGGCCGGAAGATGGGCATTACATGACGGTGCGCGACATCGCCACGCTCGGCCAGCACATTATCAAGGACTTCCCGGAGTACTATCCGATCTATCGCGAGAAGGAATTCACCTACAACAAGATCAAACAAGGCAACCGCAACCCGCTGCTCTACGATCAAACGGGCGCCGATGGCCTGAAGACAGGCCATACCGAGGCCGCCGGCTACGGGCTCGCCGCCTCGGTCGAGCGCAACGGCCGCCGCCTGATCCTCGTGGTCAACGGCCTCGGCTCTATGCAGAACCGAGCCGACGAAACGCGCCGCCTCATGGAATGGGGCTTCCGCGAATTCGAGAACTACAAGCCGTTCCGTGCCGGCGAGACTGTCGCCGAAGCCGATGTCTGGCTCGGCAGCCAGAAGACGGTGCCGCTGATCGTCGATCAGGACGTCGTCGCGACATTGCCGCGCCGCGTGCGCGACAACGCCAAGATCACCCTGAAGTACAACGGCCCGCTCGCCGCGCCGATCGCGCGCGGCGCCACGGTCGGCAAGATCACCATCGAAAGCCCCGATGCCGAGACCATCGAAGTGCCGGTCAAGGCCGCGGCTTCGGTCGAGCGCCTCGGCTTCATGGGGCGCATGTCGGCAGCGCTCAGCTATCTGCTCTGGGGTACCGCCGGCTAAGGCGGCGCGAGAGGGGAGACGATCCGGTGAACGACGTCGCGGTCATCCCGCCGATCTCTCAGCGGCCACGCAAGTCGCGCGGCAAGTTCATCACCTTCGAAGGCGGCGAGGGCAGCGGCAAGTCGACTCAGGTCAAATTGCTCGCCGCGCGCCTGAAAGAAGCCGGCATCTCGTCTTCGATAACGCGCGAGCCGGGCGGTTCGCCCTCCGCCGAGGATATCCGCAAGCTGCTGGTCTCCGGCTCGGTGGCGCGCTGGGATCCGCTGACCGAGCTGTTGCTGCACAACGCTGCGCGGCGCGAGCATTTGCGCAATCTGATCCAGCCGGTGCTGCATCGCGGCGTCTGGCTGATCAGCGATCGCTTCGTCGATTCGACCATGGCTTATCAGGGCTACGGCCACGGTCTCGGACGGCCGCTGGTCGAACAGTTGCACAAGATCATCGCTGACGGTTTCATGCCCGACCTGACGCTGATCCTCGACATCCCGACCGAGGCCGGCATCGCCCGGGCCAAGGCACGCAGCGAGGAACTGAAGGCCAAGAACCCCGACATGAAGACCGAGGACCGCTATGAGCGCATGGCCGGGCCGTTTCATCGCCGCCTGCGCCGGGGCTTTCTCGA
Source organism: Rhizobium sp. Q54 (assembly GCA_945861615.1). GTDB lineage: Bacteria > Pseudomonadota > Alphaproteobacteria > SMXQ01 > SMXQ01 > CAMAVH01. The sequence goes on along the minus strand of CAMAVH010000026.1, from coordinate 8,237 downwards.
TATCGCCAAGCACGATCCGGGGCGCTGCCGGGTGATCGACGCCGGCGGCACGATCGACGAGGTCGCGGGCAAGGTCTGGGCCGCCGTCAGCGAAAAATTCGCGTTGCCGGAACTGGCCGCCAAATCCGTCTAAGCCTGGTGTAAACTGGGCCCATGTGCGCAGCCGCCCGCGATTCTGAAGACCAACCTGACGATTCGCTCACCGGCCCCTTGGCCGAAAGCGAGCTGATCGGCCATGCCCAGGCCGAACGGGCACTGCTCGACGCTTGGGCCGGCGGACGGTTGCATCACGCCTGGCTGATCGCCGGGCCGGAAGGGATCGGCAAGGCGACTCTGGCCGGCCGATTCACCCGCTTCCTGTTGGCCCACGGCATCGCCGGCAAGAAAAGCCAATCGGCCGTCGAAGCGGGGCCCAGCCTATTCGGCGATCCCGAGCCGACGCCAGCCAGCGACGCACCGGCAACGTCGCTCTATGTCGCGCCGGGCGATCCGGTATTCCAGCGCGTCAAATCGCGCGGCCATGGCGATCTCTTCACAGTCACTCGCGGCTATGACGACAAGCGCAAGCGCGAGCGCAAGGTGATCGTCATCGACGACGTGCGCCATGTGCGCGACTTCACCGGCCTGACGGCGGCGGAGGACGGCTATCGCGTCGTCCTGATCGACGGCGCCGAGGACATGAACCGCAACGCCGAAAACGCGCTGCTCAAGGTCCTCGAAGAACCGCCCAAGCGCACCATCTTCCTGCTCGTCAGCCATGCGCCGGGCCGCCTTCTGCCGACCACGCGCTCGCGCTGCCGCCTGCTGGCCTTGCGCGCGCTCGATGACGACAATGTCTCCGCCTTGCTCACCAAGCATCGCCCGGACCTCGCACCCGACGAAAAGTCGGCGCTGATCCGCCTCGCCGACGGCAGCATCGGCCGGGCGCTGCGGCTGGCGGAGGAGGGCGGCGTCGCGCTTTACCGGGAAATGGTCGCTCTGCTCGGCAAGCTGCCCGACCTCGATATTTCCGCCGCCCATGCCTTCAGCAGCAAGCTGGCGCCGCCGACCGCCGTCGGCTACGAGCTGTTCGGCGAGCTGCTCGGCGACTGGATCGCCCGCATGGTGCGCGCCGGAGCGGGCGGACGCGCCGTCGAAGTCCTGCCTGGCGAAGTGGCCCTAATGGACCGCCTGGCCGGCGGGCGCAGCCTTGATCAATGGGTGGAGGTATGGGAAAAGATCGCCCATCTGTTCGCCCGCGCCGCCGCCGTCAACCTCGACCGCAAACAGGTCGTGTTGTCGGTCCTGCTCACCCTGCAATCGGCGGCCCGCGCTTAGCGCCCCCATCGGAATTTTCATGACCGGCCAGAGCTACTACATCACCACGCCGATTTATTACGTCAACGACGTGCCCCACATCGGCCACGCCTACACGACGCTCGCCTGCGATGCCCTGGCGCGTTTCATGCGCCTCGACGGCAAGGAGGTGAAATTTCTCACCGGCACCGACGAGCATGGCCAAAAGATCGAGAAGGCCGCCGCCGCCGCCGGCATGGCGCCGCTCGACTTCGCGACGATGAACTCCGACAACTTCCGCAAGCTCGCGGCGCTGATGAACTATTCCAACGATGACTTCATCCGCACCACCGAGCCGCGCCATATCAAGGCGGCGCAGAAATTGTGGGAGGAGATGAAGGCGAGGGGGCACATCTATCTCGGCGCCTACTCGGGCTGGTATTCGGTGCGTGACGAGGCCTTCTACGGCGAGGGCGAATTGGTCGCCGGTCCGGACGGCAAGAAGCTCGCGCCGACAGGCGCTGAGGTCGAATGGGTCGAAGAGCCGAGCTACTTCTTCGACCTGTCGAAATGGCAAGACAAGCTGCTCGCCTTCTACGAGACGCATCCGGATTTCGTCGCGCCCGCCAGCCGCTTCAACGAAGTGAAGAGCTTCGTCAAAGGTGGATTGCAGGACCTGTCGATCTCGCGCACCAGCTTCACCTGGGGCATTCCGGTGCCGGGCGACGAGAAGCATGTCATGTATGTCTGGCTCGACGCCTTGACCAATTACATGTCGGCGGTCGGTTATCCCGACACCGACGCCGCCGACTTCAAGAAATTCTGGCCGGCCGATCTGCATATGGTCGGCAAAGATATCGTGCGCTTTCACGCCGTCTATTGGCCGGCTTTCCTGATGGCCGCCGATCTGCCGGTCCCTAAGCGCGTCTTCGCTCATGGTTGGTGGACCAACGAAGGTCAGAAAATCTCCAAGTCGCTCGGCAACGTCATCGATCCGATCAAGCTGGTGGAAACCTACGGGCTCGACGCCGTGCGCTATTTCCTGCTGCGCGAAGTTCCCTTCGGTAACGACGGCGACTTTTCGCACAAGCAGATGATCAACCGCGTCAACGCCGACCTCGCCAACAGCTTCGGCAATCTGGCGCAGCGCACGTTGAGCATGATCGGCAAGAATTGCGACGGAGAACTGCCGACGCCGGGCACCTTCAGCGCCGAGGACGAGGCTTTACTCGCGCAATCCGAAGACCTACTCGGCAAGCTCCGTAAGCAGTTCGACAAGCAGGTGTTCCACGATGCGCTGGAAGACATCTGGGTCGTCGTGCGCGCCGCCAATGGTTACGTCGACGTGCAAGCCCCCTGGGCATTGCGCAAGACCGATCCGGCGCGCATGGCCACCGTGCTTTATGTGCTGGCCGAGATCGTGCGTCGCCTGGCGCTGCTGTTGCAAGCGGTCACGCCGGACGCTGCGGCCAAACTGCTCGACCAACTGGCCGTCCCGCCCAGCCAGCGCAGCTTCGCCTATTTCGGCAAAGGCCACGCCTTGCAGCCAGGCATATCGCTGCCGGCCCCGGCTGGCGTGTTTCCGCGCTACGTCGAGCCCGCCTGAACCTCAGGCACTCTTTCAGAAGACCCGTTTCATTTCATTCACGCGGCCGACCGTTGCGGCGGCCGCAATGCTTTTGATTATGCCGGGGCTTTGCTATCGTTTGGCCAGGTTCACGTCACGGGGGGCGGCGACCGCAACAAAACTGCGGCACAGCCCGTCCTGGGAGGGGATATGTTCAACGTCGTTCGGCGGGTTTTGCCTGCCGTAGCCGCCGGTATTGCGGTCTGTCTTTGCGTCTTCAGCGCCGAAGCACAGGAAAGATTCTACAAGGGCAAGCAAATCCGCCTGATCATCGGTTACGGCAGCGGCGGCGGTTACGACAGCTACGCCCGGCTGATCTCCAAACATATTGGGCGGCATATCCCTGGCAACCCGACGATCGTGCCGCAGAACATGCCCGGGGCCGGCAGCAATCTCGCGGCGAATCATATTTTCAACGTCGCCCCGAAGGACGGCACCGTCTTCGGCACCTTTGCCCGCGCTCTGCCGCTTGCCGGCATCCTCGATCCGGCCAATCCGCAAATCAAGTTCAAGCCCGACCAGTTCACCTGGATCGGCAGTTCGTCGAGCTACAAAAACGACGCTTACATCCTCCTGGTGCGCGCGGAATTGCCGGTCAAGACCGTGGAGGATATTCGCGGTCCCGATGCCAGGCAGATGATCATGACGGCGACCAATGCCGGCTCGACCTCCTACGACGTTCCGGTGCAGTTGCTCGAGGTGCTCGGCCTCAAACTCAAGATCATCCACGGCTATCCCGACGGCGCGGCCATGTCGCTCGCCATCGAGCGCAAGGAAGCCGATGGCCGCATGATCGGGCTTTCCGCTATCCAGGCGACGCAGCCCGATTGGCTCGGCCCGAAAGGTTTCATGCGTCCCTTGCTGCAATTCGGCCGCCGCACGCGCCATGACCTGATCAAGGACATCCCGATGGCCCGCGAGTTGGCCAGCGGCAAGGAGGATCTCGCGCTGATTGAAATGCTTGAGATGCCGTTCTTCCTGGCGCGACCCTATGCCGCGCCGCCTGGCGTGCCGAAGGATCGCGCCGCGATCCTGATGAAGGCCTTCATGGCGACGCACAAGGACAAGGACTACTTGGCGGATGCCAAGAAGCAGAAGATGGACGTCAGCCCGATCGACGGCGACGACATCCAGTCCATGCTGTCGCGCATGACGGATATCTCGCCCGAGGTGATCGCGCGCTACAAGCAAATCTCCGACCGGACGAAACTGGCAGAGGCTGGCGCCGCATCCGAATAGCCGCCGCTCAATCAAAATACTCGTAGGGAGACGCGCTCATGCCGCACGACAAGGACAACACGAGCCATTGGCACGAGATCACCGGCAATACCAAGAAGGCCGGTCTCGGCATCTTCAAGCATCCCCCCATGCCCTATGACAGTTACATGGAGGAGCAGGGGGTGCCGATCTATCGCGAGATCGGCATCAGCAAGGTGCAAAACCTCGCGCTCAAGCCATGGAAGCGTCTCGGCGGCAACGGCTGCTTCATCCAGCTCTTCGGCACAGAAGGCCTGTGGGGCATGTATGTCATCGAAGTACCCGGCGGCGGCGCGCTCAACGTTGAGAAGCATCTCTACGAAAAGGTCATGTACGTGATCGAGGGGCGCGGCACCACCGAGGTCTGGTGGGACGGCGAGGAGAAGAGCACAAAGCAGACCTTCGAATGGCAAAAGGGCTCGATGTTCACGGTGCCGATGAACACCATGCACCGCATCGTCAACGCCTCGTCGTCGCCGGCCTTGATCCTCGCCGGCACCTCGGCGCCGAACATCATGAACCTGATGGACGATCTCAACTTCGTCTTCAACTCGCCGGCGACCTTCAAGCAGCGCTACGACGGCAGCACGGACTACTTCAAACCGAAGGAGGACCTGGCGCCCGATCCGGTGCGCGGTCTCGCCATGCGCCGCACGAACCTTTTGCCCGACATCGTCAATTGCGAACTGCCGCTCGATAACCGCCGCTCGCCCGGCTATCGCCGCATCGAGCCGCATATGGGCGGCAACCGCTTCTACCAATGGATCGGCCAGCACGAGACGGGGCGCTATTCCAAGGCCCATTCGCACGGCTCGGCCGCCGTGCTGATTTGCCTGCGCGGCAAGGGCTACACTTACACCTGGCCGGCCAAGAACGGCCCGACGCCCTGGAAGGACGGCAAGGCCGACGAGGTCAAGCGCGTCGATTACGAGCCGGTCGGCATGGTGTCCGCCGCGCCGATGGCCGGCGACTGGTTCCACCAGCATTTCGGTATCTCGGCTGAGCCCTTGCGCCTGACCGCCTGGTTCGGCCCCAACAACGCGCGCGGCCGCAAGCCGAGCGTGCCGGGCATCAAGAACTCCGACATGGGCGCGATCGACATCCGCGACGGCGGCTCGGCGATTCCCTACGACGAGGAAGACCCCTACATCCGCGCCGAGTTCGAAGAGACCCTGCGCAAGAACGGCGCAACCTCGCGCATGGATCCGGAAATCTATGTGCCGGGCAACGAACTGGCCAAGAAGTGGGGCAGCTCGGTCTTCTGAGCGTTAGCGCCGCGCCGCTTCGGCCCTCGTCGATTCAGTCATGGCGAAATCTCGGAAGGCTCGCGCGCTCGCCGAGAGATAACGCTCCTTCATCCAGGCGATGCCGATAGCGCGCCGCGCCGCCGGCTCGCTGATGCGCAAAGCGACCACGCCGGCGAAGGCCGCGCTTTCCGGCGGCACGATGGCGACGCCGAATCCGGCCGCGACGAAGCCGGGCACGCTACTCGAATCGTCGCCCTCGAAGCTGATCGCCGGGCTAAAGCCCGCCGCCGCGCAAAGATCGTCGGTGAAGCGGCGAAAGGCATGGCCAGGCTTGAACGAAACGAAAGCCTCGCCGGCCACCTCGCGCAAAGCGACGCTCTTGCGCTTGGCCAGGCGATGCCCGACCGGCACGATCAGGGCCAAATCCTGATCGGCCACATGGGCCCAGGAAAAGGCCGCCCGATCCAATGGCGCGGTGGTGAAGATCAAATCCAGCACACCGGCTTCGAGCTGCTGCTGCAAAGCCGCGCTGTTGTTTTGCGTGAAGCGCAATTTCACGTCCGGCCAGGCGGCGCTGAAACGGCGAACGAACTGCGGTATATAAGCGGCGCCCAAAGTGCGGAAGAAGCCGAGCTCGATGATGCCGCGCCTGGCGTCGGCCAGATCGGCCAGCTCGCGCCGGCCCTCGTCGATCTCGGCATGGGCCTTTTCGATCCGCTTGAGAAAGGCCTCGCCATAGCGCGTCAGCCGTACCGAACGGCCAGCGCGTTCCAGCAACGGCACCCCGAGCTCGGCCTCGAAGCGAGCCAGCGCCCGGCTGAGCGCCGGCTGGCTCATGCCAAGCTCATCCGCCGCGCGCGTCACATGCTGATGGCGGCCGACGAGGCGAAAATATTCTAGATGGTTCCAGTCCAGCGCCATGGGTCGGTCCGATATTCATGCAATATTGATATGAATAATCGATAAATCGTCATTGGACAACATGGGTTGGAATGGGGGCATATTCACCCATTCCTCGCGTGGGAGGCCGCATCCGCGGCAGTCTGGGCGAGGGCGCGAAAGGGTTACAAGTCCAGCCCGATCCGCCATAATCGACATAACCGTCCGGCTCGCGCTGCCACACTGCCAAGACGCGCGATGAGGCCAGGACCATAGAAATTCATCACAGGAGAGCGCAGCCATGCCGCACGATAAGGACAACACCCATTGGCATGAGGTCAAAGGCAACGAGCAGAAGGCCGGCTACGGCAAGTTTGCCCGCCCGCTGCTGCCGTACGACCGCTTCATGGAAGAGCAGGAGATCCCGATCTTCCGCGACGTCGGCATCAGCAAGGTGCAGAACCTGCCGCTCAAGCCGTGGAAGCGCCTCGGCGGCAAGGGCAGCTTCATCCAACTCTACGGCACCGAAGGTCTGTGGGGCTCCTACGTCGTCGAAGTGCCGGGCGCCGGCGCGCTCAACGCCGAGAAACATCTCTACGAGAAGATCTGCCTCGTTATCGAGGGCCGCGGCACCACCGAGGTCTGGCTCGACGGTCAGGAAGACAAGAAGCATGTCTTCGAATGGCAGGCCGGCTCGATGTTCTCGATCCCGGTCAACGCCATGCACCGCATCGTCAACGCCACCTCGTCGCCGGCCCTGATGCTGTGCGGCACCACGGCGCCGAACGTCATGGACCTGTTCAACAATCCCGACTTCGTTTTCAATTGCCCCTACGACTTCACCGACCGCTTCAGCCACGCGGCCGACTTCTACAAGCCGAAGGACGACATCACGCCGGACGACGTGCGCGGCCTCGCGGCGAAGAAGACCAACCTGTTGCCTGAGATCATCAATTGCGAGCTGCCGCTCGACAACCGCCGCTCGCCGGGCTATCGCCGCATCGAGCCGAAGATGACGAACAACCAGTTCTATTTCTGGATCGCGCAGCACGAGAACGGCCGCTACTCCAAGGCGCATGCCCATGCGCCGGCTGCCGTGCTCATCTGCCTCAAAGGCAAGGGCTACACCTACACCTGGCCGAAGAAAGAAGGCTCGACGCCGTGGAAAGACGGCAAGCCCGAAGTGGTCAAGCGCGTCGATTACGAACCGGTCGGCATGGTCTCGGCGGCGCCGCTCGGCGGCGACTGGTTCCACCAGCATTTCGGCGTCTCCGCCGAGCCGCTGCGCCTGACCGCCTGGTTCGGCCCTTATCAGCCGGGCAAGTCGCTTGATCGCGGCACGCCGGGCACGGCGGCCATCGATTATTCCGCGATCGACATCCGCGACGGCGGCACCGCCGTGCCGTACGACGAAGAGGATCCCTATCTCCGTAAGGAATACGAAGAGACGCTCGCCGGCTACGGGATCAAATCCCGCATGGAGCCGGAGCTTTACGAGCCGCGCACCAAGGACGGCAAGAAGAAGCTCAACGCGGCCGAATAACAGCGCGCGTGACAAACACAAGCCCCCGCAACGAAAGCGTTGCGGGGGCTTGTTATTGAAAATCTAGAAACAGTCATGCCCGGGCTTGTCCCGGGCATCCACGCCTTACGATGCGGATCAAAGAAAAAGTCGTTGATGGCCGGAACAAGTCCGGCCATGACGATGATCGCTAGTTTTTGTGCAGCGCCGGATGTTCTTGCAGTTGGTCGATCTCCGCGTCGCTCATCTCCGATTGGCCTTCGAGCGCCTTGAGCAGCGAATCGATATGCTCGCGCGGAATATCGCGCGTGATGAAGACGATCTTGCTGCGATGATCGTCGCTCGGCCATTGGTCCAGCCAGCTCACCGGATGGAAAATATGCTGCACGCCGTGCAGCACCGCCGGCTGGCCCGGCCGTTCGGCGATGTT
>CAMAVH010000025.1 GCA_945861615.1 Rhizobium sp. Q54 | reverse complement strand
GCGGTTGCGACTGTTTTGGAGCAATGGCGAAATAAACGCTTAACTCGCTGGCTCGATTTTAATCGCAAGCCAACTTTTTCAGAAAAACGGCACCTTATGCAGGCCGTATCTCCCTTAATTGCGGCTCAGCAGTTTGCAACGTCTCGTCGCAATCGTTTGGCAAGAGAACAAGAAACTGCAGTGATTGATTTGTTGCAGCAAAAGGGATGGGTGAGACTCCCGAGCAGCCTTATCGATACCCGTGCGGCTGTTCCTTTAAAGCACTTTATGCACAAAACCCGTTTTGCAACGGCGACATCTGCTCCTCAAGAAGTAGATATCGCATGTGGACTAGAAAATACTGTTGTGTTGGCTATGGAGTGCAAAGTCACTAATGACGAAACAAATTCAGTGAAGCGCATCAATGATGTTTTGAAGAAGGCTGAAGCTTGGCGCACTCATTGGGGAAGTTTTGTGATCACCGCTGCGGTTCTTCAGGGTGTAATCAAGGCCAAGGATGTAGAGCGTTTAATAGATAGTAATGTTGAAGTTTTTTGGAGCCACCAGCTTGATCATTTTGCCGCATGGTTAGATAGCAAAGTTTAAATGTATATGAACGAAAAAGGGCCGCTCGAAAGAGCGGCCCTTTTGTTTCTGTCAATGCGTAGGGATTACTTCCCCTTGCGCACGTCCTTCACCGCGCTATCGACGCCGGACCAGGCTTTCTTGTCGCTGTAGCGGGCGCGCAGGAATTTCACCAGGGCGGCGGTCTCGGCTTCCGTCAGCTGCGGGCCGAAGGCCGGCATCGAGCGGCCGAGCGCGCCGGTCGGCGGGCGGATGCCGCTCCAGATCGCATGGACGACGCTGCCGGGATCGGGCGCGTGGATCGAGGTCTGCAGGGCGAGCGGTACGGTGGCGCCGCCGTTCCTGTGGCATTGCGCGCAGCTCTGGGCGAAGACCTTGGCGCCGGCGGCGAATTCGGCGGGCACCGGCGGCGCTTCGGGATGGCCCCATTCGCGCTTGAGCGCGGCGGCGCGCGCGGCGCTGGCATCGATCGGTTTTTCGCCGGCGCGCAGCGTCTGCACATAGGTGGCGATGGCGAAGACGTCGATCTCGTTCTGGTTGTGCAGGGCGTTGACCACCGGGGTCATCGGGCCCGCCGCCATGCCGTGATTGGCATGCCAGCCGTCCATCAGATAGACGACCAGTTCCTGCTGGGTCCAGGGCAGCTGCGACAGCGCGTCCTTATTGAGCGGCGGCGCGTACCAGCCTTCGGCGAAGCCGCCGCCGTAAGCCGGCGTGGTTTCCGCGCCCATCAGGTTGCGCGGCGTATGGCAGGCGCCGCAATGGCCGAGGCCTTCGACGAGATAGGCGCCCTCGTTCCACTGCGCGTCGCGCGTCGGATCGGGCTGGAACGGCGTCTGGTCGAGGAACAGCGCCTTCCAGACATAGAGCGTCTGGCGGATGTTGAGCGGGAAGGGCAGGTCGTTCTCGCGCGGCGCTTCCTTGACCGGCGCGACGCCGGCCATCAGGTAGGCGTAGATCGCGTCGATGTCCTCGGTCTTCACCTTGGTGAAATGGTCGTAGGGGAAGGCCGGGTAGAGATGGTTGCCCTTGCGGTCGACGCCCTCTTTCATGGCGCGGCGGAAGGCTTCCTTCGACCAGCCGCCGATGCCGCTATCGACATCAGGGGTGATGTTGGTGGTGTAGATGGTGCCGAAGGGCGTCGGCAGCGGCAAATTGCCGGCAAAAGGTTCTCCATCTTCGCGCGTGTGGCAGGCGGTGCAGTCGCCGTAGTTGGCGAGCACGCGGCCGCGCTCGACCATGGCTTTGTCGAAGCTGGCGGGGTCGGGCCGGGCGATGGCGGCGAGTTCCGGCTGGCGGGCGAGCCAGAACAGTCCGGCGAGGCCCGCGACGCCCAGGCCGACGGCCACGGCCAAAACCGTCCAAATGACGCTGCGACTTGTTTTCATTGGTACTTCCCCTGTCGGCCGTCGCCTTCGAGGCGGCATGGCCTGGCGCCCCTCTCGTAAAATCTACCAGACGAGCATTATTGTTATCGCTATTATTGCGAGAACAGCATGAAGCTGGCAAGCGCCGCGGGTTACAGGGCCGCCGCGATCAAGCGCATTCGGTAAAGGGAGCGCACTCATGGAATTTTCGCTGACCATCAACGGGACCGTCCAGAAAGTGGACGTCGAACCGGAAACCCCCTTGCTTTGGGTGTTGCGCGAGAACGTCGGTCTGACCGGCACGAAATACGGCTGCGGCATCGCGCGCTGCGGCGCCTGCACCATTCATGTCGACGGCCAGGCGACGAAAGCCTGCCAATATCCGGCCTCGGCCGCGGTCGGCAAGAAGATCACCACCATCGAAGGCCTGTCGAAAGACAGCTCGCATCCGGTCCAACTGGCCTGGATGGAAGTCGGCGTGCCGCAATGCGGTTATTGCCAAAGTGGGCAGATCATGGCGGCCTCCGCCCTGCTCGCCAAGCGCAAGGCGCCGACCGACGCGGAGATCGAAGCGGCGATGGCCGACAATCTCTGCCGCTGCGGCACCTACTTGCGGATCGTCGAAGCGATCCACCGCGCCGCCAAAATCGAGCAGAGCTAGGGGAGGCCGCCATGACCGAACAGACCAAGATGCCGTCCTCCGCCAAGCTGTCGAGCAAGGCGCTGTCGCGCCGCTCCTTCATCCAGGCCTCCGCCCTCGCCGGCGGCGGGCTGATCATCGGCTTCAGCATGCCGAGCGCGATGGCCGCGACGATCGGCGCGCGCCCGCAATCGACGACGACGGCGCCCGGCACCGAAATCAACGCCTGGCTGGTGATCGACAAGGACAACACGGTCACCATCCGCATCCCGCATACCGAGATGGGCCAGGGCGGCATCACATCGGTCGCGCTGCTGATCGCCGAAGAGCTGAACGTCGAATGGTCGAAGATCAAGACCGAGTTCGCCGACGCCAACCGGCATTTGCGCAACAACAAAGAATACAAGGTGATGAGCACGCACGGCTCGCAGCTCGTGCGCCTGCAGCATCCGCATCTGATGCAGGCCGGCGCCTCGGCGCGCGAGCGCCTGAAACAGGCCGCCGCGACCGCTTGGGGCGTCGATCGCGCGCAGGTCGAAGCCAGGCTCGGGATGCTGACCTCCGGCAGCCGTTCGGCGACCTACGGCGAGTTCGCCGAAGCCGCCGCCCAGGTGAAGCTCGATAAAGAGCCGGCGATCAATGTCGATCCGACCAAATGGTGGCTGCTCGGCAAGGGGACGCAGCGCCTCGATATCCCCCACAAGGTCAACGGCAGCGCGCAATATGCCATGGACACGAAAGTGCCCGGCATGGTCTATGCCGCCGTCAAGGCGAGCCCGGTGCCCTGGGGCACGCTCAAGGGTTTCGACGACAGCGCCATCAAGAAGCGCCCGGGCTATGTCGCCACGGTGGCGCTCAAAGCGGCGCCCGGCAAGCGCGGCCAGCCCGACCTGCAGGACGCCGTCGCCGTGGTGTTCGACAGCTGGTACCGCGCCAAGACGGCGCTCGACCTCATGCCGATCGAATGGGACTTCGGCGAGGCCGGCAAGACCAGTACCGCGCTCTACTATCAGGAAGGCCGCAAGCTGCTCGAGCAGACCGGCCAGCTGACCGGCAAGGGCGATCCGCGCGCCGCCGAGATCATCGCCGCCTCCGGCAAGGTGGTGACGGCGCAGTACGAGCGCCCGTTCGAGACCCATGCCCGGATGGAACCGATCAACGCCACCGTGCATGTGCAGGCCGACCGCGTCGACGTCTGGTCGCCGACGCAGGACCAGTCCGCCGCCATCAACCTCGTCGCCAACCAGCTCAAGCGCGATCCGAAGGACGTCTACGCCCACACCATGTTCCTCGGCGGCGGCTTCGGCGGCAACGGCGGCGGCGGCACCGGCGTCACCCGCCAGGCGGCCGAGATCTCCAAGCAGATCGGCAAGCCGGTCAAGGTGATCTGGAGCCGCGAAGAAGACCTCGCGCAGGACAAGCAGCGGCCGCTGGCGCTCGCCAAGCTGACCGCGTCGCTCGGCGACGACGGCCTGCCGACCGCGCTGTTCACGCGCGGCGTCTGGTTCGTACCGGAGGGCATCAACAACTTCGGCAGCGCCACGGCGGACTACGGCATCTCCAACATGTCGTACAAGTTCCCGGTTCGCCATCACGAGCGGCACAATGCCAGGACGCACATCCCCGGCTCGACGCATCGCGCGCCCGGCGCCAACCAGATGGGCTTCATGGCCGAAAGCTTCATCGACGAGATCGCCATCGCCGGCGGCTGGAATCCGCTCGACTGGCGCCTCAAGATGACCGAGGGCCTCGACGATTATCAGCTCGTGCTGCAGACCCTGAAGGACAAGGCGGGCTTCCGCACCGACCTGCCGAAGGGCCAGGGCATGGGCATCGGCGTCGTCGAATCGCACGGCACCATCGCCGCGGCCTGCGCCACGGTGAACGTCAGCCGGCGCGGCCGCCTGACCATCGAGAAGCTGCTCGTCGTGCTCGACGCCGGCCATGTCATCAACCCGCATGCCGCCGCCGAGCAATGCGAAGGCTCGGTTTGCTGGGAGCTGTCGCACGCCTGGATGGGCGGCCTCGATCTCGAGAACGGCCGCTTCGTCAACACCAACTTCGACAGCTACAACCTGCTGCGCATCGACCAGATGCCCGACGTCGAGACGATCTTCGCTTCGTCGGGCGGCAAGAAATGGGGCGGCCTCGGCGAGCCCGCCGGCCCGCCGGCCCCGCCGGCGGTCGCCAACGCGATCTGGTACGCCACCGGCAAGCGCATCCGCACGACGCCGTTCCGCCAGCACGATCTGAGCTGGACGTGAGCGTCGGGCACTGAAAGAAAAAGGCCAGAACCTCGCGGTTCTGGCCTTTTTTATTGGGTTTTATCGGTTTTCCCCGGGGGGTCTAACGCGTCGGATAGCGCTTGTCGTCGCTGACGGTGACGGCCCTGGCCGACAGCTTGCCGTCCTTGGCGGCGACATTGGACATCGAGACTGCGGCGCCCGGATTGAGCAAGTCCTTGCCGCCGTCTTCGATGCGCACGACCACGGCATCCGGCGGCACGGCGATGTCGTAGTTCTGGCCGCCGGTCGTCAGCGTCAACTTGCCGGCGCTTTGCCCGGCGACGACGAGCGTGGCCGGCGCGTTGGTCATGGTGGCGTTGCTGTCCGAGCCCCAGGCGCCATGGCGCTCGCTGGCCCGCGTGTTGGGCGGAAAGACGACGACCTGAATGGCCTTCATGACGCCGTTCTCGGGCAGCGACGCGCCGACGCCGACGAAGGTGCCGGGCTTGATGTCGGCTAGTTTGATCGCCACCGCATGACTGACCCTGTAGCCGCTCTCCAACGTCACGTCGGCGATCTTGCCGTCTTCGGCCTTCACCGTGAGCGTGTCGCCGGAAACTTTTGTCACTTCCCCGCGCAGGCGGCCGCCCTCTTGCGCCAGGGCGGGCAGCGCGCTTGTAAACAGGCAGATCGCAAAGATTGCGGCGAGGCCGCGCGTGGCAGTCATGATAGTTCTCCCCTGACGAACGGTGGTGTCGTCCTGACGAGACCATAACGCCGGTCCTCGCGGGCGGCCAATCAAGAGCCTGCGACCGGCTACAGCAAAACGGCCGCGCTTTTGGGCGCGGCCGTTGCTGGCAAGTCTTCTAGTAAAAGTCAGACGATGCTGACCTTCAGGTCGGTCAGGCCGTCGATATGGCCTTCCAGCTTGTCGCCCTTGACCACCGGCGCGACGCCTTCCGGCGTGCCCATGAAGATGATGTCGCCGGCGCCGAGCGGGATCGATTCCGAGAGATAGGAGATCGTGTCGGCGACGTTCCAGATCATGTCGGCGAGATCGCTGGTCTGCTTGACCGTGCCGTTGACCTTCACCCAGATCGCGCCCTTGGTCGGATCCGAGAACTTGGAGGCCGGCGTGATCTCGGCGCAGGGGCCCGAATGCTCGAAGCTCTTGCCGAGCTCCCAGGGGCGCTGCAGCTTCTTCGCCGCGTTCTGCAGATCGCGGCGCGTCATGTCGAGGCCGACGGCGTAGCCGAATACGCAGTCGAGCGCCTTGCTTGCCGGGATATTGGCGCCGCCGGACTTCAGCGCGACGACCAGTTCGATCTCATGCTGGTAGTCGGAGGTCTGCGGCGGATAGGGAATGGCGAAGCCGTTGGGCACGATGGCGTCGGTCGGCTTCATGAAGAAGAACGGAGGTTCGCGGTTCGGGTCATGGCCCATCTCGCGGGCGTGCGCGGCATAGTTGCGGCCGACGCAATAGACGCGGCGCACGGGGAACTCACCGCCGCCGAGAACGGGGATTGTGGTGACGGCGGGGGCGGGAATGACGAGGCTCATGGCTAACTCCGATCGGCTGTCTTCTCTGGGAGAACAATGGCACATGCCGTGGCCCATTGCGTCATGGGTTTACGGCAAATGACGGAAAATCCTTTATTCTCAATGATGGATTGCCGATATATCTGCGTCTAATATGATTTTAGGCGTCTCTTATTGAGGCAGGCATATAAGCGTGGACCTTCGTCAATTCCGCTATTTCGTCGCCGTCGCGGAAGAGCTGCATTTCAGCCGCGCCGCCGAACGGCTGCATATCGGCCAGCCGCCGCTCAGCCTGCAAATTCAGGCCATCGAGCAGGAGCTCGGCGTCATGCTGCTCAAACGCAGCCGCCGCCGGGTCGAGCTGACCGAGGCGGGGCGGGTGTTCCTGATCGAGGCGCGCGCCGCCCTGGCCCAGGCGGCCCACGCGATCGACACCGCGAAACGCGCCGCCAGCGGCCATGTCGGCAAGCTGTCGGTCAGCTTCACCACCTCGGCGCCGCTCACCTCGGTTTTCACCCGGGCGGTGCGCGCCTATCACATGGCCTATCCGGACGTGCAGTTGCGCCTGGCCATCGCCACCTCTCAGAACACGCTCGATATGCTGGCGCTCGGCAAACTCGACGCCGGGCTGATTCGCCCGGCGGCGCAGGCGGTCATGCCGCTCGGCCTAACGGCGCTGCCGGTGTTCCGCGAGCGCCTGATGCTGGTGATGCCGGCCGATCATCCGCTGGCCGATCTGAAGGTTCCGGTCCCGGTCGAGGCGCTGGCCAACGAGCGCTTCGTGCTGCGGCCGCGCGGCTCGGGCGCCGGCTTTTACGAGCAGGTCTTCCAGATCTGCGCCCAGGCCGGCTTCACGCCGAACGTGGTGCAAGACGCGGCCGAAACCACCACGACCCTGGGTCTGGTCGCCGCCGGCCTCGGCCTCACCGTCATGCCGGCGTCGGTCGCGTCTATTCAGCTCGAGAACGTCGTTTGGCGCGAATTGGCGATCGGCGACGCCGCCATCACGTCGCTCTTGCTTGTCTACAACGAAGCGAGCGAGAATGCGCAGCAACGCGATCACTTCATCCGTACCGTCCGTGAGATCGCCACGCAGGTCGAGAACGGCCAAAAGCCTCCGCTTCGTTAGCTCACCCGCTAACAGTCCAAGCTCCAGCATTGCCACGCGTTAAGCGTTTTGCATTGGTCCCGCGCTGCGGCGGAAACTTGCGTACCGCGCCCTCGGCGCGAAAAACCGTGACACTTTCATAAGATACGCCAGCTTCTCGGCGCGCTTGCTGCCGTCATTTCGCAGGAGCGTGTCGGCGCGCGTCTGTTATTCGTCGTCACGAATAAAAGTCGCGGCAAAGCAAATTGGACGCTTCGGCTGCGCGCTCCCATCCTTGCCACTTCGATGGTGCGGCGCGGGATCCTTGCGAACGCACCTTTATCCCCCCACAGAACAACGGGTGCGAGCATGGCTCTTGCCGCGACATTGCGAAAGAAGTGGGACGCCGGCGGCGTTGCCCTTGGCGGTTGGGCGACTATTCCGTCCGGTTTCGCCGCCGAACTGATGTGCGTCGATGGCATCGACTACGTCTGCATCGATCAGCAACACGGCCTCGTCGATTACATCAACATGCTCGACATGCTGCGCGCCATCGAAGGCCGCGGCGTCGTGCCGATCACGCGCGTACCCGCCAACGAACCGTGGATGATCGGCAAGGCGCTCGATGCCGGCGTGCAGGGCGTCGTCGTGCCGATGGTCAGCACCCGCGAAGAGGCGGCCAAGGCCGTCGCCGGCTGCCGCTATTTCCCGAAGGGCGTTCGTTCCTTCGGCCCAGCGCGCGCCTCCATGGTGATGAACAGCCGCGACGTGAAGGTCGTCGGCGACAGCGTGCTCTGCTTCGTCATGGTCGAGACGCGCCTCGGCGTCGAGAACGTCGAGGAGATCGCCGCGACGCCAGGCCTCGACGGCATCTACATCGGTCCGGCCGACTTGGCGCTCGGCCTCGGCTTGCCGCCCGAGCTCGACAAGACCGAGCCGGAGCATGTCGCCGCGGTCGATAAGATTCTCAAGGCCTGCCAGAAGCACAATGTCATTCCCGGCATTCAGTGCGGCTCGGGCAAGGCCGCCGCGAAGGCCGTCGAGAAGGGCTTCCGTCTCGTCACCTTCACCAAGGATTCCGCCGTGCTTCCTTCATTTATCGACAAAGAATTGGTTGCTGCCCGCGGTGATGCCGGCGCTCCCGTCAAAGAAAGGGGTTACACCTAATGGCCAAGATCGACACGAGCGCCTTCCACGACGAAGCCGCGACCCTGATCGCCAAATACGCGGCCGAGGTGAACGCCAAGCTCGATGCGGACATCTCCCGCTCGTCCAAGCGCGCGCTGCTCGATTCCGTGGCCGTGTCGCTCGGCGCGCTCGCCCATCCCGCCTCGCTGATGGCGCGCCGCTATGCCGGGCTGTTCCCGATGGAAGGCCCGCATGCCTGCGTCGTGTTCGGCAGCACCAAAAAATCATCGCCTGACATCGCCGCGCTCGCCAACGGCGTGCTGCTGCGCTGCTACGACTACAACGACTTCTTCGTCGGCGGTTTGAACAGCGGCCACCCGAGCGACATGATGTGCGGCCTGCTCGCCGCCGCGGAATATGTCGGCGCATCGGGCGCGGAACTGCTCTCGGCCATCGCGGTGGGCTATGAAGTGACCGCCGCCTGTTTCGACGCGCTCACCACCTATCCGGGCGGTTGGGACTACACCAACCTCACCTCGATCGGCGCCTGCTGTGCCATCGCCCGCGTCATGAAGCTCGACGCGACACAAACCCAGGAAGCCCTGGCGATGACGGTGATCCCGCATTTCGCCAGCGACGAAATCGAATCGGGCGACCTGAACAAGCGCGGCGACCTGACCATGTGGAAGCGCTTCAACGGCTCGGACGCCGTGCGCAACGCCCTGCAGGCCTGCCTGCTCGCGACGGTCGGCGTCGAAGGCGCGGTGCGTCCTTTCACCGGCAAGTACGGCTTCATCGCCAAGATGAATATGAAGGACGATCCGCTGCCGATCCTGCGCGAGCGCCTGCAGCTCTCGGTCAAGCCGACGCGCGTCGCTGAGACCTACATGAAGCGTTGGCCGATCGGCTCGGTGGCGCAGAGCGCCATCCAGGCGGCCATCGAGGCGCGCACCGCCATCGGCGGCGACATCTCGAAAATCAAGGCCGTTCGTATTTACGCCGAAGAAGGCGCCTACGACCACTTGGTCGCCATTCGCATCGATCCCTACAACCCGATCTCGCGCGAAACGGCCGACCATTCGTTGCCCTACGCCGTCGCGACTGCGATCATCGATGGTTTCGTGCGCACCGACAGCTTCGATCTGGAGCGCGTGCTGGATCCGACGCGCGCCGCTTTTCTGCGCGACAAGGTCAAGGCTTTTCCGGCGCCCGAGCTCGGCACCATCAAGGGCGGCAAGCTCAAACGCGCGCAGGACGGTTATCTGTCCCGCGTGGAGATCGAGCTCAACGACGGCACCGTCGTGCATGGCGCCGCCAAGCCGTTCCCCGGCCATCCGAAGAACCCGTTCTCGGACGACGAGCTGCGCGCCAAGATCGTCGAGAACGCCGAGCCGATCATGGGCAAGGCGGCGGTCGAGAAGCTCGTGAACTACCTGCTCGCCATCGAAACCGCGGCCAACGTCAAGGATTTGACCGCGCTGATGGCCTTCGAATGCAAGGACCAGAGCGTCGCCGCCGCGTGATGCGAGACCGCCCCATGACTTCGCGTCATGCGTCCGGGCCGCAAAACTCGTTTGCCGCGCGGGTGTTGCCCGCTCAGGCTTCGAGTCCGGCGGTCCGGATCTGGGGCGGCGGCTTTGGCTGCCGCGTCGCCGGCGGGACCGTATGAGCAATAGGGATTAGAGCGCCAGATGACGACGCCCGCGCACGATCTGACCGCAAAAACCGCGCTCTCGGAGGATCCCCGTCCGGAACACGGCTCGCGGATCGTGCCTTTGGTCGTCGCCTGCGGCTTCTTCATGGAGGGTTTCGACGGCACGGTGATCACCACCGCGCTTCCCGCCATGTCTATCGATCTCGGCGCGACGCCCGTCGAACTCAGCCTGGCGGTCACCGCCTATCTCATGAGCTTGGCGGTGTTTATCCCGATCAGCGGTTGGCTCGCCGACCGCTATGGCATGAAGCGAGTGTTCCGCGGCGCCGTCGGTCTTTTCACCCTGGCCTCCATTCTCTGCGCCGTCAGCCAAAGTCTCGAGCAGTTGGTCGGCGCGCGCATCCTGCTCGGCATCGCCGGCGCGATGATGGCGCCGGTCGGTCGCCTCGTCGTGTTGCGCTCGGTGCCGAAGAGCGAATTCATCAAGGCGATGGCCCTGGTGACCACGCCAGCACTCCTCGGGCCGCTCCTCGGCCCGCCGGTCGGCGGTTTTTTGACGACCTATGTGTCATGGCGCTGGATCTTCATCGCCAACGTGCCGATCGGCCTGGCCGGCATTCTGGCGATTACGCTCTACATCAAGGAATACAAGCCGCCGACCCAGCACGGGCTGGACTGGCTCGGCTTCGCGCTGACGACGGTGACGGTGTTCTGCCTGATGCTGGCCATGGAGATGGCGACCAACCAGGGGCAGGGCATGCTGGCATCCTTGCTGTTGGCGGGCGGGATCGGTCTTTGCATCCTGGTCTGGCTGCACTCGAGCCGCACCGACCATCCGCTGATGAAAGTGCATCTGTTCGGCATCGAGACCTTCAATCTGGCGACGATCAGCGGTTTTCTGTTCCGCGTCATCGTCGGCGCCGTGCCGTTTCTCCTGCCGGTTCTGCTGCAAATCGGCCTCGGCATGACGGCGTTCAATTCCGGCCTGCTGGTCTTTTCCATGGCGATCGGTCTGATCGCCCTCAAGGCGGCGGCGCCGGCGTTGCTGCGGCGTTTCGGCTTTCGCCGCTTGCTGCTGGTCAACGGCACGCTCTCCACCTTGTCGGTCTTCGCCTGCGCGCTGTTCGATGCCTCGACGCCGGTCATCGTGATCTGCGGCCTGCTGCTGCTGTTCGGCGCCTTCCGCTCGCTGCAGGTGTCCGCCTTGCAGTCCCTGACCTACGCCGACATGCCGCCGGCCGACATGAGCGGCGCGACCAGCTTTTCCAACGGCCTTCTGCAGTTCGGCAACGGCGCCGGCGTGGCCTTGAGCGCCTTCCTGCTGTTCGTCGTTTCCAACTGGCGCGGCGGCGACGCCGGCAGCCTCGTGACGTCGGACGTGCAGTGGGCGCTGTTCGCGATCGGCATCGTCTCTTTTCTGTCGATGTTCCCGCTGTTCCGCTTGAAGCGCGATGCCGGCGAAGAATTGAGTGGCCATCGCGCGGCGCCGCCGCGACCGGCGGCGCTTTGAAATGACGGAGGAGACGAGCGCCAAGATGCTGACGCGGCTTTGCAGGACCGATGAGGTGACGCCCGATACGCCCTTGCGCGTCGAGACGGGCGGCGAGGCCTATGCGGTGTTTCAGGCCAACGACGGCTATTTCTTCACCGCCGATCTCTGCTCGCATGGGCCGGGCTCGCTCGCCGAGGGCTCTCTCGACGGCCATGAGATCGAATGCCCGTTCCATCAGGGGTGCTTCGACATCCGCAGCGGCGCGCCGACGGCGCCGCCCTGCTTCGTGCCGGTACGGGTTTGGACGCCGCAGGTGGTGAGCGGGGAATTGTTCATCGAGTGCGAATGATTTGTCCGGCGCCGACCAGTTATTGGCCGCGCTGCAGTAAGTCGTCGAGACGCTTCGATAAGTTCATTTGCTTATTTTTGCGTCTGCTTAAGTGCCGTTTCTGCCGTTTTTCTAGCCGCCGACTGTATTGACGCCGCGTAAACGACCATGAAGCCTATCAATCATGGCGACGAAGACATGGCTTTGAATCTGCAACGCCATGGGGGATTGCCGAGAAGCGAGAGAGACCGAAGCGGCGGCCAGAAGGCCCAAGCGACGGAAGGCCGGGGGAAGCCAGAATTTAACTGCCAGGATTTCGACGAGACACGACACGGATTTCGGCGCGGACCGGCTCACGAGTGCAACCAATCAGGCGAGCGATCGCCTTAGACACGAGGGTGGACCATGAAGATTACGAGACGTTCGGCTTGTCTATTGATCGCGGGGACGATCGCGGGTGCCGCCGGCACTGCGCTGCCGTTCTCCGCTTATGCGCAAAGCGGCAAACAGGTCATCGTCGCCGCCGATGAAATTCCCAAGCAGCTTGATCCGCTGCGCTATCAGATTTACGCGGGCTTCCGCGTCATGATCAATCTCTACGACACGCTGATCATGACCGACTACAAGAATAACGGGAAACTGATCCCGGGTCTGGCCACCTCGTGGAAACGCATCGACGACAAGACCCTCGAGCTGACGTTGCGCCCGAACGTGAAGTTCCATGACGGCTCCACCATGACGGCCGAAGACGTCGCCTTCAGCCTGAGCCAGGAACGTATCAACACGAAGGGCTCGCCCGGCTATGGCACGGCGCAGCAGTTCCTCTCGACCATCGCCGACGTAAAGGTCGTCAATCCGACGACGGTTCGCGTCATCAGCAGCATCTCCGATCCGACCATCGAGATGCGCCTGACGGCCTGGGGCTCGCAAATCATCAGCAAGAAGGCCTTCGAAGCGGCTGGCGGTTGGGATGGCTTCGCCCTGAAGCCGGTCGGCACGGGCCCGTTCAAGCTGGCCAATCTCTCGCCGGAAGAGAACCGCCTGGTTGCCTTTGCCGATTATTGGGGTGGCAAGCCGAACATCGACACGCTGATCTTCAAGGGCGTGCCCGAACTGTCCTCGCGCATCGCCGGTCTGATCAGCGGCGATTTCGACATTGCCGTCGACATTCCGCCCGATCAGTTCGCGCCTGTGAAGAACGCCAAGATGGAGATCGTCGGCGGCACCATCCCGTCGATGCGCAACGTCAAGTTCGACACGCGCAATCCGGCGCTCGCCGACAAGCGCATCCGTCAGGCGATGTCCCTCGCGGTCGATCGCGAAGCCATCGTCAAGTCGCTGTGGGCCGGCATGGTCGAGATTCCCAACGGCCATCAGCTGAAGTCCTACGGCGAGCTGTACGACCCGAACCACCCGAAGTGGGAATACAACCCGACGAAGGCCAAGCAGCTGCTGGCTGCCGCCGGCTACAAGGGCGAAGTGATCCCCTATCGCATCCGCAACAACGCTTATGGTGCGGAAGTCTCCACGGCGCAGATTCTCGTGTCGATGTGGGAAGCGGTCGGCGTCAAGATCGACCTGCAGATGAAGGAAAACTTTGGCCAGCTGCTCGCCTTCCCCGGCACCGGGATGCGCAACGGCGCCGATCCCATCCTGGTGAACGATCCGCTGTTCGGCTTCTGGCGTTCGTACAACGAGTCCGAGCGGCTCGTTTGGTCGAACGAGGAGTTCTACAAGCAGGGTCACATCCTCGAAAGCTCGATGGACGTCCCGACCCGCAAGAAAGCCTTGATGGCGATGATGGACATCTTCGACGAAGACCCGCCAGCCATCATCCTGCACACCTTCGGCTTCTTCTATGGCGTGAATCCGAAAGTGAAGTGGACTCCCTATCCGCATCCCTACATGGACTTCCGCAAGGGTAACGCGGACCGTTAAGTGCCTTGCGTGAAGTGAGCCGCCTGGTTTTGACCTAAGGAATAACCACATGCTTGCGCCCAGCGTTACGCACGAAAGCCCGCTCTGCATCGTCGACAGGTTGACTGTCGAAGTGATAGATGGCCTCGCGCGCAAAACGGTGGTCGAGGATGTGTCGTTCCAGATCAACAAGGGGGAATACTTCGCGCTCGTCGGCGAAAGCGGGAGCGGCAAGAGCGTCACGTGCCACACGTTGATGAATCTCTTGCCGTTCCCGGCCGCCACCTACGGGCGAATCGTCGTCGACGGGCAGAAGGTGCTGTCCTTGACGCCGTCCGAACTGCGCCGCTTCCGCCAGAAGTCGGTCGGCATGGTGTTCCAGGACCCTATGGCGGCGCTCAATCCGGTGCGTACCATCGGCTCGCAGATATTCGAGACCCTGCGCATGCACCATCCCAAGGCCGGGCGCGACGAATTGCGCGAACTGGCGCTGGCGGCACTGCGCAGCGTGCATATCGCTCAGCCTGAAGCCCGGCTGAACGCCTATCCCCACCAGCTTTCAGGCGGTCTCAATCAGCGCGTGATGATCGCCTTCGCGCTGCTCGGCAATCCGCCGCTATTGATCGCCGACGAGCCGACGACCGCGCTCGATATGTCGGTGCAGGCGGAAATTCTCGATTTGATGGACGAGATGCGCGCGCAGCGCGGCCTGGCCGTTCTCATGGTCACCCACGACCTGGGCATCGTCGGCGACCGCGCCACCCATATCGCCGTCATGAAGTCCGGTAAGATCGTCGAGCGCGGCATCACGCGCGAGGTTTTGGCCGCGCCGAAGCAGGAATATACCAAGGCGCTGTTCGAGGCCGCCGCGGTCAATCACGAGTTGAAGGAGCGTCCGGATCACGCCTATGGCGCGGCGTGCCTGTCGTTCGACAAGGTGTCCAAGCGTTTCCGCACCTCGGGCGGCAAGAGCAAGGGCGAAGTCGTCATTGCCGCGGACGAGGTGTCCTTCACGGTTAAGCAGGGCGAAATTGTCGCCCTGGTGGGCGAGAGCGGCAGCGGCAAGACGACGGCCGCCAAGATGGCCATGGGCCTGGTGCGGCCGGATTCGGGCAAGATCACGGTCAATGCCGCGCGTGAGATCGAAACGCAGGACGTCGGCGTGCAGATCGTCTTCCAGCATCCGAAGGATTCGCTCGATCCCTTGATGAAGGTCAGCGCCCAGCTTCATGAAGTGTTGAAGGTGCATGGCGAAAAAGACGAGGCCAAGCGGGCCGCCCAGATCAGCGCGACGCTGCGCGACGTGGGCCTCAGCGAATCCATCCTCGACCGCCGGCCGTCCTTCCTCAGCGGCGGCGAGGCGCAGCGCGTCGTCATCGCCCGGGCATTGCTGTTGAAGCCGCGTCTGCTGATCGCCGACGAGCCTTTGTCCGCCGTCGACGTCTGCCTGCAGAAGCAGATCCTCGATTGCTTCAAGGCGCTGCGCGACAAGCGCGGCATCGCCATTCTGCTGATCACCCATGACCTGCGAATCGTCTTCGACATCGCCGACCGCGTTGTGGTGATGAAGTCGGGACATGTCGTGGAGGACGTCGGCGTCGCCCATTTCGGCGACGAGGCGCGCGATGCCTACACCAAGAAACTGATCCGGGCGATTCCGGGGCGGAAACTGTCCGACTTGAACGACGCGGCGCCGCCTGCCGGCCCGCGAAGCGTATCGGGGGCCGTCGCCTAAGCGTTCAACTGCCGTGCGTCGTCCGTCCGGCCCATCTGAGGGCGAGGGGGCGGGGAGAGAGGGACTATGAAACTCGCTGCCAGACTGCTCCGTGCCGTCATTTCGCTCTGGCTCATCGTGACATTCGTGTTCGTCGCGCTGCGTCTGACCGGCGATCCCGTCATCGCGGTGCTGAATCCCGACGACATGACGAAGGACATGATGGATTCCTACCGCAAGCTGTGGGGATTCGAAGGCACGATCGGCGAACAGTACCTCATCTACATCACCAACGTGATGCACGGCAATTTCGGCAAGTCGATCCTCAATGGCCGCGATGCGTTCGCGACCGTCATGGAGCGCCTGCCGGCGACCTTGCAGCTGATCGGCGCCAGCGCCGCCATCATGATCCTGATCGGCATCCCGGTCGGCACCTGGGCGGCGATGAAGGCCGGCAGCAAATGGGATGCCCTGGTCATGAGCTTCTCGACCTTCGGCTTCGCCATCCCGAACTTCTTTTTCGGTCTGTTGCTGATCTTGGTGCTGTCGGTCACGCTACACTGGCTGCCGACGGGCGGCACCGGATCGCCGCTGCATCTCATTATGCCGGTCATCACCATCGGCGTCGCCAAGGCGGCGGTCTTCACGCGCTTCGTGCGCTCGGCGATGCTCGATGCGCTGAAGCTGCAATGCGTCACCTCGGCGCGCGCGCGCGGCCTGTCCGGCGCCCGCGTGCTGATACGCCATGTCTTTCCCAATGCCCTGGTGCCGCTGGCGACCATCCTGCCGCTGCTGGTCGGCGGCATGATCAGCGCCGCCGCCGTGGTCGAAGCGGTCTTCGCCTGGCCCGGCATCGGCCGCCTGATCGTCGAATCGGTCGCCCAGCGCAATCTCGCCATCGTCCAAGTCATCATCATGCTGGTGGCCTTCGTGATGATCGTGACCAACCTGCTCGTCGACCTGCTCTACGCCTGGCTCGACCCGCGCGCCTCCGCCGCCGCGGCCAATTGAGGAGATGACCATGCTGCAAGCAGCCTTAGCCTCCAGCTGGCGGAACGCGGTCAAGATGCCACTCAGCGTCAAGATTTCGGCGCTCTGGCTGATCCTCTGCCTGAGCCTGGTCGGCTTTGCCGCCTGGTTGCCGATTCCTGAGAAGAACACCCTCGACCTGATGTCGCGCCTGTTGCCGCCGGTCGGCTGGGGCGGCGGGATCAATCATCTGCTGGGTACGGATGAACTGGGCCGCGACATCCTCGCGCGCCTGATCTCCTCGATGCGCACAAGCCTGCTCTTGGCGCTCTGCGCCACGCTGATCTCGGCGACGCTCGGCACCACGCTCGGCATTCTCGCCGCCCATTTCGGCGGCTGGGTGGACGAGCTGGTGGTCGGCGCCATCGACGCCCAGGCATCCTTGCCCTTCATCATCGTCACCCTGACGATTACAGCCTTCTTCGGCAGCAGTCTGACGCTGTTTCTGATCATTCTCGGCCTTTACGGCTGGGAGCGCTTCGCCCGCCTGTCGCGCGCCATGACCCTGGCGTCGCGCGGCCGCGGCTACGTGCTGGCCATGCAGACGTTGGGCTTCTCCTGGTGGCGGATCTACTTGCGCCACGTGCTGCCCAACATCGCCAGTGCGCTGCTCGTCACGGCGACGATCAATTTTCCCGAAACGATCCTGCTCGAAACCTCGCTCAGCTTCCTCGGCCTCGGCATCCAGCCGCCCAACACCAGCCTCGGCAACATGGTCGGCTTCGGTCGGAATTACTTGCTGACCGGCTGGTGGATGTGCGTGGTGCCCGGCGTCACGATTTTCCTCTGCACGCTCGCCGTCTCCGTCATCGGCGACTGGGCGCGCAGCATGATCTCGCGGACCTGATGAATAAACGGCCCAGCTTTCGGCTGGGCCGTTTCGTTTAAGCGTACGGGTGGCGTTATCGGCCGGTGTAGCTTTGCCACATGCCGAGTTCAAAGACCTGGAGATTGCCGACCTTCAACAGGGCGCTGGCGATCACCATAATGTCCGTGGCGCTGCAGGCCTGGATATTCGGCTTGAGCGGCGGAAACTTGTGACCGGCTTCGATCTTGGCGGCATAGAGCGTCACCAGCGAGGCGAGGAGCGTTTGTAGGGCTTCATTGGAAAGGCCATCTTCGCCTTTCGTCAGCAACGCATCGAGGCGAGCGGCCATGCGCAATGCGGTTTCCGAGATTTCCGAAGCGGTTTCCGCCTCGGACCGCATTGCGGCGATATCCTGGGCGGCGTCTGGGGCTGCGGATAGGGCGTTCATGTCGGTCTCCTGCTCAAGCCCGCTTGAGGGCGGGGTGGATGTCGGGGATTTCCTTGACGATCTTGGTCGTGTCCAGGTTGAACAGCTTGGCGGCGTTGGCGCCCAGGATGTTGCGCTTGCCTTGTTCGCTGAGGAACGGCAGATCGTAGATCACGCTCGGCAAGTCGAAGTCCCAGTGCGGGTAATCGGACGACCAGACGAGCTGGGTCTCGGCGTTCAGCATCTTGAAGGTCGCTTCAAGGATAGACTTGTCCTCGGGCATCTCCATGGGCTGCGTCGCGTAATACATCTCCCGCATATATTCGCTGGGCTTGCGCTTGAGTTGCGGACATTCGGACGTGCGCATCATGTAGCTATGGTCGAAGCGCTGCATCATGGCGTAGGCCCAGGTCAGGCCGCTTTCGATCCACATGACCTTGAGCTTGGGGAAGCGCTCGCACAGGCCGTTGGTCACCCAATTGGCCATGTGGATCATGTTGAACCACATGAAGCCAAGAGCGTGGACCGAGATGAAGCGGTTGGTCATCGCCAGGGCCTGGTCGCTCCAGTTGTAGGCGGCGTGGAACGACAGCGGCAGGCCCATCTCTTCGAGCAGCGCGTAGGTCTTCATGTAGGCGTTGTCATGGACCGGCTTGTAGCGCGGCGAGGTGACCATGAAGCCGCAGACGCCCTTTTTGCCGCCGAATTCCTTGACCGTCTGGTAAGCGGCCTCGGGGTCGTTGAACGGGATGTAGAGCATCGACACCAGCCGCGGCTCGGCCGCCAGCACGCGCTCGCAGAGCCAGCGGTTGTAGGCGTTGCACAGGGCGACTTCGACATGCGGCTGCGGGTGCAGGCCGAGGAACAGCATCGGCGTCGGGAACAGGCAGGCGTAGTCGACGCCCATCGCGTTCATCCAGCGCTTGGTCATGGTGATGTCGCGGTGCTCGGCGTCCGTCGTCTTCTCGATCTTGCGCAGGCGCTGGCGCGTGATGCGGCCGTTGATGTCCTGATAGCCGACCTGCGAGTTGAGCAGGGTGGAACGGCCGGGGCGTTCGACGGATTCCAGCGCGGCGCGCTTGATCACGGGATCTTCGATGTAGCTGAAGACATCCTTGTAGGACTCGTTTTCATAGTGGTGCGAGTCGACATCGACGATCAAAAAATCCTTGTAGTTCCGGGCGTGTGCCTGCTCGGCGGCATGATGCAGGAATTTGTCGGTCTGAAATTCGTCGAAGGTCAGCTTGCGGGTTTCGCTGCTCGGCATTTCCATGATGGCGCTCTCTCTTTAGAGAATGACGAAGATGTCGTCCTGGCGCAGGACGACGGAAAACTTCTTCAGCTTGTATTTTTTGTCGCCGACGCATTCGCCGGTCTTGAGGTTGTATTCCCAGCCGTGCCAGGGGCAGACGAAATGCATTTCGTCGGTGAAGCGCGACGTGCCGTTCCACTGCTTCTTATCGTCGATGATTTCCTCGACCTTCGGCATCATCATGCCCTCGCAGGCCGGACCGCCGGTATGGGCGCAATAGTTGCTGTAGCCGTAATACTGGCCCCCGGAGAAGAACACGCCGATCTCCTTGCCGTCTTCGGCGCGGACGATTTGGCGATCGCCGTCCTTCATCGCGGCGACCTTCGACACAAACACTTCTGCCATGGCAAACACTCCTTTCGCGCAGCCGCCGGGCGGCGGTGGAGAGGCAGTATTGCGGGCGGCAGACGAGGATCGCGATACTAGTTTTAGTCCTATTAGTGAGACCAACAGGTGACGCATGCCGCAACCGCATCTGATCCGTAACCGTCTGGGATTGTCGGAGTTTCTCCGCGCCAGGCGCGAGCAATTGCAGCCCGGCGACTTCGGCCTGCCGACCGTCGGACGGCGCCATACCAAGGGCCTGCGGCGCGAGGAGGTGGCGGCGCTCGCCGGCATCGGCCTCACCTGGTACACCTGGTTCGAACAGGGCCGCGACATCAAGGTTTCGTCGTCGTTCCTCGATAATTTGGCGCGCGCGCTGCGGCTTAACCCGACCGAACGCAGCTACCTGTTTTTCCTGGCCGGCCATCACACCTCCGAGCGCGAAGCGATCGACAGTCTCAGCGTCGCGCCGAGCCTGCGCCGGTTGATCGACGGTCTCGGTCCGCGCCCGGCCTATCTCAAGAACATGCGCTGGGACGTGCTGGCTTGGAACGAGGCGGCGCGCTTCGTGTTCGGCGATTTCGCCGAGATCGCGCCGGAGCGGCGCAATATCGTTTGGCTCACCTTTACCGAGTCGCGCTTTCGCGACAGCATGGCCGACTGGGAGGTCGATGCGCGCCGGCTCATCGCGCGTTTTCGCGCCGATTATTCCAAGGTTTCCAGCGATGCGGTGCTGCGCCGGATGCTCGCCGAACTCGATGCGGAATCGGCCGATTTCCGCCGCCTGTGGCACGCGCATGACGTTTACGAGAAGGGCGACGGCATGCGGCTCGTCGCCGTCGCCGGCGTCGGCACCGTCGATTTCGATTACACCATCTGCAAAATCGGCGAGGCCGACCAGATCAAGGCGGTGATCTATGTGCCCAATCCGGACGGCGCCAACGGCGCACGCTTTCTCGATATCTGCGGCGCGGCGCTCGGCGCCGGTGAGCGCCAGCGGCAGACGGTCGCCAGTTGAGCCGGGCGAAATCAATCGCTTCAGTTATTTTTCCGGCGAATAACTGCCGGCCGAACTATGTATTGGACTTCTCATAGGTCGCGCTTATCACTGAAACTGCGCCATCGTGCCTTGCGCGCCGTTATCGAATCCGCGCGCCGCGCGGTCATCGCGTCGTCACTCTAGTCAGGTAGCCTTTCCCGATCATGGCGTCATCCTCCAAGCCCATCATTCTCGCGACCCGCAAATTGCCGCAGCCCGTCGAGGAACGCCTCTCCGGCGCTTATGAGGCGATCCTCAATCCCGACGACCGGCAATTGCCGATCGACGAGCTTTTGCGCATCGCCGAGGGCGTCGACGGCATCCTGTGCACCTTGACCGACAAGATGACTCCGCCGGTGATCGCCGCCTTGCCGGCGCGCGTGAAGATCCTCGCGACCTTCTCGGTCGGCTACGACCATATCGACATCCCGGCGGCCAAGGCGCGCGGCCTCGTCGTCACCAACACGCCCGGCGCGCTGACCGACGCCACGGCGGAGATTACCTTTCTGCTACTGCTCGGCGCGGCGCGGCGCGCTTATGAGGGCGAAACCATGCTGCGCAGCGGCCAATGGACAGGCTGGGCGCCGACGCAGCTGATGGGCCGCCAATTGCACGGCAAGCGGCTCGGCATCGCCGGCATGGGGCGCATCGGCCAGGCCGTTGCCAAGCGCGGCCTCGCCTTCGGCATGGCCATTCATTATCACGGCCGTCGCGCCGTCGATCTGCCGACGGAGCTGCCGGCAACCTTCCATGCCGACGACGCGGACTTTCTCGCCCATTGCGATTATCTCTCGATCCACATGGCTTCGACACCGGAGACGCGCCACTGGCTCAATGCGCGCCGCGTCGGCCTGTTGCCGCAGGGCGCCATCGTCGTCAATACCGCGCGCGGCGATCTCGTACATGACGAGGCCTTGATCGAAGGTCTGACCAACGGCCATCTCGGCGCCGCCGGGCTCGACGTCTTCGCCGGCGAGCCGAACATCGATGCGCGCTACCTGCCGATCCCCAACGCGATGCTGCTGCCCCATCTCGGCAGCGCCACGGTGCAGACGCGCTGCGCCATGGGCTTTCGCGCGCTCGACAATCTCGACGCCTACTTCGCCGGAAAAGCACCGGGAGACAAGCTTGCCTGAGCTTCTCGCCCCTCAGGCGGCCCCGGCGTTCGACGCCTGCGGCTTGCTGCGCGGCAGCTTCGCCGCCGCCGTCGCCGCCGCCGATCCCCTGAAGATCGTCGCCGCGGCGCTGCCGCTGCCGCCCAAGGGCCGCACGCTGGTGATCGGCGCCGGCAAGGCGGTGGCCGCCATGGCCAAGGCCGTCGAGGCGGCCTGGCCGGCCGGCGCGCCGCTGGAAGGCCTCGTTATCACCCGCTACGGCCACGGCTACGGCCCGGCCGAGTCGCCGCGCCGCGTGCGCGTCATCGAGGCCGGCCATCCCGTACCCGACGAAGCCGGCGAAGCGGCGGCGCGCGAGATCGTCGCGGCGGTGCAGGCCCTGGGGCCGGACGACCTGCTGTTGGCGCTGTTCTCGGGCGGCGGCTCCAGTCTGTTTTCCCTGCCGACGCCGCCGATCACCATGGAAGCCCTTAAGGCCACGACCTCCGAACTCCTGAAATGTGGCGCGGCGATCCAGGAGATCAACACGGTGCGCAAGCATCTGTCCCTGGTGCAGGGCGGCCGCCTTGCGCTGATGTGCCGGGCGCCGATCGAGACGATCCTGATCTCCGACGTCGTCGGCGATCAGCCGACCCATATCGCCAGCGGTCCGACGGTGCCGGATCCGACCAGCTATCAGGATGCCCTCGACATCCTCGAGCGCTATGATTGCGTCGTGCCGCTCAGCGTCCATGCGCTGTTGGAGGCCGGCGCCGACGGCGGGCTGGACGAGACGCCCAAGCCCGGCACGCCAGCCTTTTCCAAGGCGCGCACCCAGATCGTCGCCACCGCTCACAAGAGCCTGGAGGCGGCGGCCAAGCTGTTCACGGAAGCCGGCATCACGCCGCTCATTCTCGGCGATAGCGTCACCGGCGAGGCGCGCGAGGTGGCGAAAGCCCATGCCGCCATGGTGCGCGAAGTGGCGGCTGGCCATTTCAGCCCGTTCCGCCCACCCGTCGCCTTGATCTCGGGCGGCGAATGCACGGTTACGGTGAGGAATCCGCAAGGGCGCGGCGGCCGCTGCTCGGAATATTTGCTGTCGCTGGCGATCGAGCTCGGCGAAACAGCCGGCGTGCATGCGCTGGCGGCCGATACCGATGGCATCGACGGTTCGGAGGACAATGCCGGCGCGCTACTCACGCCGGCCACGCTGGCCAAAGCGCAAGGCGCCGGCCTGCGCGCCGATCAATGCCTGGCGGCGAACGACGCTTATGGGTTCTTCGCGGCGACGGACGGCTTGATCGTCACCGGCCCGACCCGGACCAACGTCAACGATTTCCGCGTCATTTTGGTGATGTGACGTCGGTTCCGGTGCAAGGGGCATATGCTCTTTGCGCCATCGCGGCGATTTTGCGCGCCTTCTGCGCCGAAACGGCCACGGCATTTCGCGCTAAAAGAGGGCATGCGATTTGCCCTGCAACTCAGCTGCTGTCTTTTGAGCCTGACCCTGTCCGCGTGCGGCGGAGAGGTCCTCGGCATTGGCTCCCTCGTGATGCAAGGCTTGCAGATGGCCGGTGGAAGCGGCACGGCCAGCCCGGCCGTCGCGCAGAGCGGTCCCTTTGCCCGGCAGAACAATGCCCAAGAACAACAAGCCTTGAGCGATGTCGCCTCGCGCGCGGTCTCGCAGAGTTGCGTGGGCGCGAAAGACGGCGATCCTCCCACGACGGCGAGAGCATCTTCGCCCCTGCCGCGTCCTGCGGTCTCGGCGCCGCGGCGATGCGGCTATCAGACGATCTGCCTGCCGGGCAGCGCGCAACCGGTCCGCATGCTCATCTGCGAACAGCCGAGCCAGTCGACGGCATCCGTATCGGCCCTGACGCCATAACCGCCCTTAGGCGATTGCGGCGCTCAGGAGGCCAGATCGGGCAAGGTCGTCAGCTGATATATCCAACTGTTGATCGGCACCGCTGCGGGAGCCGTGCCGAACAGGGCCGGCATGTCCTCATTGGCGGTTTCGCTTCGCAAGGAAGCGCGAGGCTGGCCGGCAGCGTTGCCGATCGAGCCTCCGCCGATGCCGAGAGAGAAGCTGCTTTGAGACGCAGCGTAGGGCGCCGTCGTCGGCCGGGCGAATCCCTGATCGCCCTTGCGCTCGACATTGACCAGCGATCCGTCGACGCCGCGGATGAAATTGTTCGCAGTGGAGCGGCCGAGCAATTTGCGCTCGAGGATGATTTCACGATAGGCCGAACTCATGCCGACGCCGGCGCCGACAGTGCCGCGAGAAAAGCTGAAGGGCTGGTTGTTCAGTTGAGCTTGAGCCGTCTGGGGCAGAGCCAGCAACAGAACTCCGAAAACCAGGCTGGCGAAACTAGGTACGTATAAACGCATGGTTTGGCTCCTTCCGGTGGGCGAGCGATCTTCTTACAGATGCGACGTCCAGCGGAATAAAGCCATAGATATAAGGGAATTTACGCCTATTGAACCATGCGCATATCCGAAAGATCGCACTCCCGGACGTTAAATGACGATCCGACGGGCGCTGGGCGGCGGCGGTGGGGGCGCATCGATCAATTTGATCTCCCGCGCGGCGAATACGGCCGCTTGCGTTCTGTTCTGCAGCAGCAGTTTCTTTAAAAGCGACCGGATCAGATATTTGGCGCGGCCCTCGCTGATGTCGAGCGTGGCGGCGATGATGCTGTTCGTGCAGCCGTGCCCGAGCAGGCTCAGCGTTCGCTGTTCGGCTCGGGTGAGGGACAGCAGAATTTTCCGGCGTAGACCGCGTTCCAACATGATGGACAGGACGCCGGGCGGCACGCTCATGTGGTTTTCTTCCATGAGCATGATGATTTTGGGCAAGTTGCGCAGATTAGAACTCTGAAGCACCACGCCGTCCGCGATCTGCAGAGCTTCGATGATTCTTGTGACCGTCTCCTCGGTGACGACGACGAGCAGCTTGCGGCCCTTTCGTAAGGCGTCGAGTTTATTGGCGTCCCGCGCCTTATAGCGCGCAAGAGCCGCCGAATTCATGATGACGATATCGTCCGAATGCTCGGCCAGCTCCGCGTGAGGATCTGGCGAGCGAGATTCGTATGTGCTTCTGCCGACGTCGCGCAACGAAGCGTGACTTGCAAGCCCGAGCACTTGCCGGATCTGCATGTCGAGCTTGCGATCTGCATAAATCGAATAACGCTTACTCACGATCTTACACGCCCTGCGGCGTCCCTTACTGGTTCATGTTGAGAGGAGGCTCGTGCGAACAGCGGGCCCGTGTCTTCTATTAAAAATATGGCAGCTATGTCTCACCGCGGAAGTTCATCGGCATAAGAGCGCGGGCATTTAAAATCGCAGGAATTTTTTCATGTGAGCAAAAGAGATTTAAAGGTCACATTTGCGCCACGCGGCGCAAATGGATATGGCGCGGCAATTTTGGCGGAAAAGATGATCCAACGATGTTCCGCAAGAGCGATTTGAGATTTGCGGCCGAGCCCTATTCTGCTTTCCAGACATCGATCATCAATGCGCCGCTGTGGTGCCGCGAAGCTCAGATGAAGGAACATGCAGACTATGCGCCACATAAAACACACATCGGTCATTGCGCTGACCTTCGCGCTCGGCGCTTGCGGCACGGGCGTTTATCCCAGCAGCGGCGTGAAGCCGAATTTCAGCTTTCCCGTCACGACCAACGAGACGCCCTATAGCAGTTGCCTGACGGGCTTCGCCGGGATCAAAGGGTCGAACCTGCCGACTTTCGCCGTAGGAGAGGTCGCCGATAAGACCGGACAACTCTCGACGCAGTCGGGCAGCGGCTACAGCACCGTGCTGTCGCAGGGCGTCTCCGAGATGATGATGAGCGCGCTCTATAAGACGCAGAAGGTGCGCATGGTCGAGCGGTTCGATCTGCGGGTGCCATTGGCGGAAATGCGGATGACGGAGCAGGGGCTCGTCGCTCGGGAGGGTGGCGCCAGCCAGCGTGGCGCCGTCCGCGGCAGCGACTTCGTC
This sequence comes from Rhizobium sp. Q54, assembly GCA_945861615.1. Classification (GTDB taxonomy): domain Bacteria; phylum Pseudomonadota; class Alphaproteobacteria; order SMXQ01; family SMXQ01; genus CAMAVH01. The sequence continues at coordinate 4,520 of CAMAVH010000025.1, read as the reverse complement.
ATCGTCGGAGCCCTCACCGAGCTGAATTACAACATCGTCAGCGAAGGCGCCCGCCTTTCGATCGGCGGCATCGGCGGCGGCGCGCGGACCGTCGTGATCAACGTGGCGCTCGATATGCGCGTCATCAACGCCCGGTCGTTCGAGGTGAGCTACGTCTCGACGCTGCAAAAACAAATCTATGGCTATGAAGTCGAAGCGAACGTGTTTCGCTTCTTCGGCAATCAACTCGTGGAGTTTGACGCGGGGCGTATCCAAAACGAACCGCTTCAGCTCGGCGTGCGGTCCGTCGTCGAGATGGGGGTCTACCAAATCATGACGGAATTCCTTGGCTTGCCCGGTTCGCAGGATTGCGCGCTCGTGCAGGTCAATCACTACGACAGCAACTCAACCAAGAAGGATTCTTAACATGACGAGCTTCAAGAAGACGCTTCTGGCGAGCGCCGCAGCCTTGGCTTTGGCGACCGGTTTCGCCATCGGCCCGGCCAACGCCTTCGACCGTACCTACTGGACGTTCAACCTCGATATCGATCCCTGCGTCGATATCAACGTGAACCTCGACCCCGACTCGCTGACGGCGGTCGAGATCGAGCAGACCTCGATCGGCGACATCTCGGCGATTTCGGTCGTCAAGGACATCACCGTCGCGCAGCTCGAAACCCGCCATTCCAATGGCTATGGCCATCATTGGGGTCATGGCGGCAACAGCGTCGTTCCGCCGATGAACGCCCTGACCGAGCTCGGCCAGGTCGTGAGCGCGGCCACGGCCGTCGCCAACAACGCCAACATCACCAGCGTCACCGAAGGCGTGTTCGTCGACGTCGACCAGAAGGCCAACGGCGGCTATTTCCACAGCGGCGAGGTCAAGGCGAAGTCGATCGTGGTCGATATCGAAGACTTGATGGTCGATAGCGCGGCGACTGCCGTGGCGAACAACCTCAACCTCTCGGTCGATCCGGCTTCGATCATCAACGGCACGACGGTCGTCGCCAATGTCTCGCAGAACAGCCTGATGGACGTGTCGGCGACGTCGTTCGTGAAGGGCGTCACCCTGACGAACTTCCACAACATCGGTTCGGTGACGAGCCCGGTGATCAGCTCGGCCGCCACCGCCGTCGGCAACAACGTCAACGTGACGGTCGCCGCGCCGTAAGACCTTCCGCGGGAAACAGGCCCCCCGTCTGTGTCCCGCGTTCGCCGGAGGCGATTTCCCCTGATTGCCTCCGGCGACCCTTTCTTCAACCTCCTTCAGGAGAGCGACCATGATGAAACATTCATTACTTGCAGGACTTTCGGCATCGGCGATTTTCTTGGTCGCCGGCCCGGCCGCGGCGCAGATGATGGGCAACGGCCCCTACAGCTTTCCGGCGCGCAGCAATTCCTTCGCGGCCCAAGCCCAGATCACGCAGAAGCTGAACAGCAATGGCGGCGCCAGCAGCGGCATGGATGCGCTCAGTCAGTATGTCTACAACTCGTCGTCCACCGCGATCGGCAACTACAACAGCGTCACCGTGGGCGACAATTCTTCGGTGAAGGTCGATAGCGATCAGAATAGCAAGGGCAGTCAGGACGCCGATGCGTCGACCGAGATCAAAACGACGACGGTCAACAATAGCGCGCACGCCAACTCGCCATCGAATCCGTAAAGATCGCCACTGTAGAGGTTGAATCATGACGCCGATCAGGCTGATGCTTCTCGCATGTCTCGGGCTCCTTGTGGCGGACGTCGCATGGGCGCAGGACAAATCGCCGCTGCCGGCGGGAAAGATGAGCGCCGCGCAGCTGCTGGTCGCGGCTGACGCGGGCAGGGCCGACGCGCAATATGCCGCCGCCGCCCTGATCCTCATGGGCGGGATGCCCGCCAATGCCAATCGGGTGCTGCGCGACAGCGGAGAGGCCGACGCATTGGCGGTCAAATATCTCCGCGGCGCGGCGGCACAGGGCCATGCGCCGGCGCAGCATCTGCTGGGCACGCTCTATCTTTCGGGGCGCGGAGTGAGTGCGGATCCGGTCCAGGCGAAGGACTTGTTCCTGTCGGCCGTAGCGTCCGGCAATACCGACGCGCAGAACGCCTTGGGTCAGATGTTACGCAAGGGGCTCGGCGGCGCGCGCGACGACAAGGCGGCGGTGGCTTGGTTCGAGAAGTCCGCTGCGGGGGGCAACATGCTGGCTTTGACCAACCTCGCCTATATGCACGGCGCAGGTCTTGGGGTTCCCAAGGACGAGGCGAAGGCGCTCGAGTTGACGATGCGCGCGGCCGCCGCCCAGGTTCCCGAAGCGCAGCACAATCTCGGCGTCATGTATTACGAAGGTAAGGGCACGGCAAAAAGTACGCCGGATGCGGTCGCCTGGTATCGCCGGGCCGCCGAGCAAGGCTATTCGCCGTCCGCCTTAAATGTCGGTTTCATCTATGCCAAGGGCGAAGTGGGCGGCGAGGTGCGCGGGCAATTGGTCGAAGCGGTGAAGTGGTTCGCTTTGGCCGCGACCTCGACCGAGGACAGGGTCCGAGAGACCGCTCGTAAGGCGCTCTCCTATGTCGCGGAACGCGCGCCGCCCGATGTGATGCTCGACGGCAGCGACGCCGCGCAAAAATGGTCCTTGCGGCGACAGGTCAGCGCCAATGCTTCCGGTAATTGATTCGCGAAATAATCTTATCTCTGAAGATTCCGCAATTGTGCTGAGCCAATTGAGCTTATGCGAATGCGCCAATATAGAATCGACGTGAGTGTTCAATATTGACCGGGATCGTTATTGCAAAAACGACGTTGACTGCACTGTGAGTGAAGTATGTCCGCGCACTAGGAATGAAATCAACCCACGGAAATGACGCAGAAATATCATGGCACTCTCAATGAATTCAGAAGGCAAAAAACATGATCGCGACAACCTTCTTGTACGGCCAATGACCAGGGGCATTCCCGTGGCCACTGCGATCGAGGCACGCGGAACCGTTTCTTCGCTGATCATCGAAGGCAACAGATTGTTCCGTGAGGGTTTGAAGAACTTGCTGCGAGGTTCGCCTTTTGCGGTGCAGCGCGAAGCCGATACGATCGCCAGCGCCAATGCTCACTTGAGCGACGGCTTCTTGCCGGAGCTCGTGATCCTGGATTTCCAGGATTGCGACGGCGGCGCGATCGATCATATTCGCCATCTTCGCGACAATTTGAAGCAGACTCGAATCGTCGTTCTGACTCATAGCCTTTCCGTCAACAAGCTGGCCAAGGCGCTCGAAGCCGGCGCCGATGCCTACCTATTAAGTGACATGTCGTTCGAGGCGCTCATTCAGTCCCTAACTCTGACGATGCTGGGCGAAAAAGTATTTCCGACCAATCTCGCCAAGATGCTGATCGACGGCCATGTTGATCTCACTCAAAAAGATCATAGCTTCCCGACCGGCGTGCTGTCGGACCGCGAGGTGCAAATCCTACGGTGTTTGGCGAACGGCGATCCCAATAAGCTGATCGCCAATCGGCTGAACATTACCGAGGCGACCGTCAAAGTCCATTTGAAGGGGCTTTTACGCAAAATCAACGTCTGCAACCGGACGCAAGCGGCGATCTGGGCGGTCAGCCAAGGCATCGATAAGTCGCCGCTATAGCAGCCTCACAGGCTAGGGCAACGATCGGCTGGCATGCCAGTCGCGTAATTCTGGGATCTCAGCCGTCGCTGAGACGTGAATTTCTGCAATCTAGCGGCTATGTTCAATTTCGAACAGACGATGCGCGAGAGCAGATGTAGCCTTGATATACCGTTGCGTACGCGTCCTGCGTGGGTCGATCAAGGCTGAAAATGGCAATTCTTCCAGAGAATTCTGCTCAAGAAACCCCCATGCCGAAGCCTGCGGTCCTACGGCCCGGCGACGCTGCGCCACGTCCCGTGGCGATCGGTTGCTACGATATTCTCGATAAATTGCCGCAGGATAGCTTCGACCACATCACGCAGATGGCGGCTGACATTTTCGACGCGCCGATCGCGGCCGTCAGAGTCGGTGAAGTCGATCGGATTTGGTACAAGCCGCCGTCGATTTCGACGGAAAAAAATCGCGGCGAGAGGCCGAGCTTTTTCGGCTTTCCACGCTCCTCGATTGAAACTCTGCGGCTGCCTGAAGAAAAAGGCGGCCGCTCTTTGACCATGCCGCTGGTCGCCGTCGAATATGGCCTGCGCTTTTATGTCAGCGTGCCGCTCAATACGCGCGAGGGAAGCACGATCGGCACGCTCTGCGTGATGGATCGGGAGGCTCGGCACATCGACAATCGTCAAATCCGTCATCTCAAATCCCTGGCCGATATCGTGATGGATCAGCTCGATGCCCGGCTGACGGCGCTGCGCGCCACCGCCCAAGCCGACATCCTGTCGAGCGAAACCGACCATCGCGTGATGAACAGCCTGCAGTTCGTCTCCGGCATGCTCAATATGCACAGCCGGGCGACCCGCACGACGGAGGCGGCGGACCAACTCGCGCTCGCGGCCAATCGGGTGATGGCGGTGGCGCGCGTGCATCGGCATTTCTCGGTCAATGAGGA
>CAMAVH010000024.1 GCA_945861615.1 Rhizobium sp. Q54 | reverse complement strand
CCCGGCAAGATCGTCGTCGGCATCGACGCGCGCGAAGGCTATGTCGCGGTCGAGGGTTGGGCCAAGACCTCGCGCGTCAAGGCGCTCGATCTCGCCCTGCGCTTCGAGGACTGCGGCGTCGCCGCCATCGTCTTCACCGACATCGACCGCGACGGCGTGATGACCGGCGTGAATCTCGAATCCACCGTCGATCTCGCTTTCGCCCTGACCACGCCGATCATCGCTTCGGGCGGCGTCTCGTCGCTGTCCGATCTCGAGGAGATCAAGCGCCATGAGGGCTCGGGCATCGAAGGCGTGATTTCCGGCCGCGCGCTCTATGACGGGCGCATCAATGTCGCCGCCGCGCTCAAGCTGATGGAGGGATGAGCTTGCTCAAGGCGCGCGTCATCCCCTGCCTCGACGTGAAAGACGGCCGCGTCGTCAAGGGCGTCAATTTCGTCGATCTGATCGACGCCGGCGATCCCATCGAGCAGGCGCGTCTCTACGACCGCGAGGGCGCCGACGAGCTGACCTTCCTCGACATCACCGCCTCGTCGGACAACCGCGATACGCTGTATGACGTGGTGCGCGGCACCGCCGAGCAATGTTTCATGCCGCTGACGGTCGGCGGCGGCGTCCGTCAGGTCGAGGACATCCGCAAACTTTTATTGGCCGGCGCCGACAAGGTGTCGATCAACACCGCCGCCGTGGCGCGGCCCGAATTCGTCGGCGAGGCGGCCGAGAAATTCGGCAGCCAATGTATCGTCGTCGCGATCGACGCCAAATCGGTCGCGCCGGGCAAGTGGGAGATCTTCACCCACGGCGGGCGCAACCGCACCGGCTTCGACGCCGTCGAGTGGGCCAAGCGCATGGCATCGCTCGGCGCCGGCGAAATCCTGCTCACCTCGATGGACCGCGACGGCACCAAATCGGGCTTCGACATCGCGCTGACCCGCGCGGTGGCCGATGCCGTGCCGGTGCCGGTGATCGCCTCGGGCGGCGTCGGCACGCTCGATCACATGGTCGCCGGCGTGCGCGACGGCCATGCCAGCGCCGTGCTCGCCGCCTCGATCTTCCATTTCGGCACCTTCAAGATTCGCGATGTGAAAAGCCACATGCGCGATGCTGGTCTTCCGGTCCGCCTCGACTGACATTCCTGAGGCGAGTCCGTGACAGGTCCCGTGCCGTGACAGGCTTCGGCAAATCTGTTACGACGCAAAGAGAGCGCGATCTGCACGGTCGCCAAGGAGAGAGTCGTGGCACAGACAGCCAAACGTCAAAAAACCAAGGTCAAAGGCAAGACCGGTAAGAGCGGCAAGACCGGCAAGGCCGCGGGCAAGAAGCTGACGAAGATCGTCGGCCTCATCCCCGGCGCCGGGGCCGGCAGCGACGGCCGCACCCTCGACGGATTATATTCCGTGATCAAATCGCGACGCGGCGCCGATCCAGCGCGCTCGCACACGGCCCGCATGTTCCTGCGCGGCCCGGCCAAGATCGCCCAGAAGTTCGGCGAGGAAGCGGTCGAGGCGGTGATCGAGGGCGCCCATGGCAACGGCAAGGCCCTGGTGCTCGAAAGCGCCGACGCGCTCTATCATCTCCTCGTGCTGTGGGCCGCTTGCGGGGTCAAGCCGGCGCAGGTTTGGAAAGAGCTGAAGCGCCGCGAAGTGCGCTCGGGGATCGCCGAAAAGGCGGCGCGCAAACCGGAAGCCCTCGCCGAGGCGAAGGCGGCGGGCAAGAACGCTACGAAGCGGGCCTGGACGAAGAAAAAGGCATAGCGCGGGCGAGGAGAAGCCGATGCAGGATTATGATCACAACAATATCTTCGCGCGCATCCTGCGGGGCGAAATTCCCTGCCGGAAAGTTTACGAAGACGCCCATGTCCTCGCCTTTCACGACATCCATCCCCAGGCGCCGACCCATGTGTTGGTGATTCCGAAGGGCGCCTACGTTTCGTTCGACGACTTCTCTGCCACGGCGCCGGCCGAAGAGATCGCCGCCTTCATGCGCGCGGTGGGGCAAATCGCCCGCGATCTCGGCGTGGCGGAGCCGGGCTATCGCATTCTCGCCAATACCGGCCTCAATGGCGGCCAGGAAGTCCCGCATTTCCATTTGCACCTCTTTGCCGGCCGTCGGTTGGGGCGCATGGTGGTTGCCGCGGAGTAAGCCGGCGGCGTTCGTCGCGCTTTCTGCAACCTCTGGATGCAGAAGCGCGGACAATCGCCGAAAAACGATATTAGTTCCCAAACTGAAAATCGTTAGCAACGCACGAAAACCGCAGGCGGTGCTTATAATCACTTGAATGTATTATTCAATTATCTGAGTTGAGGGTATGTCGGGGGATCGATCACGGCCACCTGCAGGGGCGCAGGACATGAGCGGCAGCGACCTCGACAAGGCCTTTGCACTGCTCAAGACCATTCGCGCTTATAAAAACAGCCGTTTTCCATTCCTGCGCACGCGGGTCGATTACGATTTGTTGCTCTATATCGGTCATGGCCAAGTGAGCGGCAAGCCGATGAATCTCACCGATATCCTGACCTCGAACATCGGCACGGTGTCGACCATCGTTCGCCGCCTCGGGCGTCTGGAAAAGCTCGGCGTGGTGCGCAAGATCAAAGCGACGACCGACAAGCGCAACGTGCATTACTTCCTCGCCGACGAGCATCTCGACGCGGTCGCCGAGTTCGTCGACTATCTGTCGCGCGCGGGACGGCCCGAAGGCGCCGCCGGCTGGGCGCCCGGCGCACCGCTGTAAAATTCGCATTATCGCGGGAGAGCCAGTCGCCGGTAGCTCAGCGCTTCGGCGATATGGGCTTTGCGTACGCCCTCGCTCGCGGCGAGATCGGCGAGCGTGCGCGCGACGCGCAGCACGCGGTGGTAGCCGCGCGCCGAGAGCTTGAGACGCTCGGCGGCGTCGGTCAGCAGCTTGCGGCCCTCGGCGTCGGGGCCCGCGACCTCTTCGAGCGCCGTGCCGTCCACTTCGGCATTGCTGCGGATCACCGTCTTGGCGCCGGCATAGCGGGCGCGCTGGATGTCGCGCGCGGCGGCGACGCGCGCCGCCACCTCGGCGCTGCCCTCGCGCGGCGGCGGCAGGCTGAGATCCTGCGGCGTGACCGCCGGCACTTCGATATGCAGATCGATGCGGTCGAACAGCGGCCCGGAAATCTTGCTTTGATAGTCGCCGGCGCAGCGTGGCGCCTTGTTGCAGGCCAGCGCCGGATCGCCGAGATGGCCGCAGGGGCAGGGGTTCATCGCGGCGATCAGCTGCACGCGCGCCGGATAGGCGACATGGGCATTGGCGCGCGCCACCACGGCGCGGCCCGATTCGAGCGGCTGGCGCAAGGCTTCCAGGGTGGCGCGGGCGAACTCCGGCAATTCGTCGAGAAACAGCACGCCCAAATGCGCGAGCGACACCTCGCCGGGCTTGGCGCGCGTCCCGCCGCCGATCATCGCGGCCAAGGAGGCCGAATGGTGCGGGTCGCGAAAGGGCCGCGTGCGCAGCAAGCCGGCGGACGGGCCGCCATTTCCGTTGGCGCCGGCGATCAGCGCGCCGGCGAGCGAATGGATCATGCTCACCTCCAACGCCTCGGCCGGGCTCAGCGGCGGCAGGATGCCGGCGAGCCGTTGCGCCAGCATCGATTTGCCGGCGCCGGGCGGCCCACTCATCAAGAGGTTATGGCCGCCGGCCGCCGCCACTTCGAGGGCGCGCTTGGCGCTCTCCTGGCCCTTGATGTCGGCGAGATCGAGCGCGCCATAGGCGCTGGTCGCCGGCGGGCCGAGGCGCGGCTGCGGCGGGCTCAGCACTTGGGTGCCCTTGAAATGGTTGATCAGGGCGAGAAGATTGGGCGGCGCCAGGATGTCGAGCCCTTCGACCCAGGCGGCCTCGCCGCCGACGCCGGCCGGGCAGATCAGGCCGCGCTGGCCGTCATAGGCATGGAGCGCGGCGGGCAGGGCGCCGGCGACCGAGGCCAGCGCGCCGTCGAGCGACAGCTCGCCGAGCGCGACATAGCCTTCGAGCTCCTCTTGCGGCAGCACGCCCATGGCGGCGAGCACGCCGAGCGCGATCGGCAGGTCGAAATGGCTGCCTTCCTTGGCGACGTCGGCGGGCGCGAGATTGACGGTGATGCGCTTCGGCGGCAGCGCCAGGCCGAGGGCGTTGAGCGCGGCGCGCACGCGCTCCTTCGATTCGCCGACCGCCTTGTCGGGCAGGCCGACGATGGCGAAGGACGGCAGGCCCGCCGCCATCTGCACCTGCACGTCGATAGCGAGCACGTCGATGCCCTGAAAGGCGACCGTGGCGATATGGGCGGTCATTGGCGCGAAAGTCCCCCGGTGACCGGGAAACTATAACGCGCTCGCCGGGCGGGGCGAAAGTGCGCCGTCTAGGACGCGGCGACGCTGCTGCCTGGCGGCAGCGTGACGATGACCGTGGTGCCGCGGCCGACGGCGCTGTCGATTGCCAAGCTGCCGCCCTGCAGGCGCAGCAGGGCGTCGGCGAGCGGCAGGCCGAGGCCCATGTTGCTCTGTCCCGGACCGCCGTGGCGATGGGCCTCGCCGACGCGCGCCTGCTCGAACGGCTTCATCAGGCGCGGCAGATCGCTCGGCGCGATGCCGATGCCGGTGTCGCGCAGGCTGAATTCGACCTTGCCGTTGAGCAGCCGGCCGAGCTTGATCGTCACCAGCCCGCCGTGCGGCGTGAACTTCACGGCGTTGGATAGCAGGCTGAAGAAAATCTGTTTCAGGGCCAGCGGATCGGCATGGCAAAGCGGCGCGGTCTGCGCCACGTCGAGCAGAAGATGAATGTTCTTCGCTTCGGCTTCGACGCGGATTTGCGCCACGACTTCATCGAGCAGCGGGCGCGGATCGAGATCGACCGGCGCGACTTCTAGTTTGCCGGCCTCGGCCTTCGAGATGTCGAGGATCGAACTGATCAGCCCGAGCAAGTGCGTGCCGGAGGCGTGAATGTCGGCGGCATATTCCTTGTAGCGCGGATGGCCGAGCGGGCCGTGCAGCTCGCTCTTCTGCACGTCGGAAAAGCCGATGATGGCGTTGAGCGGCGTACGCAGCTCGTGGCTCATCGTCGCGAGAAATTCCGACTTGGCGCGGTTCGCCTGCTCGGCGCGAAGACGGGCGCGCTGCAGTTCGACATTGCGCGTTTCGAGCTGATTCTGCAGGCGCTGCAGCGCCATCATCAGGAAGGCGACGACGACGAGAATCTTGCCGAGCAGGGAAATGACGAAATGCACCGTCTGGGCGGTGCTGAGGGCGAACAGATCGTCGATCGGCGGCGTGACCAGGGCGACGATGGCGCGGATCGTCAAGGTGCAAGTGACGAGGGCGAACAGCGAGGCGGCCAGTACGGCCGGCGCGCGCAATTCGCGCACGGGACCGCGCAGCAACTCGTAGGCGCAGAGAGCGCAGGAGATCGCCAGCGCACAGGAAATGATGACGAGGCGGCTGATGATGTCGTCGGAAAAATAAGTGAAATAGACGAAGCCGACGACGACGACCGTCGTCGCCAACAGGGCTTCGCCCCACAGGGTCCGCCGACCGTCGAACAGGCGGATGCCGTTCCAGAAGGCGATGATGGAAATCAGGCCGGAGATGTTGGCGCCGATGATCGACAGGACATCGGGGATTATGCCGCGCAGGCTGGCGGCGAGGAAGGCCACCCCCAACAGCGCGGTGCCGAGCGTCCAGTGGCCGAGGCCCGGCGTGGTCCGATGACTGCGCCAGAAGGCGACCATCAGCACGGCCAGCGTCAGCGAGACGAGGAAATGAACGATGAGGAGGGTGCGGACGTCGAGGCTCATGGCGCCTAGGTCTAGCCGTGCCGCTAGTCATGCGCCAACAAATATTATCGGCGGCGCGCCCGCGGCGGATTCGTCAAGTCCGCCAAGGGGCTAATAGCCTAAGCCCGGCGAGATCGACCGCTTAACGAATGGCGGCGCGCTGCGGCGCTGATAACGGCTCGCAGGAGCCGGCCGGCGCGCGCATGTCCTGGCGGGCTGAGGCCAGCCAGAAATCGGCCATGCGCCTGTCTTGCGGCACGCCGCGCCCGGTCGCGTACATCATGCCGAGTTGCGCGCGGGCCGGGCCATAGCCGGCATTGGCCGCCTTGGAGACCCACATCAGGGCCTCGCCGCTGTCGGCGTTGGGATAGTGCTCGCTGGCCAGCAGCATGCCGAGATTGTTCTGCGCCGGCACATGGCCGCGCTGGGCCGCGCGCCGCAGCCAGCTTTCGCCCTGCGCCCAATCGCGGGCGACGCCGCGGCCGTTGACATAGCGCATGCCGAGATTGCAGGCGGCCTGCGCATCGCCGCCGTCGGCGGCGGCGCGGATCAGCGCGGCGGCCGCTTGATCGTCGTCGGCGCTGGTGCCGGGCGCGTAATCCTTGGCCAGGGCCATGCGCAGGCGCGCGTCGCGCTTGCCGGCGGACGCGTCGGCCGGTTGTTCGAGCGCCGGCAAGACAGACTGCGTGATGCGCGCCGGCGCGGGCTTGGGCGACAGGGCGGCGATTTTCGCGCCGGCCGCGGCGATGCCGGCGCGCTGCGCTTTCTGGTGCCAGCTCAGCGCCTGTTTCCGATCGCGCGGCACGCCGTCGCCGTTTTCATAGAGCAGGCCGAGATTGTAGGCGGCGCGGCCATTGTCGGCGTCGGCGGCTTTGCGATACCAGAAGGCGGCGGCGACGGCGTCGCGCGGTACGCCGCTGCCGGAATCGTACAGCACGCCCGTGTTGAGGGCGGCGAGCACATGGCCATGTTCGGCGGCTGTGCGGTACCAGCGCAGCGCTTGCGCCCGGTCGCGATCGACCTTGCGGCCCTCGTCATAGATCAAGCCCAATTGATATTCGGCTTCGGCATCGCCCGCCGCGGCCTTGGCGCGCAGCGCCGCCAACTCGGGCGACGCCAGTTCGGATTGGGATGGTTCGACGGCGGGCCGTTCGGCCGGCGGTTGCGGCGGCGCCCGCCGCGCGCTGTCGGTCGGCGCCGCGGTCCGCCCGGCGACGGTGCCTTGCGAGGCCGGCGTTCCGTTCGCGGTCTTTTTCAAGACATCGCTTTCGAAGCTGCGCCAGTCGCGCGTCATGTCCTGCTGGACTTTGTCGACCGCCGTGCAAGCGGCCAGCCCCGCTTGCAAGGCGACGACCAAGGCGATCCGCAACATCGGGTTTACAGGCATGGTTTTGTCTCATGCGAAGGGTCCAGCGAGGTAAACGTCGAAACCCGCGCGGCGTTGCACGATGGAACCCTGCCACTACTAAAACGTATATGGACTCCAGCGAAACAACTGAGGTGAACCAGATGCGGTATCGGCAAGGCGCAATCGCAGCATGCGTAGTGGTGACGGCGGGCGGTCTCGCCGCTTGCGCCAATCACGGCGGACCGAGGGCGGCCTCCGCCTCCGGCACTCCGCAGACGACCAGCATCGTTTCGCCGCCGCCGGCGGCTCAGGCGCAATCGTCGGCGCTGCAGGATTTGCGCCTGTATTTCGATTCGGGGCGCAGCCAGGTGCGGGCCGACAGCCGCGCGGTGCTCGATCAGGCCGCGCGCCTGTTTCGCGAGGGCGACCCTCTGGTCATGACGGTGAGCGGCCTCGCGGACAGTTCGGGCGATCCGCGCCGCAACCTGCTTCTGTCGCAGGAGCGCGCGGCGAATGTCGCGCGCGGCTTGATGGACCGCGGCATCCCCGCTGCGCGCCTGCAGTTGATCGCCAAAGGCGAATCCGAGCCGCTGGTCAAAACCGCCGACGGTGTCGCGCAACCGGAGAACCGCGCCGTCATCATCACCTGGCGGAAATAGCCAGCGCGGGCGTCACGGCGAATTTTGCGCCAGCGCCGCGCAGTTGGCGTACCATGAGGCGATGATCTTCGGTTTTTGGCGCGGCCCGCTCGCGCGCTTCTCTCTTGCGGCCAGCTTGGCCCTGCTCGTCGCGTCCGGACCGGCGCTGGCGCAAGGTCCGGCGCGGCCGGCGCCCGGCGCGCCGTCGGCGTCCGCGCTCGGCCGCCAGCTCATCGTCGCTGCGCAAGCCGGCGACAGGGAGCTGGTCGAGAAGCTGCTGGGCAATGGCGCCGATCTCGAATGGCGCGATGGCCGTCGGCGCACCGCGCTGCTCGCCGCGACGCAGGGCAACCGCGTCGCGGTCGCCCGCCTGCTGATCGCGCGCGGCGCCGACGTCAACGCCAAGGACGATATTTCCGACAGCCCCTTCCTGCTGGCCGGCGCGCGCGGCTATACGGATATTCTCAAGCTCACCTTGGCGCACGGCGCCGACATCAATAGCCTCAACCGCTTCGGCGGCACGGCCTTGATCCCGGCCTGCGAACGCGGCCATGTCGAAACCGTCTCGCTGCTGATCGCGGCGGGCGTCGCCATCGATCATGTCAATCGCCTGGGCTGGACCTGTCTGCTCGAGGCGATCATTCTCGGCGACGGCGGGCCGCGCCAGCTCGAGGTCGTCCGCCAAGCCATCGCCGCTGGCGCCGACGTCAACCGCGCCGACCGCGAGGGCCTGACGCCGCTGGCCCACGCCCTCGATCGCGGCTTTGCCGACATTGCCGCAGTCTTGCGGGCGAAGGGCGCGCGCTAGCTCCATCGTGAGAAAGCCCCTTCGGAAGGAGTCGCAGGAAGCCGTGCGCCTGCGCGGCGAAGTGCAGAACTTCCTCGCCGGCGTGCAACGCGCCGCCTGAGGCGAGACGCCGAAACGATGCGGGCGGCGCCAGGAATCCGACGCCGCCCGTTTTGTTCGCCGAGGATCGCCTAGGCGCTTTTCTTGGACTTGCGCTTACGCGCGAGCATGTTGAGAATTTCGATGAAAACCGAAAAGGCCATGGCGGCGTAGATATAGCCCTTGGGGATTTTCGCCCCGAAGCCCTCGGCGATCAGCGTCGTGCCGATCAGCAGCAGGAAGCCGAGCGCCAGCATGACCAGGGTCGGATTGGCCTGGATGAAGTTGGCGAGCGGCGTCGCCGCCACCAGCATGACGATGACGGTGACGACCACGGCGACCACCATGATCGGCAGATGCTCCGTCATGCCGACGGCGGTGATGATGCTGTCGATCGAAAACACCATGTCGAGCAGCAGGATCTGGCCGATCGCCGCGGCATAGCCGAGGCTGACGGCCTTGGTCGCGAACATGTCTTCGTTCGGCTCGGGGTCGACGCTGTGGTGAATCTCCTTCGTCGCCTTCCACACCAGGAACAAGCCGCCGGCGATCAGGATGATGTCGCGCCAGGACAGGCCCTGGCCGAAGACGTCGATCACGGGCGTGGTGAGCTGGACGATGAAGCTGATGGTGGCGAGCAGGCCGAGACGCAGCACGAGGGCGCCGGCGATGCCGAGCCGGCGCGCGGTGAGCCGCTGATGCTCCGGCAGCTTGTTCGTCAGAATCGAGATGAAGATCAGATTGTCGATACCGAGCACCACTTCCATGGCAATCAAGGCGGCGAGTGCGGCCCAGGTGGCGGGTTCGGCGAACAAGACGAGCAACTCGGTCATCGTGGGATCATTCCTCGAATGGGGTCATCATGATGGCGCAATGTGCCGAAAAGCGCGGGCGTTGACCAGAGGGCGGCGGTCACCTCTGCGTCAGCGCGCCATCCGAAACAGAACGGCGGGAACGAAAAAGCCCGGTCCGCACGGACCGGGCTTGGTTCTTCGCCAAGGCGAAAAAATTATTCGGCGCGCAGATTGCCGGCGGCCGACTTGCCGCGCTCGTTGACGATGTCGAAGCTGACAGACTGGCCTTCACGCAAGGTGGAGAGGCCGGCCTTTTCGACGGCGCTGATATGGACGAACACGTCCTTGCCGCCATCGGACGGCTGGATGAAACCGAAGCCCTTCTGGGCGTTGAACCACTTCACGGTGCCGGTCGGCATAGCAAGTCTCCTCAGAGAACGCTTAGATGTCGCAAACCGCGCGACCACCGCGCGGCCCATATCCGAATTACAGCGTTGTCTTGGAGGCCCCGTGACTTGAAAATTCACGGCGGGTAGCAAGGCAGGCTAGAATTTCGAACAGAGATTCTCTGTCCGGTTTGCCGTGAAATAGCAAGCCGATTTATCCACAGCCCCGCGCCAGGATCGGGGCCGCGAGAGGGTGCGGTCGCAAGACGCAACCTGTCGTGATCGATCGGGATCGGAGCCCAGTATCTTGAGGCCATCGACCAAATCCGTCCGGCGCGAATCCGCGCCCCAAAGGCATGCGCCGCAATGGTATCTCGCCTTCGCCGAATGGCGCGCCGACATTCAGCGGCGCACCGACGCCTGGCGCACGGTGAAGTTTTTTCGTCAAAGCCGCAGCCATACGATTCTCTGGACGGACGTGATGCGCGGTCACTACACGGCCACCGCGCCGGGGGTCAGCGAATGCCTGGCCGCGATGCCTTGCGCGCGGATGACCGCCCGCAAGATCATCGCGCTGGCCGAACAGAAGGGCTATTTCCTGCGCCGCGCGGCGGCCGGCGACAGCCGCAAGAAGCTGCTGCAGCCGTCGGCGCAATGCGTCGCCGAATATGAAGCGATGGTCGACGAGTTCCTCACCCTGGCCGACAAGCTCGGCGCGCCGCCGTCCAAGGCGCGGCGCAACAATAGGGCCAAGCTTTAGACTTTTTTCCCATCGGCGCCGGGCGCATTGTGGCCTCGTATTCGCCGCGCAGAAGATCAGCAAGATCGCGGCCCGTCATGCCTTGCGTCTGGGAGACCGCCATGACTTCAACGACGACAAGCCGCCTCGAGATTCGCCCCCTGTCGCCGGCCTTGGGCGCGGAAATTCGCGGCGTCGATCTCGCGCAAGCGATCGACGATGAAACCTTCGCCGAGATTTTGCGCGCCTGGCACGATCATGGCCTGATCCTGCTGCGCGGTCAGAGCTTCAGCGAGGATCAGCAGGTCGAGTTCGGCCGCCGCTTCGGCGAGGTCGCGCCCTGGTCGCGCTTCGCCGCCAAGGAGAAGGGCCGTCATCCCTACATCATGCTGGTCACCAACCTGAAGGAGAACGGCGAGTTCGTCGGCTCGCTACCCGAAGGCGAGATCGAATTCCATTCCGACGGCATCTATATCGAACAGCCGTCGGCGGGTACCATGCTGCATGCGGTGGCGATCCCGTCGCGCGGCGGCCAGACCGCCTTCGCCAGCATGTACAAAGCCTATGAGACGCTGCCGGCGGACATGAAGGCCAAGCTAGAGGGCCTGAAGGCGCGCCATGCCTTCACCTACAACAGCCAGAAGCAGAACGAGAACGACGAGAAGAAAACTGCCGCGGACGTCGCCAGCTACGACCATCCGGTGTTCCGCACCCATCCGGCGACGGGGCGCAGGGCGCTCTACGTCAACCGACTGATGACCGAACGCATCGTCGGGCTGCCCGACGACGAGAGCCGCGCCATTCTCGACAAGCTGTTCACCCATATCGAGACACCGGCCTTCATCTACGAGCATGAATGGCAGGTCGGCGACGTGCTGCTGTGGGACAACCGCTGCCTGGTCCATGCGCGGCGCGATTTTCCGGCGCAGGAGCTGCGCCTGATGCGCCGCCTGACCATCGCGGGCGAGAAGCCCGCATGATTGAACAAGGGGGCGAGAATCCCGCATGAGCCGCCTGCAAGGCAAAAGCGCGCTGGTCACCGGCGCCGGATCGGGCTTCGGCGAAGCCATCGCCCAGCGCTTCGCTGCTGAAGGCGCGTGCGTCGCCGTCAACGATCTTGATGCGGCGAAGGCGGAAGTCGTCGCCGCGGCGATCCGCGCGGCCGGCGGCGCGGCCGTCGCCGCACCGGGCAACGCGGCCAAGGCCGAATCGGTCGCGGCGATGATCGCCGCCTGCGTCGCGGCTTACGGCCGCATGGATCTCTTGGTGCTCAATGCCGGCGTGGCGCAGCGGCCGACGCCGATCGAGAGCATGGATGAGGCGGCTTTCGAGCGCATCTTCGACGCCAATGTGCGGAGCGTCTTCCTCGGCGCCAAACATGCCCAGCCGCAATTCAAGGCCCAGGGCGGCGGCGCCATCGTCGTCACCGCCTCGACCATCGCGACGCGGCCGCGTCCCGGCCTCGGAGTCTATGCGGCCTCGAAAGGCGCGGCGATCTCTCTGACCAAGGCGCTGGCGCTCGAGCTCGCGCCGATCAAGGTGCGCGTCAATGCCGTCTGCCCGTCGGCGGGCGAGACGCCGATGCTGAAGGAATTCATGGGCGGCGACGTCACGCCCGAGATGCACAAGCTGTTCACCAGCCGGGTGCCGCTCGGCCGCCTGTGCGAACCGGCCGACGTGGCGGAGGCGGCGCTGTTCCTCGCCTCCGACGAGGCCCGCTTCATCACCGGCATCGCCCTCGACGTCGACGGCGGGCGTAGCGTCTAGGGCTCGCCGAGAACCTCGGCGGTTTTGCGCATCTCGGCATAGTCGCGCAGCACCGCAGCATATTTCGAGCCGACGGGATAAAGCGCGTCCTCGACCACGGCGAAGCGATAGCCGAGCGCTGCGCCGTCGCGCAGCGTCGCGCCGAGGCAGCCGGAGGCTGCGCCGCCCGAAAGCAGGCAATGGGAGACGCCGAGATTGCGCAGCGCCCGGTGCAGCGGCGTGAAGCCGAAGCCGCTCTGGCCGCGCTTGTAGAGCAGGTAATCTGCCGGGTCGGGCGTCAGGCCGTCGGCGAGCTCTGCGCCCCAGGTGCCGTCGAGCAGCAGGCTGTCGCCGCCGAGCAGGATGTCCTCGCGCAATTTATGCATGGCGGTATCGATGCGGTCGGCGCGCCGCCCGGTCTTGAGCCAGATCACCGGCCAGCCTTTGGCGCGCAGATGATCGGCCATCGCCGCGCAATTGCGCACCAGTTCGCTGTTGCGCGCGAAATTCTTCTGCCGCGCCGCCTCGTCGCCCTTCTGCGGAAACAAGAAATGGTTCTGCATGTCGATGATGAGAAAGGCCGAACGGCCGGCGGGCATTGGTTGCGCGGCGGACGCGGGCGCGGCGAGCGCCTCGTCGGTGGTGATGGCCTGGGCCGAGCTGATCGAGGGATAAGTCGCGAGCGGCGGGAAGACCGCATCGCCGGCGAGAAAAACCCGATAGCCGAGCGCGGCGCCACCCCGCGCCGTGTCGCTCAGGCTGGCGGGCAGCGGCCCGCCGGCGAGCAGCAGGTCGCCGACGCCGAGATTGGCGAGGATACGGTCGAGCGCGCTGCCGGCAAAGACGCTATGCGTGCCGCGCGTGATCACGAAGTCGCCGGTCTCCGGCGCGAGGCCGGCCAGCCAGCCGGCGCCGGCGCTGCCCTCGATCAGAAAACCGCGCGGCGCGCCGAAATAACGCTCGGCCCAGCCGGGGCCCCAGGCGCAATCGGCGAAATCTTCGCGAAAGGCGCTGCGCGCCCAGATCACCGGCCGGCCGGCGGCGCGAAAGCGCGCGGCGAGGCGGCGGATGTTCTCGGCCATGGCGGCGATCTCGCCGTCGCTCATGGGCCGCTTTTGCATGCGGCCGAGAAAGCCGTCCGCCGCCAGGTAATCGGCCTGAACGTCGGTGACGATGAGCGCGGCGCGGGCGATGTCGATCGGTGCGGTCATGGCGGCGATGATAGCGCGGCGCAAAACAATCGGCGACCGGCTAAAAGCGCGGCGCGGCGAGGTCCGGCAGCTGCAGATCGACGATGATCGGCCAGTGATCGGAGCCGACCGGGGGACCGACGCGGCTCGCGCGCAGGGCGATGTCCTCGCTCGCCAACGCATGATCGATGGGCAGGCCGGCGAGCGGCGCCAGGGTCTCGGTAAAGCCGCGCACCCGTTCGGACCAGGAGCGCGGCGCCCAGGTCGGCGTCAGGCCGCGCAGCCGGGAGCCGTCCTTGAGGCGGGTGCCGTCGATCAGCCGCGCGAAGGTCGGCGACCAGGGCGTGATGTTGAGATCGCCGATCATCAGCGTCGGGCCGATCTGGGTCGCGGCCGCGCGCGCGGCTACGTCGAGTTGCTGGTCGCGGACCGCGGCGCCCTCGCCGAACGGCGACATGGTATGCAGCGTGATCAGATGCAGGCAGGCGCCGCGTTCGCCGCTCGGCGGGCAGATGTCGGCGGCGATGACCGGCAACCGATATCGGGAGACGCGCATGGTTTGGATTGAGGCGATCGGCCAGCGGCTGAAAATGCCGATTTCATGAAAGGATTCCGGCCCGCTGCGGCCGAGTAGGCGGTGCGGATAAAGCTCCTCGAACGGCGTCATGCGACTGCCGATCGAGGGCGGCATCTCCGTCAGCAGGATGACGTCGGGATTCTCGTCGCGGATCAGCGCGCCGAAGCGTTCGCGATTCGTCGCGTCGGCGCGCATATTCAAGCTCAACAGGCGCAGACTGCGCCCGCCAGCCTCCGCCGTCGCGGGCTCGCGCAGATAGCTCGTCAGATGGGGAAAGATCGGCACGACGTTGGCCGCCAGCAACACGATGTTGACGAGTATCAGCGCGCCATGGCGAAGCAGCAGGGAAAAGACCAGCGCGACCAGCGTCAGCCCCGCGAGTTGCGGGCGATAGTGCGAAAACAGTTCGAGCGGCCAGGCAAGGCCGCCGAGCACGGCGCAGAGCGTCGCGAAGCCGAGCCCGAGCGTGAGGGCGAGGACGACTGCCGTTACGAAAGCCATCTTGCCATTCGTCGTGCGCATGACGACTATGGATGCCCGAAGCGCGCTTCGTGCAAACGAAGCGCTACGGCGCGCAACGCATCGGGATGGCGGGCGATCGTCGTGTGCGGACTATCGATCTCCCGCGAAAGGCTGCTTTCTTCGCTACAGCTTTCCCATGCGACGATGCCGTCCTGGCGCGTGTAGATGCTCATTGCAGGTACCGGCAGCGGCTGCGCCACGCGCAGGAAGTCGATCTCCTTGCTGAAGCGTGGCGCTACCAAGTTGAACAGCGGTTCAATCGTTGCGGCGGTCGGCAAGCGATAGGGGCTTGCCATAGTAATCACTTGCGCAACTTTGTCGGGATACTCATGCGCCATGTGACGAGCCATGAGCCCGCCAAGGCTGATTCCTATAAGACTAACTTTGCCGCCGCTTTCGCGGCATAGGCCGGTGAGGCGAGCGCGCAACCCATCTAGGAGTTGAGGAGTCGGGCCAGTATTCACGCCGAGCGTCCAAGGCCGCGCATGATAACCGCAACTTTCAAGATAGCGTCTTAGAGGCTTGGTGGCGAAATCGGCACTCATAAAAGCCGGCAGCACCAAGACTGTGTGGCCTTGGCCGGGCGGGATATCGCTCTTGCTGGGCGCGCGCGGATGATAAAAAAGAAAAGACGCTAATTCGCGCGCAAGACGACGATAGGGGGGCCGGCGGATACGGCCGCTTCTATCGAAATATTGCTCAAGATCGGCCATCTTTTTTCTACATCACCCGTTTGATCGTGCCGCGCCGGCCTTTGAGCCGCGCCTCGATGGCGTCCCATAGATCGCGTTCGAGCTTCACGCCGTCGAGCCGGTTGATCTCCTGAATGCCGGTCGGCGAGGTGACGTTGATCTCGGTGAGATAATCGCCGATCACGTCGATGCCGACGAAGACGAGGCCCTTCTCCTTCAGGGTCGGGCCGATGGCGGCGCAGAGCTCGCGGTCGCGCGCCGTCAGCTTGGCCTTGGCGGCGCGGCCGCCGACATGCAGGTTGGCGCGCGCCTCGCCGGCCGCCGGAATGCGCGCCACCGCGCCGCCCGGCTCGCCGTCCACCAGGATGATGCGCTTGTCGCCCTTGCGCACCTCCGGCAAGTATTTCTGCACCATGATCGGTTCGCGCGAGCGCGCGGTGAACATTTCCAAGAGCGCGTTCAGATTGTCGTCCTCGGGACGCAAGTGGAACACGCCGGCGCCGCCATTGCCGTAGAGCGGCTTGAGGATGATGTCCTTGTGCTTGGCGCGAAACTCGACGATGCGCTCGCGGTCGGAGGCGATCAGCGTCGGCGGCATGACGCCGTCGAAATGCGTCACGAACAATTTTTCCGGCGCGTTGCGCACCTCGACGGGATCGTTGACCACCAGCGTTTCGGGCGGCAGATGCTCGAGCAAATGTGTTGCGGTGATATAGGCCATGTCGAATGGCGGATCCTGGCGCATCAGCACCACGTCCATGCTGGCGAGATCGAGCAGCTTGGCGGGACCGAAGCTGAAGTGGTCGCCCGTCTTGCGCCGCACCGTCACCTCGCGGGCACGCGCCGTCACGCGGCCATCCATCAGCGCCAGATCCTGCGGCAGGTAATGGAACAGCGCATGCTTGCGGCGCTGCGCCTCGAGGGCGAGCATGAAGGTGGAGTCGCCATCGATATTGATGGTCTCCATCGGGTCCATCTGCAAGGCGACCGCGAGGCTCATTCGTCGTACTCCGTCGTGCGCAAGCACGCATCTTGGGCGTGTGAAGCGCGCATGTGAAAACATGCAGAAAATCGGCGGCGATTATGGCGCGCCCGCAACCTTTAAGCCAGTGGCGCTAATGCAATCGCCGACGCAGGGTCTGGATGGCCTGCGCCGTCTGATGGCGCGCGGCGGCGTCGCGCGACAATTCCATGAATTTTTCCATCGCCGTCAAGGCGGCACGCAGATTGCCGATCTCGCCATGCAGCGCACCGGCTTCGCGCCACAGCTCGGCCTGATTGGGCGCGAAGAGCAGCATGCGCTCGATCACGGCGAGGGCCTTCTCGTTGCGCCCTTGGGCGACCAGCCGCGTCTTGATGTTGTTCTGCAGGCGCAGCAGCACGGCGCGGTTGGGCAGCGCGGCGCTATGGGCGGGGCTCAGCTCGGCATCTTTGCCGAGCATGCTTTTGAGCAGACCGCGCAGGGCGCCGGCGCCGCCGATGCGCTGGCCGCGAAAGGGATCGAGGATGGCGCGCTGGCCGGCGATCTCGACGGCGATCAGGAAATGCGCGGGGAAGTTGAGGCCGTGGGCCTGCCAGCCTTGGGCGCGCGCGGCATGGATATAGAGAATGCCGAGCGCCACCGGCAGGCCTTTGCGGCGGTCGATCACCCGCATCAGATTGGCGTTCTGCAGATCGTCGTAGGTCAGCTCGTCGCCGCGATAGCCGAGATCGTCGGCGATCACCTGGATGAGCGCCCCGGCGCGCGCCTCGATGTCCGGCATGTCGCCTTGCCGGCGCGCCGCCGCGCGACCGACCGCGTCGGCGAGGTCGGCGAGATGCAGGCGGTAGCGCTCGAGCGCGACGCGCGGTCGTTCGAGGGCGGCGAGAAGCAGTGCCGTCTCGGCGAGATCCATGTCGTCGTCGCCGAGGCCAGCCAGTCCAGCGAGCGCGGTTTCGAAGTCGCGGCTGGCCGGCCCGCTCATCGCCGGCTAGTTGAGCGGTTCGGAGGTGATCGCGCCGCCGCTGCGCGGCGCCGGCGCCGCGCCGCCTTCGACCGGATAGCCGCCGGCCGGCTCGGCGGGCAAGGGAGCGGCGCCGCCTGAGGAGCCTGGCGCGCCCTGCGCGCCGCCCTGGGCCGGCGCGTTGCCGCTATTGGCGCGGCGCGGATCGCTCTTGAGCAGCGCGTGATTCACCACGCGCTGGACATATTCGATGTTGCGCGCGTGGTTGAGCACGATCTCCAGCTCGGTCTGGTCCTGCGCGACGCCGAGCATGTAAATCACGCCGCGCACCGTCTCGAAGGAATAATTGACCGAGAAGACGTTCTTTTCGAACAGCAGCTTGCTCTTGAGCTGCGCGGTGATCCATTGATCGCGGGCGAAGGTTCCGGTGTTGCCCGACCGGTCGATGACGGTCTCGTCGATCACTTCCTTGACGCCCTTGGCGCGCCAGGCGCGCGCGACGGCCTCGGCACGGAAGGTCTCGCTGGACAGCACGCCGGTGAGCAGCACGCGGCCTTCCCAAATCTGCAGATTGAGCTGGCGGTACATTTCGCCGGAATAATCGAGCCAGAGATAATTGATCGCGGTGCGGATCGAGGTGTCGCTCGCGCCGCCTTCGATACCGCGCTCCTGCGAGGCGGTGACGGCGCCCGTCGCGCCGGCGCCGACCGCGAGGCCGACCGGCGTGCAGGCCGTCGCCGACAGCAGCGTGCCGGCGAGAGCGGTGAAAAGGGCGAGGCGGGCGGCGGAGGGGAAACGTGCGGCGGTCATGCTCTGTCTCGTGGTTTGCGCGAGAGTCTTATATCGGGCCGGCGATGTCCAGCCTGGCGAAGCTGTCTCTCAACCATGGCGAAATTTTGACATGCATCCCGGCGTTCCGTCGCTAACGCCAAGCATCGGGCAGATGGACCGGCCAGCGCCAAGGGGCGACCAGCATGGCGTCGAAGCGCATGTCGCACCCAGCGAGCCGCGGATGGCGGGCGAGAAACAGGCCGGCGGCCTCCTGAATGCGGCCGCGCTGGCGCGCGCCGATGGCCTCGCCGGCGGCGCCGAGGCTGCCGCGCGCCTTGACCTCGATGAAGATCAGCAGCTGGCCGCGCCGGGCGACGATGTCGATCTCGCCGACCGGCGAGCGCCAATCGCGCGCCAGGATGCGCCAGCCGGCGAGGCGCAAGCGCCAGACGGCGAGGCTTTCGCCGCGCCGGCCGGCTTTGACGGCCCTAAGGCGCGCCTCCGTCATTCCCTGGCCTTGCGTTCGCCCGCCTTCAGTTCGCCCGTCTTTAATTCGAGGGCGCGGGCATAGACCTGTTTGCGCGGCAGGCCGGTGGTGGCGGCGACCGTCGCCGCGGCATCCTTGACGCTGAGCGAGGCCAGCGCGCTGCGCAGCTGGGCATCGAGCGTTTCGGCGCTGGCGGTTTGGCTCGCGGCGTCGGCGCCGCCGATGGCGATGACGATCTCGCCCTTGGGCGGCCCGGCGGCGGCGTAATGCTCGGCCAGCTCGCGCAAGGTTCCGCGCCGGGTCTCTTCATAGAGCTTGGTCAGCTCGCGCGAGACGGCGGCGGGCCGGGGGCCCAGCACGTCGGCCATGTCGGCCAGGCTTTCGACCAGGCGGGGCGCCGATTCGAACAGCAGCAAGGTCGCCGGGATCGCCGCCAGTTCGCCGAGCGCGGCGCGCCGGCCGGCGCTTTTCGGCGGCAGGAAGCCGGCAAACAGGAAGCGATCGCTCGGCAGGCCGGACAGGATGAGCGCCGCCAAAGGCGCAGAAGGTCCCGGCAGCGGCACGACGTTGAAGCCCTCGTCGATGGCGTCGCGCACCAGCTTGTAGCCGGGGTCGGAGACCAGCGGCGTGCCGGCGTCCGAGACCAGGGCGATGCGCGAACCGCGGCGCAATCCAGCCAGCAGTTTGGGCCGCATCTCGCCGGCATTATGCTCGTGATAGGGCACCAGCTTGGCGGTGATGCCGTGGCGCGCCAGCAGTTTCGCCGTCACCCGGCTGTCTTCGCAGGCGATGGCATCGACGCTTTTCAGCACCTCGAGGGCGCGCAGGGTGATGTCGGCGATATTGCCGATCGGCGTGGCGACGACATAAAGACCCGGTTTGAGGGCCGAGGGCATAGGCGTCCCGCCGCTTACCAGCGCGTCGTCCTCGGCGTCTTGGTCAAGTTCCGGCTCGTCCGTCTCGGGCGCCGGTTTACTTGCCCCCTCGCTCTGTTTACCCTGGGCCACCCTAGATTTTCCCCCGCGTGTACATCATGGCCTTCCGGCTGCCGACCTTCTCGGTGTCTCTGCCGATCATCGCACGTTCGCTCGCCTTCGCGTTGGTTCTCGCGCCGCTGGCGGCGTGCCAGCAGCCCGGCAGGTTAACGGTGCAGCCCCCTCAGCCGCAAGTCGCGCCCCCGGCGACGGCCGCGCCGGCGCCGATGCCGGCGCCGAGCGTCGAAACCGTGCCGCAGATGATCCCGCCCGAGATGGGCAAAGCCGCCACGGTCGGCTTCCTCGTGCCCTTGAGCGGCCCCGGCGCGCAATTCGGCCAAGCCCTGTTGAACGCGGCGCAAATGGCGCTGTTCGATCTCGCCGCCATCGACGGCGGCGCCGACGTGGCGCTGCTGCCGCGCGACACCAAGGGCACCCCCGAGGGCGCCGTCGCCGCCGCCGAAGACGCCATGACGGCGGGCGCGCAAATGCTGCTCGGCCCGCTGTTCTCGGCCGACGTCGAGGCCATCGCGCCGGTGGCGCGCGCGCGCGGCGTGCCGGTCGTCGCCTTCACCAACGACTACGCGGTCGCCGGTAATGGCGTCTATATCCTCGGCTTCACGCCGGAGATGCAGGTCGCGCGCGTCGTCAATTACGCCGCGAGCCGCGGCATGCAGCGCATCGCCGCGCTGGTGCCCGATTCGGTCTATGGCCAGCGCGTCGCCGTCGCGGTGCGCGCCGCCGTCGAGAACGCCGGACTCACGCTCGCCGAGATCGCCAGCTATGACGCCTCGGCCAGCACCAATCTCGTCTCGCCGGTGGTCCGCCGCTTAACCAATTACGATGCGCGCCGCGCCGCGCTGCGCCAGCAGCGTCAGGAATTGGCCGCGCTCGACGACGAAGCCTCCAAGCTGGCGTTGCGCCGTCTCGAACGGTTGGAAACCTACGGCGACGTGGATTTCGACGCCGTGGTGATTCCCGAGAGCGGCAGCCGCGTCAAGGCGATCGCGCCGCTGCTGCCGTTCTACGATGTCGATACGCGGCGCGTGCGCGCCCTCGGCACCATCGATTGGGACGAGGCCGACACCTGGACCGAACCGGCGCTGGTCGGCGGCTGGTATCCGGCGACGCCGGACGGCCCGCGCGCCGAATTCGCCGCCGCCTACAACAAGCTCTACGGCAGCCCGCCGCCGCCGCGCGCCTCGCTCGGCTATGACGCAGCGGCGCTCGCCGCCGTGCTGGCGCGCGGCGATGCGGCGTCGCGCTTTTCCAACGCGGCGATCGCTCAGCCCAACGGCTACGCCGGCGTCGACGGCATCTTCCGCCTGACGCCGCAGGGCCTCGCCGAGCGCGGGCTGGCGGTGAAGGAAGTCGGCGCGCGCTCGTCGCGCGTCGTCAGCCCGGCGCCGATGACGTTCGAGCAACTCTCGAACTAGTTATTCCTATTGCCTGCTTCGCAGGCGGGGCGAGCAACTCTCGAACTAGTTATTCCTATTGCCCGCTTCGCAGGCGGGGCGAGCAGCTGACGAACTAACTCAGCAAGTCCCCGAGCACGGCATTGAGCCGCTGGCGGCCTTCGGCGGTGCTCGAGAGGCCGTTGGCATCGAGCGTGAGAAAGCCGCCGTCGATCAGCCGCCGCAGGCGGCGTTGGTCGAGCGCGGCTTCCGGTTGGTCGCCGGCGATGCGCAAGAAGCGCGCGCGCGGAATGGGCTCGGTCAGCCGCAGGCCCATCATCAGCATTTCGGACAGGCGCTCGGTCGGGTTCACCATGGCGTCTTCCATCACGCCGAGACCGTCCTTGCCGAGCTGCGCCAGCCAGTCTTCCGGCTTGTGCTTGCGCAGGGTGGCGAAGGTCTGGCCGCCGAGCGTGAGACGGCCATGGGCGCCGGGGCCGACGCCGATGTAATCGTCGCTGCGCCAATAGATCAGATTGTGCCGGCTCTCCTCGCCGGGGCGCGCGTGATTGGAAATCTCGTAAGCGGCAAGGCCCGCCGCGCCGAGCCGCGCCTGCGTCATCTCGAACAGCGCCGCCGCGTCGTCCTCGTTCGGCAGCGCGAACTCGCCGCGCTTGTAGGCGGCGAAGAAGGGCGTGCCCTTCTCGATGGTCAATTGATAAAGCGACAGGTGCGAGGTGCCATAGGCGAGCGCCAAGTCCAATTCGCGCTGCCAATCGGCGAGCGTTTGACCGGGCCGCGCATAGATCAGATCGAAGCTCATGCGCGGGAAATTTTTCAGCGCGAGATCGATGGCGCCTTGCGCCTCGGCGGCATTATGCGCCCGGCCCAGGAATTTCAGGCTGGCGTCGTCGAAGGCCTGGACGCCGAGCGAGACGCGATTCACGCCTGCGCTGCGAAAGCCGGCGAAGCGCGCCGCCTCCGCCGAATTGGGATTGGCTTCGAGCGTGATCTCGATGCCGCCTTCGAAGCCGAACAATCGCTCGGCCGCTTCGATGATCGCCGCCGTGGTCGCCGGCTCCATCAGCGACGGCGTGCCGCCGCCGAAGAAGATGCTGGCAAGCGGACGCTTGGCGCCGTGGGCAGCGAGCCGCGCCGCTTCGCTGTCCAGCGCGTGCAAGTAAGCCGCGCGCCAATCGGGTTGATCGATCTGCGCGCGCACATGGCTGTTGAAGTCGCAGTAAGGGCATTTGGCGACGCAGAACGGCCAATGCACATAAAGTCCGAGGCGCGGCGAATCGCTAGGCGTTTGTGGAGTCATGGCGGCAATATGCTGTCGCCCTCCCGGCGGGCGCAAACGAAAACGGGCCGCTTTCGCGGCCCGCTTCCGTCTCACCGACGAATCTTCGGGGGGAAGATCGTCTTAGAGGGTTTTGCCGGTCTTCTTGGCCGGCGCGGTCTTGTCGATCTTGGCGCCATCCGCTTTGTGCTTGGCGGCCTGGTCATGCTTGGCCTTGCCGTCGGCCTTCATCGCGTCGGCCTTCTTGGCCGGCGCGGCTTTGGTGACCGTCTTGCCGGCCGGCTGGGCCGGATCGGCGGCGAAGGCGGGCAGGGCGAAGCTGCTGCCGATCAGGACGGCGAGGGCGGCGGCGGCGAATTTGTTGGTCGCGATTTTGGAAATCATGGGAGGAAAACCTCTCTGCGAAAACCGGCGACGGGTGCGATTGGCTCGCGCCTCGGAGCGTCGGAACGAGAGCATCCTCGCGCCCGATCATGGCGGGATTGCGTCGGATCGGTGTCGGCAGAAAGATATTTGCGTTAGCGCAGCAGCTTCGCGGAAAACTTGGCGAAGGCATCGGCGCGGTGACTAATGGCATGTTTGGCGTCGGGCGCCATCTCGCCGAAGGTCTGCGCATGACCGCTCGCCATGAAAATCGGATCGTAGCCAAAGCCGTTCTTGCCGCGCGGCGGCCAGACGAGCTCGCCATCGACGCGGCCGGGGAAGATATCGCAGACCGGCGCGCCGGTCGGCAGGGCCGGCCAGCACAGCGCCAGCACGCAGACGAAATGCGCGCGCCGGTTCTGCGCATCGGCGGCCTGAGCTTCGCGCCAGACGCGCTCGCCCGCCGCCGCGAAATCCTTGGCCGGGCCGGCCCAGCGCGCCGAATGAATCCCGGGCGCGCCGCTAAGCGCGTCCACCGCCAAACCGGAATCGTCGGCCAGGGCCGGCAGACCGCTCGCCGTGGCGGCGGCCTCGGCCTTGATCACGGCATTGTCGATGAAAGTCAGGCCGGTTTCGGCCGGTTCGCGCAAGCCGAGGTCGCCGGCGGAGACGACCTCGATCTTGTAGGGCGCGAGCAGCTCGGCAATCTCGCGCAGCTTACCGGGATTGTGGCTCGCCAGGACGATCTTGCGTCCGATCAAGCTGCGCCGGCTCATCGTTCAGCTCCGCTCTTTAGCTGGCCGCGGCGATGGCGGCGCGCTGCAGCGTCACCAGTTCGGCGATGCCCTTTTGCGCCAGGGCGAGCAGCGCGTCGAATTCGCTCTTGTCGAACGGCGACTGCTCGGCGGTCGATTGAATCTCGACGAACTTGCCCGATCCGGTGAGCACGAAATTGCCGTCGGTCTGCGCCTTGCTGTCCTCGGGATAATCCAGATCGAGCACAGGCACGCCGTTGAACACGCCGCAGGACACGGCGGCGACATGATCGGTCAGCGGCAGCGATTTGAGCGCGCCCGACTTGATCAGCTTGTTGATGGCGAGATGCAGCGCGACATAAGAGCCGGTGATCGCCGCGGTGCGCGTGCCGCCATCGGCCTGGATGACGTCGCAGTCGAGGCGGATCTGGCGCTCGCCGAGGCCCGGCAGGTCGGTGACGGCGCGCAAGGAGCGGCCGATCAGGCGCTGGATTTCCTGGGTGCGGCCCGACTGCTTGCCGCGCGAGGCTTCGCGGTCGGTGCGGGTGTGGGTCGAGCGCGGCAGCATGCCGTATTCCGCCGTGACCCAGCCCTTGCCGCTATCGCGCAGGAAGGGCGGCACCTTCTCCTCGATGGTGGCGGCGCACAGCACATGGGTCTCGCCGAAGCGCGCCATGCAGGAGCCCTCGGCATATTTCGCCGCGCCCGGTTCGAGGCTGATGGGGCGAAGCTGGTCGGGGGCGCGGCCGGAGGGGCGCATGGGGTCGTCTCCTGAACGGGGCTTATGAAGGTTGCCGCAAGCTAACCGCTGCGGCTTGCCGCGTCCAGCCATGCCGCCGCGGCGGGAACTCGCGTTTGCCGCGATTTTTCCAATAATTCCAGGCCGTTGACGCTGGGGGGCGGCATCACTAGATTCCCCCGCAGGAACCGCATGAGTGCACCACCATGATTGCCGGGCCCAAACCCGCCATCAGCGAACTGAACGAGCGATCGCGCGAAGTGTTTCGCCGCATCGTCGAATCCTACGTCGAGACCGGCGATCCCGTCGGCTCGCGCACGATCGCGCGCCGGCTGTCGCAGAATCTGTCGCCGGCGACGATCCGCAATGTCATGGCCGATCTGCAGGATGCCGGCCTTCTCTATTCGCCGCACACCTCGGCCGGGCGCTTGCCGACCGAGGCGGGCCTCAAGCTGTTCGTCGACGGCCTGCTGGAAGTCGGCGGCCTGACCCAGGACGAACGGCGCGACATCGACGTGCAATGCGCCGCCGCCGGAAAAAGCTTCGAAGAGGCCATGGGCGAGGCCTCGACCATGCTGTCGGGCTTGTCGCGCTGCGCCGGCCTGGTGCTGGCGCCGAAGGCCGAAGCGGCCTTGAAACATATCGAATTCGTCGGCCTCGCCAACGGCCGCGCGCTCGTCGTCATGGTGGCGGAGAACGGCGTCGTCGAGAATCGCCTGATCGACGTGCCGCTCGGCATGCCGGCCTCGGCGCTGATCGAGGCGAGCAATTATCTCACGGCCAAGCTGGTCGGGCGCAATTTGCGCGATGCGCGCGCCGAGATCATGGCCGAGCTGGAGCAGCATCGCGCCCAGCTCGACGCGCTGACCACGCGGCTGGTCGAACAGGGCATCGCGTTGCGCGCCGGCGAGCAGGGCAATGGTTCGCTGATCGTGCGCGGCCAGGCCAATTTGCTCGACAACATCACCGCCATCGAGGATCTCGAGCGCATCCGCGGCCTGTTTCAGGCGCTGGAAACCAAGGAAACCATGGCGAAACTGGTCGATCTCGCCGGCGCCGCCGAAGGCGTGCAGATCTTTATCGGCGCCGGCAACGAGCTGTTCCGCAATGCCGGTTTTTCCATGATCGTCGCGCCCTTCGCCAATAGTTCCGAAAAGATCGTCGGCGCCATCGGCGTCATCGGCCCGACCCGGCTGAACTACGCCCGCATCATTCCCATGGTCGATTACACCGCCAAGGTGATCGGGCGCCTGGTCGGCTGACGGCCATGGCCGAAGCCTTAACGGCACCCCGCCAGTCATGACCGCCGATGTTGACTCTGGCCGCCTCAGCGCCCATTTGTCTCCCCGTTCGCCCCTTTCAGGCATTTAGACCCGAGAATTCCGCATGACCGCGCAAGACGAGACGCCGCCGCAAGACAATCCCGCCGCCGCCGAAGGCGAGCCCGACGGCTTTGCCGTGATCGAAAAGCTCCAGGCCGAACTGGCCGAGGCCAAGGACCGGGCGCTGCGCGCCGTGGCCGAGATGGAGAATTACCGCCGCCGCGCCGACAAGGAGCGCGAGGACACGGCGAAATATGCCATCACCGGTTTTGCCCGCGAAATGCTCACCGTGGCCGACAATCTGCGCCGGGCGCTGGAAAGCCAGCCGGCCGACCTGCCCGAGGGCCTCAAGGCCTTCGTCTCGGGCGTCGAGCTGACCGAGCGCGAATTGCTGGCGATCTTCGAGCGCGCCGGCATCGTCAAGCTGTCGCCCGAGGGCCAGCCCTTTAACCATGACCTGCATCAGGCGATCTTCGAGGTCGAGGATGCCGGCAAGCCGGCCGGCACCGTCGTCCAGGTGCTGCAGTCGGGCTATACCCTGAAAGACCGCCTATTGCGTCCCGCCATGGTCGGCGTGTCCAAGGGTGGTGTGGCCCATCCGTCTGCCAGCGGCGCGGCGTCCGAAGCCTACGGCGGTTCGGCCGGCGATCCGCATAATGTCGATACCAAAGCCTGATTTGACCTGGAACAGGGCCGATCACCGGAGCGTGAGATAGTTTCGCCCCGGGTGTTGCAGGCCCAAAAGCCCCTGCCTATATACCCTGCAGCCGTTCGGGGGACCGGCGATCAACGTGATCGGCCGACCTGATCTGCAGGTAATCCCGCAGGGGTTCTGCCCGGTGCCGTTCTGGGCCGGCGGAGCCTGCTAATTGAGAGGATGAAGAGACGATGAGCAAAGTTATCGGTATCGACCTCGGCACCACGAACTCGTGCGTCGCCGTCATGGAAGGTTCGACCGCCAAGGTGATCGAGAACGCCGAGGGCGCGCGCACGACGCCGTCCATGGTCGCTTTCACCAACTCCGGCGAGCGCCTGGTCGGCCAGGCCGCCAAGCGCCAGGGCGTGACAAACCCGGAAAACACGTTGTTCGCCATCAAGCGCCTGATCGGCCGCGGCTTCAACGATCCGGTCACCCAGAAAGACATCAACCTCGTTCCCTACAAGATCGTCGGCGGCGGCAATGGCGATGCCTGGGTCGAGGCGCAGGGCAAGAAATATTCGCCGAGCGAAATCTCCGCCTTCATCCTGCAGAAGATGAAGGAAACCGCCGAACGCTACCTCGGCGAGACGGTCACGCAAGCCGTCATCACCGTGCCCGCCTACTTCAACGACTCGCAGCGCCAGGCGACCAAGGACGCCGGCAAGATCGCCGGCCTCGAAGTGCTGCGCATCATCAACGAGCCGACGGCGGCGGCGCTCGCTTACGGCCTCGACAAAAAGAAGGCCGGCACCATCGCGGTCTATGACTTGGGCGGCGGCACCTTCGACGTGTCCGTGCTCGAGATCGGCGACGGCGTGTTCGAAGTGAAGTCGACCAACGGCGACACGTTCCTCGGCGGCGAAGACTTCGACAAGGAAATCATCGATTACCTCGCCGGCGAATTCCAGAAGGACCAGGGCATCGACCTGCGCAAGGACAAGCTCGCCCTGCAGCGCCTGAAGGAAGCCGCAGAAAAGGCCAAGATCGAATTGTCCACCGCGATCGAGACGGAAGTGAACCTGCCGTTCATCACCGCCGACGCGTCGGGCCCGAAGCATCTCAACGTCCGCCTGTCGCGCTCCAAGCTCGAAAGCCTGGTCGAATCGCTGATTCAGCGCACCATGGAGCCCTGCAAGGCGGCGCTCCGCGATGCTGGCCTCAAGGCCTCCGAGATCGATGAGGTCGTGCTCGTCGGCGGCATGACGCGCATGCCCAAAGTCATCGAGATGGTGAAGCAGTTCTTCGGCCGCGAGCCGCACAAGGGCGTCAACCCGGATGAAGTCGTCGCCATCGGCGCGGCGATCCAGGCCGGCGTGCTCAAGGGCGACGTCAAGGACGTGCTTCTGCTCGACGTGACGCCGCTGTCGCTCGGCATCGAGACGCTGGGCGGCGTGTTCACGCGCCTGATCGACCGCAACACGACGATCCCGACGAAGAAGAGTCAGGTGTTCTCGACCGCCGAGGACAGCCAGACGGCGGTGACGATCCGCGTCTTCCAGGGCGAGCGCGAAATGGCCTCCGACAACAAGCTGCTCGGCCAGTTCAACCTGGAGAACATCCCGCCGGCGCCGCGCGGCATGCCGCAGATCGAGGTCACCTTCGACATCGACGCCAACGGCATCGTCAGCGTTCAGGCGAAGGACAAGGCGACCGGCAAGGAGCAGCAGATCCGCATCCAGGCCTCGGGCGGCCTGTCGTCCGAGGACATCGAGAAGATGGTCAAGGACGCGGAAATCCATGCCGCCGAAGACAAGAAGCGGAAAGAAGCGATCGAGGCCAAGAACCAGGCCGAATCGCTGATCCACTCGACCGAGAAGAATCTCGCCGAACATGGCGACAAGGTCGACGTCGCGGTGAAGACCGAGATCGAGACCAAGATCGCCGATCTCAAGGCGGTCAAGGACGGCGACGACGTCGCCGGCATCCGCGCCAAGGTCGAAGCGCTGGCCACCGCAGCCATGAAGCTCGGCGAGGCGATGTACAAGGCGACGCAGGAGCAGGCGGCGGGCGGCGATGCCGGTCCGCAAGATCCCAACCAGTCTCAGGCGGGCGAGAAGCCGGCCGACGACTCGACCGTCGTCGATGCCGACTTCGAGGAAGTCGACGAGAGCAAAAAGAACAAGCAGGCTTAATTCGAACTGCGCGTGAGGATTTCCGTCATCGCAACCCTATCCTCACGCGCAGAACGAGCTTCGCACTGACATGGACAAAATCGATTACTACGAGCTTCTCGAATGCTCGCGGGACGCCGATGGCGAGACCCTGAAAAAGGCCTATCGCAAGCTGGCCATGCAGCACCACCCCGATCGCAATCCCGGCGACGAGGCGGCCGAACATAAATTCAAAGAGATCAACGAAGCCTACGATGTCCTGAAGGATCCGGACAAGCGCGCGGCTTACGATCGCTACGGCCATGCCGCCTTCGAGAACGGCGGCGGCGGGCGCGGCGCGTCCGACTTCGGCTTCGGCGGCTTCGCCGACATCTTCGACGAGATGTTCGGCGAGTTCACCGGGCGGCGCGGCCAGGGCGGCGCCAACGGCGCGACGCGCGGCTCGGACCTGCGCTACAACATGCAGATCACCCTGGAAGAAGCCTTCCACGGCCGCCAGACGACGATCAAGGTGCCGTCGAGCGCGCCGTGCGAGGAATGCGAAGGCTCGGGCGCGGAGAAGGGCTCCAAGCCGGTCACCTGCGGCACCTGCCACGGTCGCGGCAAGGTGCGCGCCAGCCAGGGCTTCTTCACCATCGAGCGCGCCTGCCCGACATGCCAAGGCGCCGGCAAGGTCATCGAAAAGCCCTGCCGCGTCTGCCAGGGCGCCGGCCGCGTGCGCAAGGAAAAGACCCTCGCCGTCAATATTCCCGCCGGCGTCGAGGAGGGCACGCGCATCCGCCTGACCGGCGAAGGCGAGGCCGGGTTGCGCGGCGGACCGTCGGGCGATCTCTACATCTTCCTGTCGATCGCGCCCCATCGCCTGTTCCAGCGCGACGGGGCGAACGTCTATTGCCGCGTGCCGATCAGCATGTCGAGCGCGGCGCTCGGCGGCTCCTTCGAGGTGCCCTGCGTCGATGGCACGAAGGCGCGCGTCGCCGTGCCGGCGGGCACCCAGAGCGGCCATCAATTCCGCCTCAAGGGCAAGGGCATGTCGGTGATGCGCTCGGCCGCGCGCGGCGACATGTATATCCAGGCGGCGGTCGAAACGCCGATGAACCTGACGAAGAAGCAGAAAGAGCTGCTCGCCGAGTTCGACAAGGCGGGCAAGCGCGAACAGACCAGCCCGGAGACCGAAGGCTTCTTCGCCAAGATCCGCGAGCTGTGGGACGACCTGCGCGAGTAGCAGCTTCGCTGCCGCACGTCTCACGTCACCCTCGGGCTTGACCCGAGGGTCCATGCCGATCACCGAAAAGCGGCGAGATGGATTGCCCGGTCAAGCCGGGCAATGACGATCTGTATTTTGCGTCCATGACGTTCGCGGCCGCCTGTGCTTAAATCCCCGCCGTTTCAGGCTGAGGGACTTGTCATGGATCCATTGAAGATCGGTATCGTCGGCGCCGCCGGGCGCATGGGCGCCATGCTCGTGCAGCAGGTCCGCGCCCAGCCGGGCGAGGCCCGCCTGATCGGCGCCACCGAACGCGCCGGCAGCGCCGCCATCGGCAAGGATGCCGGCCTGCTCGCCGGCGGCGAGGCCCTCGGCGTCATGGTCAGCGACGATGCCGTGGCGCTGTTCGCCGCCGCCGACGCGGTGATCGATTTCACAGCCCCGGCGGCCACCGTCGCCCATGCTGCGCTCGCCGCCCAGGGCAAGACCATCCATGTCATCGGCACCACCGGCCTGGAAGCGGCCCATGACGCCGAGATCGCCAAGGCGGCGCGCCACACCGCGATCATCCGCGCGGCGAATTTTTCCGTCGGCGTCAATCTGCTCGCCGGCCTATCCAGGCGCGTCGCCGCCTTACTCGGCGACGAGTTCGACATCGAGATCGTCGAGATGCATCATCGCCACAAGGTCGATGCGCCGTCGGGCACGGCGCTCATGCTCGGCCAGGCGGCGGCGGACGGCCGCAAGGTCAATCTCAAGGACGTCGAAGTGCGGGGCCGTGATGGCATCACCGGCCAGCGCGTCGCCGGCACCATCGGCTTCGCGTCCTTGCGCGGCGGCGACGTGGTCGGCGATCACACGGTGATCTTCGCCGCCGACGGCGAGCGCGTCGAGCTGACGCACAAGGCCTCGTCGCGCCAGATCTTCGCGCGTGGCGCGGTGCGCGCCGCCCTGTGGGGCCGCGGCAAGGCGCCTGGGCTTTACAGCATGCAGGATGTGCTCGGCTTCGCCGATTAACTGGCGGGACGATCCAGCGCGCGGCGCACCAGGGCCGCCGC
>CAMAVH010000023.1 GCA_945861615.1 Rhizobium sp. Q54 | reverse complement strand
GATCAGGCGCTCGAGCGCCTGATCGACGAGGCCGAGTTGCTTGGCTTGCTGGGAATCGAGCGCGCCGCCGAAGATCGGCTGGAAGCGCTCGATCTCCTGTTTCACGCCGTCGTTGAGCTGCGACAGCGGGATCTTGGTGCCGGCGACCGTGGCGACCGTCGGGTCGCGCTCGCCGAGGAAGATGTCGTTGATGCCCCACAGGCCGAAGCTCAGGATCAAAAGCCCGAACAGAATCTTCACCACCCAGGAGGTGGCGTGTTTGCGCATGGACTGGAGCATCGAGATGGGGCCTGTCTTCGAAACGGGGCGTGAATGGGGGTATCGGCGCGGCCAATTCCAGCGAAAGGCGCTAGAGAAACAGGCACTTGCGGGGCGCGGCGCATGATAGAAGCGGCCCCTAGTCGCTGCAACACGGAAATCGCCGCGAAACCGCGGCCTTTTGCCCACCAGCGTGGTTGGCAGGGGCCCAGTTGGCAGTTTGCGCGACGCGTGTTACGAAACCGCCGCAACCCCGCACCGCGCATGGCAATTTCGACACAGGGAACAATCGCATGGCCGCTCGCCGCCAGCTGATCGCCGGCAATTGGAAGATGAACGGCCTGAAGGCCGATGCCGGCAAACTGGTCGGCGACCTGATCCAAGACGTCGGCAAACCGGGCGTGGTCGGCTGCGAATTGCTGGTTTGCCCGCCGGCGACCTTGGTCAGCACCGTCGCCGGTTTGCTGTCCGGGAGCGCCGTCGTGCTCGGCGGCCAGGATTGCCATGCCAAGGCTTCGGGCGCCCACACCGGCGATATCAGCGCCGCCATGCTGCGCGACGCCGGCGCGACCTATGCTATCGTCGGCCATTCCGAGCGCCGGACCGATCATGGCGAGAGCGACGGCCAAGTCCTCGCCAAGGCGCAAGCGGCGCAGGCCGCCGGTCTCGTCGCCATCGTCTGCATCGGCGAGACCGAGGCGCAATATGTCGCCGGCCAGACGCTCGACGTGCTGGCGCGCCAAATCGCCGGATCGGTTCCCGCCAGCGCCAAGGCGGCGACGACCGTCGTCGCCTATGAGCCGGTCTGGGCCATCGGCACCGGCCGTACGCCGACCAATGATGAAATCGCCGCCGCCCATGCCCATATCCGCAAAGAATTGGCCAAGCTGACCGGCGAGGCGGCGGGTATCCGCCTGCTCTATGGCGGTTCGGTCAAACCGTCGAACGCCGCCGAGATTTTGCGCCTGCCGGATGTCGATGGCGCTTTGGTCGGGGGTGCCAGTTTGAATGCGGCCGATTTCGCCGCCATTGCCCGCGCCTGTCCTTGATCCCCGCGGGAATCGCAGGCGGCAGTTGCCTCTAGCGAAAGCCGGCGAAAGCGAGTAGAGAAAGCGCCCATGACGACACTCCT
Source organism: Rhizobium sp. Q54 (assembly GCA_945861615.1). Classification (GTDB taxonomy): domain Bacteria; phylum Pseudomonadota; class Alphaproteobacteria; order SMXQ01; family SMXQ01; genus CAMAVH01. The sequence goes on along the minus strand of CAMAVH010000023.1, from coordinate 30,100 downwards.
CCTGGTTATCCACATCATCCTGGCCCTTGCCCTGGTCATCACCGTCCTTTTGCAGCGCAGCGAAGGCGGCGCTCTCGGCATCGGCGGCGGCCAAGGCGGCGGCATGATGTCGGGCCGCGGCCAGGCCAATCTTCTGACGCGCACCACGGGCGTACTCGCCGCCCTGTTCATGCTCAATTGCCTTGTCTTGGCGATTCTTGCCGGCGCCAGCAAGCAGCCGCGCTCCATTTTCGATCAAATGCCGACGCCAAGCACCAGTGGCGCGCCGGGCAGCCCGTCGACCGCGCCCTTCGCGCCGCCGGTCACGCCTGCCGCGCCCGGGACGTCCGGCACCACTGGGCCGGCCGCGCCGCCCACTCGCTAAGAAACAGCCGGCATTGCGCCGGTTTTCGGACGGCACGAAAAAAGGGGCGAGGGGTCGCCCCTTTTTGTTGGGAAAGTTCTAAGCCTTGTGTAATCTTTAACTCCCATGCAGACCCGGTACATCTTCATCACTGGCGGCGTGGTTTCCTCCCTCGGTAAAGGCATCGCTTCAGCGTCGCTCGGCGCGCTGTTGCAGGCCCGCGGATATAAAGTCCGCCTGCGCAAGCTCGATCCCTACCTCAATGTAGATCCGGGCACGATGTCGCCCTATCAGCACGGCGAGGTTTACGTCACTGACGACGGCGCCGAGACCGATTTGGATCTCGGTCATTACGAGCGCTTCACCGGCGTGGCCTCTCGTCAGAGCGACAACATCACCACCGGCCGCATCTATTCGACCGTTATTTCTCGCGAGCGCCACGGCGATTATCTCGGCGCGACCGTGCAGGTCATTCCGCACGTCACCGACGCGATCAAGGAATTCGTGCTGTCCGATCCGGGCGAGGCCGAGTTCGTGCTCTGCGAAGTCGGCGGCACGGTCGGCGACATCGAAAGCCTGCCGTTCCTCGAAGCGATCCGCCAGCTCGGCAACGAGTTGGGGCGCGAGCGCACGATGTATGTGCACCTCACGCTGGTGCCCTACATCCCGAGCGCCGGCGAGCTGAAAACCAAGCCGACCCAGCATTCGGTGAAAGAACTGCTCAGCGTCGGCATCCAGCCCGACGCGCTGCTGGCGCGCTGCGATCGGCCTTTGCCGCCGGGCGAGAAGCGCAAGATCGCGCTGTTCTGCAACGTGCGCGAAGATGCCGTCATTCCCGCCCTCGACGTCGACACCATCTATCAGGTGCCGATCAGCTATCACGAGCAGGGCTTCGACAATGTCGTCGTGCGCCACTTCGGCCTCGACAAGGAGCCGGCCGGCCAGGCCGAACCGAATCTCGGCCGCTGGGAGCACATCGCCGGTCGCATCCGCGCCCCCGAGGGCGAGGTCAAGATCGCCGTGGTCGGCAAGTACACCCACTTCCTCGATTCCTATAAGTCGCTCAACGAAGCGCTGATTCACGGCGGCATCCACAACAATGTGAAGGTCAAGCTCGACTGGATCGAATCGGAAATCTTCGAATCCGAGGGCGCCATCGAGAAGCTTGAAGGCGTCAACGGCATCCTGGTGCCGGGCGGCTTCGGCGAACGCGGCAGCGAAGGCAAGATCGCCGCCGCCCGCTTCGCCCGCGAGCACAAGGTGCCGTACTTCGGCATCTGCTTCGGCATGCAGATGGCCGTCATCGAAGTGGCGCGCCATCTCGCCGGCATCGCCAAGGCCGGCTCGACCGAATTCGGCCCGTGCGAAGAGCCGGTCGTCGGCCTGATGACCGAATGGATGCGCGGCAATACTCGCGAGTTGCGTTCGGCCGACGCCAATGTCGGCGGCACCATGCGCCTCGGCGCCTACGATTGCGCCCTCAAGCCGGGCAGCCGCGTGGCCGAGATTTACGGCCAGCAGCAGATCAGCGAGCGCCACCGTCATCGCTACGAAGTGAACATCAATTACATGAAGCGGCTGGAAGAGGCGGGACTGACTTTCTCCGGCATGTCGCCCGACAAGAGCCTGCCCGAGATCGTCGAATTCGCCGACCATCCCTGGTTCATCGGCGTGCAATTCCACCCCGAGCTGAAGTCCAAGCCGTTCGACACGCATCCGCTGTTCGCCTCATTCGTGCAGGCGGCGATCGCCCAGTCGCGGCTGGTCTAGCCATGGCGAAGAAACCCGCAGCCTCGAAAGCCGTGCCAGCGGTCAAACAGCGTCACGTGAAGGTCGGCAAGGCCGTCTTCGGCAACGATCTGCGTCTGACGCTGATCGCCGGCCCTTGCGCGCTGGAAAGCCGCGCCCATGCCATGGAAATGGCCGAGGCGCTGACCAAGCTGGCCAAGAAGCTGGGCTTCGGCCTGATCTACAAAAGCTCGTTCGACAAGGCCAACCGCACTTCGCTCACCAGCGACCGCGGCATGGGCCTGAAGAAGGCGCTGCCGATCCTCGCCGAGGTGCGCGAAAAGTTCGGCTGTCCGGTGCTGACCGACGTGCATGAGCGCGAGCAATGCGCCATGGCTGCCGAATATGTGGATATCCTGCAGATCCCGGCCTTTCTCTCGCGCCAGACCGATCTGTTGATCGCGGCCGGCGAGACCGGCAAGGCGATCAACGTCAAGAAGGGCCAGTTCCTCGCGCCCTGGGACATGGCCAATGTCGCGGCCAAGATCGCTTCGACCGGCAACGAGCGCATCATGCTGTGCGAGCGCGGCGCGTCGTTCGGCTACAACACGCTGGTCTCCGACATGCGCTCGCTGCCGGTGATGAAGTCGACCGGCTATCCGGTGATCTTCGATGCGACCCATTCGGTGCAGCAGCCGGGCGGGCAGGGCACCACCAGCGGCGGCGACCGCCGCATGGTGCCGATCCTGGCGCGCGCCGCTGTCGCCATCGGCGTCGCCGGCGTCTTCATGGAGACGCATCAGGACCCCGACAAGGCCCCGTCCGACGGGCCGAACATGGTTCATCTTAAGGACATGCCGAAGCTGCTCGAAACGCTGCTGGCGTTCGATAGCCTGGCCAAATCCGATCCGGCGTAACGCCGGCTTTTCCCGTTTCTCGCGAACCCCCATCACGGAGCCATATCCATGACCGCTATTGCCGACATCCAGGCGCGCGAAATCCTCGATTCGCGCGGCAATCCGACCGTCGAAGTCGATGTGGTGCTGGAAAGCGGCGCCATGGGCCGCGCCGCGGTGCCATCCGGTGCCTCGACCGGCGCCCATGAGGCGGTCGAACTGCGCGACGGCGACAAGAAGCGCTACGGCGGCAAGGGCGTGCTGAAGGCCGTCGAAGCGGTGAACGGCGAACTGTTCGACGCCCTGTCCGGCATGGACGCCGAAGACCAACTCGGCCTCGACCGCACCATGATCGAATTGGACGGCACGCCGAACAAGGCGCGCCTCGGCGCCAATGCCATCCTCGGCGTGTCGATGGCGGTGGCCAAGGCTGCCGCGGTCGAAGCCGGCCTGCCGCTCTTCGCCTATGTCGGCGGCGTCTTCGCGCGCACCCTGCCGGTGCCGATGATGAACATCGTCAACGGCGGCGTGCATGCCGACAACCCGATCGACTTCCAGGAATTCATGATCATGCCGGTCTCGGCGACGACCATCGCCGACGCCGTGCGCATGGGCGCCGAAGTGTTCCAGGCCCTGAAGGGCCAGCTCAAGGAGGCCGGCCTCAACACCAACGTCGGCGACGAAGGCGGCTTTGCGCCGAATCTGGCGAGCGCCGACGCGGCGTTGAAGTTCATCATGCAGGCGATCAAGAAGGCCGGCTACAAGCCGGGCGAGGACATCGCCCTGGCGCTCGATGCCGCTTCAACCGAGTTCTACAAGAAGGGCAAATATGTGCTCGAAGGCGAGGGCAAGACCCTCGGCCGCGACGCCATGGTCAAGCTCTATGCCGACCTGGTGAAGCGCTATCCCATCGTCTCGATCGAGGACGGCATGGCCGAAGACGATTGGGAAGGCTGGAAGATGCTGACCGAGGCGATCGGCGACAAGGTCCAACTCGTCGGCGACGACCTGTTCGTGACCAACCCGAAGCGCCTCGCGCGCGGCATCAAAGAGGGCACGGCCAATGCCATCCTGGTGAAGGTCAACCAGATCGGCACCCTGTCCGAAACCCTGGAAGCCGTCGAGATGGCGCATAAGGCGGGCTATAAGGCCGTCATGTCGCACCGCTCGGGCGAGACCGAGGACGCCACCATCGCCGACCTGGCGGTCGCCACCAACTGCGGCCAGATCAAGACCGGCTCGCTGGCCCGCTCGGACCGGCTGGCCAAGTACAACCAGCTCATCCGCATCGAGGAAGAGCTCGGCACCTCGGCGATCTACGCCGGCCGCAGCGTGCTCCGCGCTTCGATGGGCGGCAAATAGGAATCTTCTCCAGACTCGCGAGGCTTGCTTCGCGAGTCTGATTCCAAATCAGAGCAGTTACCTTTTGATTCTTGATTCCGTTGAATCTTTTTTAAGACTTTAACGGTTTTCAATTGACGGCCATGAATCGCTTGTGATTCTGTAAGCCCATGGTCCTGTTGCGCGAAATCAAGAAACGAGCCCGCCACATCACCGGCCCCGTGCTGGCGATCGCGGTGTTCGGCTATTTCGCCTATCACTCGATCCAGGGCGATCGCGGCTTGATCGCCTGGGTCCATCTCAGTCAGCAGACCGAGATCGCCAACGCCAACTTCGAAAAGGTGGCGCGCGAGCGTCTCGCCCTTGAGCGCCGCACCAATCTGCTGCGGCCCGACCATCTCGATCCCGACATGCTCGATGAGCGCGTGCGCTCCAGCCTCGGATTGCTGCTGCCCAACGAAATCATCATCATGGATGGCGCGGCGACCGCCGCGCCGATGTCGGCGCCTGGCGCCGCGCCGATCGTCCCGGCTTTGCCGCCGGCGACCGCTCTGCCGGCCACGCCGGCCCGCGCTCCGGCCGCCAATGGCATCGCCGATCATGCCGCGGATGCTTTGCCCGTCATACGCGCGCAAGCCGCGCAATTGGCCGAGCTGGCCAACAGGGTAACCATCTCCTTCGCACCTGCACGATAAAGCTTGCCGGTATTAGACGTAACTAATTCAATAACTTATGATTTTTAAACTTCCGTGATTACGCAAGTGCAGCATAATTTTGCGCGGCTGCGGTGATTCCTGTCTTCACTATGAGGTTGTGCGTTCGATAATTACGCGCATATAGGGCGAATACGAAATATCATCTTAAATCCAGTTAATCTTAATTATCGCATTGCAATAACAGGATTTTTTGGAGTTTGCGGCCTCTTCCCATGCCTGGGGTAAGTCGCTATATGAGGCGTCTGCGCCGCTTTGCGGCGTATGCGCTTCCCCTCACGCAGCGAAGGTGCCGGTATGGTCGCAGCCACTGCCAAGAAGTCCGCCCCCGTCAAACCGTCCCTGACGAAGCAGGCTTCGCCGCCGCGACAGGCCGATAAGGGCAAGCCCACCAATCAAGACAAGAAGCTGCTCCTCAAGATGTATGAGGACATGCTGCTGATCCGCCGCTTCGAGGAGAAGGCGGGCCAGCTGTATGGCCAGGGCGCCATCGGCGGCTTCTGCCATCTCTACATCGGCCAGGAAGCCGTCGTCGTCGGTATGCAGTCGACGATCACCGGCGAAGACGCCGTCATCACCACCTACCGCGACCATGGCCATATGCTGGCCTGCGGCATGGACCCCAAGGGCGTCATGGCCGAGCTCACGGGCCGCCAGGGCGGCTACTCGAAGGGCAAGGGCGGCTCGATGCACATGTTCAGCGCCGAGAAGAACTTCTACGGCGGCCATGGCATCGTCGGCGCCAGTGTGCCGATCGGCGTCGGCCTCGCCTTCGCCCGCAAGTACAACGGCAAGAACACCGTCTCGCTGACCTATTACGGCGACGGCGCGGCCAACCAGGGCCAAGTCTACGAGGCCTTCAATATGGCGGCGCTGTGGAAGCTGCCGACCGTGTTCGTCATCGAGAACAACCAGTACGCCATGGGCACCTCGGTCAAGCGCGGCGCTTCCACGCCTGACTTCTACAAGCGCGGCGAGGCCTTCGGCATCCCGAGCATGAAGGTCGACGGCATGGACGTGATCAAAGTGCGCGAGGCTGGCGAGATCGCCGTCGCCCATTGCCGCGCCGGCAAGGGCCCCTACGTGCTGCAGATGGAGACCTACCGCTATCGCGGCCACTCGATGTCCGATCCGGCCAAGTACCGCACGCGCGACGAAGTCGACAAGATGCGCGCCGAACGCGACCCCATCGAGCATCTCCAGGCGCAGATCATCGAAGCCGGCTTCGCCGACGAGGCGGCGCTCAAGAAGATCGACCAGGACGTCAAGAAGACCATCGTCGAGGCGGCCGATTTCGCCTTGACCGACGCCGAGCCAGATCCCTCGCAGCTCTACACCGACGTGTTGGCCTAGCGGCCCTCGGACGGCCGTCATCGCGGCCGTCCGTTTCTGTATCTCCTCAGGGAAGACGAAGGTATTCCATGCCCATCGAAGTGCTCATGCCGGCCCTGTCGCCGACCATGACGGAAGGCAAAATCGCCCGCTGGCTCAAGCATGAAGGCGATTCCGTGAAGTCCGGCGAAGTGCTGGCCGAAATCGAAACCGACAAGGCGACCATGGAGGTCGAGGCGGTCGATGAGGGGACGCTCGGCAAGATTCTGGTGCCGGAAGGCACCGAGAACGTCGCCGTCAACCAGCCGATCGCCATGATCCTGAGCGAAGGCGAGGACGCCAAGTCGCTCGGCGATGCGAAGCCGGCTGCGAAGAAAGCCGAAGCCAAGTCCGAGTCGCCGAAGACCGAAGCTGAAGCGCCCAAGGCAGAGGCGAAAGCCGCCGCGCCCGTCGCGCCGGCTTCGACCTACGGCCTTCAGGACGATGCTGATCTCGGCGAAACCAAGGTGATGACGGTGCGCGAAGCCTTGCGCGACGCCATGGCCGAAGAAATGCGCCGCGATCCGGACGTTTTCGTCATGGGCGAGGAAGTCGCCGAATATCAGGGCGCCTATAAAGTCACCCAAGGCCTCCTGCAGGAATTCGGCGACCGCCGCGTCGTCGACACGCCGATCACCGAACATGGCTTCGCCGGTCTCGCCGTCGGCGCCGCCTTCGCCAAGCTCAAGCCGATCGTCGAGTTCATGACCTGGAACTTCGCCCTGCAGGCGATGGACCACATCATCAACTCCGCCGCCAAGACGCGCTACATGTCGGGCGGCCAGATGGGCTCGCCCATGGTGTTCCGCGGCCCGAACGGCGCCGCGTCGCGCGTCGGCGCCCAGCACTCCCAATGCTTCGCCAGCTGGTACGCCCATGTGCCGGGCCTCATCGTCGTGTCGCCGTACTCCGCCGACGACGCCAAGGGCCTGCTCAAGTCCGCGATTCGCGATCCCAATCCGGTGATCTTCCTCGAGAACGAGATGCTCTACGGCCGCAGCTTCCCGGTGCCGGTCGATCCCGATTACACCGTGCCGATCGGCAAGGCGCGCATCGTGCGCAAAGGCAAGGACGTGACCATCACGGCCTTCTCGATCATGGTCGGCGTTGCGCTGGAAGCGGCCGAGGCATTGGCCAAGGACGGCATCGACGCCGAGGTCATCGATCTGCGCACGCTGCGTCCGCTCGACACCGCCACGATCATCGAGTCGGTCAAGAAGACCAACCGCCTGGTGAGCGTCGAGGAAGGCTGGCCCTACGCCGGCATCGGCTCCGAGCTTGCCGCGTTGATGATGGAGCAGGCGTTCGATTATCTCGACGCGCCGGTCAAGCGCGTTTGCGCCGTCGACGTGCCGCTGCCCTATGCCGCCAACCTCGAAAAGCTCGCTTTGCCGCAGGCCGATCACGTGATCGCCGCGGCGAAAGAGGTTCTCTACCGCTAAGAAGACGCTCGTCTCGCAGCGTCCCGTCCGTTTCTAGGGAAAACCCGTCATGCCGATCAAGATTTTGATGCCCGCGCTGTCGCCGACCATGACCGAGGGCAATATCGCCCGTTGGCTCAAGAAGGAAGGCGACAAGGTCAAGTCCGGCGAGGTGCTCGCCGAGATCGAGACCGACAAGGCGACGATGGAAGTCGAGGCGGTCGACGAAGGCACGCTCGGCAAGATTATGGTCGCCGAGGGCAGCCAGGGCGTGAAGGTCAACGACGTCATCGCGCTGTTGCTGGAGGAGGGCGAGGACAAGAAGGCGCTGGAAGGCATGAGCGCCGCACCGGCCGCCAAGATCGCTCCGAAGGAAGAGACGAAGAAGGACGAGGAGCCGAAGAAGGAAGAGGCCAAGGCCGCGCCGGCTGCCGCCGCTGCGCCCGCGCCGAAGCCGGCCGCCGCGCCGGCCGCGCCTCCCGCCGGCGGCCGCGTCTTCGCCACGCCGCTGGCGCGCCGCATCGCCAAGGACAAGGGCCTCGATATCGCCAGCGTCACCGGTAGCGGTCCGCATGGCCGCATCACGCGGTCCGACGTCGAGAATTTCAAAGGCGGCGCCTCGGTCGGCGGCGCCGGCGGCGGCTTGCGCCTCGGCTCGGGCGCGACTTTCGCGCCAGCCAAAAGCAAGCTGGTGCCGCACAGCACCATGCGCAAGGTCATCGCCAAGCGCTTGGTCGAATCGAAGCAGACCGTGCCGCATTTCTACGTCAGCGTCGATATCGACCTCGACCGCCTGATGGACCTGCGCGCCGAGATCAACGCCATCGACGAAAAGACGAAAATTTCCGTCAACGACTTCGCGATTCGCGCCGCAGCGCTGGCCCTGATGCAGGTGCCGGGCGCCAACGCGGCGTGGAGCGACGAGGGCGCCATGATGTTCGAGTCGGCCGACATTTCGGTCGCCGTGTCGATCCCGGGCGGCCTGATCACGCCGATCATCAAGAGCGCCGAAAAGAAGGGCCTGGCCACCATCTCCGCCGAGATGAAGGACCTCGCCACGCGCGCCAAGGAAAACAAGCTTAAGCCCGAGGAATTCCAGGGCGGCACTTTCTCGCTGTCGAACCTCGGCATGTTCGGCGTGAAGGACTTCTCGGCGATCATCAATCCGCCGCAGGGGGCCATCCTCGCGGTCTCGGCCGGCGAGCAGCGCGCTGTGGTGAAGAACGGCCAGCTCGCCGTCGCCACGGTGATGACCTGCACGCTGTCCTGCGACCATCGCGTGGTCGACGGCGCCTTGGGCGCGCAATTCATGCAGGCCTTCAAGAATCTGATCGAACATCCGATCAAGCTCGTATTGTAGGAGCCGACCATGGCTGAGACCAATTTCGACGTCGTCATCGTCGGCAGCGGCCCGGGCGGTTATGTCACGGCCATTCGCGCGGCGCAGCTCAAGCTGAAAGTCGCCATCGTCGAGCGCGCCGAGCTCGGCGGCATTTGCCTGAACTGGGGCTGCATTCCGACCAAGGCGCTGCTGCGCAGCTCCGACATCTATCACGAGATGCAGAATGCCGAGACCTACGGCCTCAGCGCCAAGGGCATCAGCTTCGATCTGAAGAAGATCGTCGAACGTTCGCGCGGCGTCGCCGCGCAGATGTCGAAGGGCGTCACCTTCCTGATGAAAAAGAACAAGGTCGAGGTCGTCAACGGCAGCGGCGCGCTCGATGGTGTCGCCGGCCCGTTGCGCAAGGTGAAGGTCACGGGTGCGGACGGCAAAGTGACCAACCTGACCGCCAAGCATGTGATCCTGGCGACCGGCGCGCGCGCGCGTTCGATGCCCGGCCTGGAGCCGGACGGCAAGCTGATCTGGACCTATCGCGAGGCGCTGGCGCCGAACATGATGCCGAAATCGCTGCTCGTCGTCGGCTCGGGCGCCATTGGCATCGAATTCGCCAGCTTCTTCCGCGACCTCGGCGCCGAGGTGACCGTGGTCGAAGTGATGGACCGCGTGCTGCCGGTCGAAGACGAGGACATCTCCGCGTTCGCGCGCAAGGCCTTCGAGAAGCGCGGCATCAAGATTCATACCGGCGCGACCGTGAAGTCATTGAAGCCCGGTAAGGACAATGTCACCGCGACCATCGAGATGAAGGACAAGGACGGCAAGCCGAAGACCGAGACGGTCACGGTCGATCGCGTCATCCTCGCCGTCGGCATCGTCGGCAATGTCGAGAACATCGGCCTCGAAGGCACCAAGGCGAAGGTCGACCGCACCCATGTGACGGTCGATGGGTTTGGCCAGACCGGCGAGCCGGGCGTTTACGCCATCGGCGATCTCACCGGGCCGCCCTGGCTGGCCCATAAGGCGAGCCACGAGGGCGTCGTCTGCGTCGAGAAGATCGCCGGCGTGCCCGGCGTGCATCCGTTCAAGACCGACAACATCGCGGGCTGCACCTATTGCCGCCCGCAGGTGGCGAGCGTCGGCCTGACCGAGAAGGCGGCCAAGGAGAAGGGCTATCAGGTCAAGGTCGGCAAATTCCCATTCCTCGGCAATGGTAAGGCCGTCGCCATGGGCGAGCCGGACGGCCTGGTCAAGACCGTGTTCGACGCCAAGACCGGCGCGCTGCTCGGCGCCCATCTGATCGGCGCGGAGGTCACCGAGCTGATCCAGGGCTACGTCATCGCCCGCCAGTTGGAGACCACGGAAGCGGAACTGATGGAGACGGTCTTCCCGCATCCGACCATTTCCGAGGTCATGCATGAGGGCGTCCTTGACGCTTACGGCCGGGTGCTCCACATCTAAGCGCTGAGCGGGGGCCCTGGGGGGCTTTTGGAGACGTTATGAGCGACATCTCGGCCAACGATCCGACCGCAAGCGGCAGCGACGCGCCGGCCAAGCCGGCCCGTGTGCCGAAGCCTGATTGGATTCGCGTCAAGGCGCCGAATTCCGCGCAGTACAACGAGACGCGCAAGCTGCTGCATGGCCTGAAGCTGCACACGGTCTGCGAAGAGGCGGCCTGCCCGAATATCGGCGAGTGCTGGACCAAGAAGCACGCCACGGTGATGATTCTCGGCGACACTTGCACGCGTGCCTGCGCCTTTTGCAACGTCAAGACCGGCAAGCCGAATCTCGTCGATCCGCACGAGCCAGACAATCTCGCGACCGCCATCGCCACGCTCGGCCTCGAGCATGTCGTCATCACCTCGGTCGACCGCGACGACCTGAAGGACGGCGGCGCCAATCAGTTCGTGCAATGCATCGAGAAGCTGCGCGTCAAAGCGCCGGGCACCACCATCGAGGTGTTGACGCCCGACTTCCTGCGCCAGCCCGAGAGCATCGATCTGGTCGCCAATGCGCGCCCCGACGTCTACAACCACAACCTCGAGACGGTGCCGCGCCTCTACGCGACGATCCGTCCCGGCGCGCGCTATTTCAATTCGCTGCGCCTGCTCGATCGCGTGAAGAAAGTCGTGCCGTCGATTTTTACCAAGTCCGGCATCATGGTTGGGCTCGGCGAGACGGCGGAGGAGGTCTATCAGGTGATGGACGATCTGCGCGCCGCTGACGTCGACTTCCTGACCATCGGCCAGTATCTGCAGCCGACGCCGAATCATGCCAAGGTCGAGCGCTTCGTCACGCCCGACGAATTCAATACTTATGCAGCCAAGGCGCGCTCGAAGGGCTTCCTGCTGGTGTCGTCCTCGCCGTTGACGCGCTCGTCCTATCACGCGGAAGAGGATTTCCGCCGCCTGCGCGAGGCGCGCGAGAAGAAGCTCGCCGCCGCGCGGCGCTAGGGCAGGCAGTCCGCCGCATGCCGCTGCACGCCGAGCAGAAGTTCATGCCCTACAGCCCCGAGCAGCTTTACGCGCTGGTGGCCGACATCGAGAAATATCCCGAGTTCCTGCCCTGGTGCATCGGTGCGCGCATTCGCGAACGCCGGCCGACCGAAGTGATCGCCGACCTGGTGATCGGTTTCAAGATGATCCGCGAGCGCTTCACCTCGCGCGTCACTTTGACGCCGCCATCCGAGGGCGTCGTGCCGCGCATCGAGGTCGCTTATATCGACGGCCCGATGCGCCATATGAGCAACAAGTGGGTGTTCAACGCGCAACCGGGCGGCACGTTGATCGATTTTCACGTCGAATTCGAATTTCGCTCGAAAATTTTGGAAACGCTGATCGGCGCGCTGTTCCACGAGGCGGTCAAGCGCATGGTCAACGCCTTCGAAACCCGCGCGGCCAAGCTCTACGGCTCTCAACCGATCACGCCGGTTTAAGCCGCACCCAGCAGCAGTAGGGCAAGCGCCACGCGCACGGCGGCGCGTCGAACCGCCGAACGATCCCCGGAGAAAACATGACGTTCGTGCGCGGTTGCACGACCGCGTCGGGCGCAGGCGAAATGCACCAAGCCCACCGGCTTCGACGGCGTGCCGCCGCCAGGGCCGGCGATGCCGGTGATGGCGACGGCGAGATCGACCGGCGCATGGGCGAGAACCCCCTCGGCCATGGCGCACGCGACTTCTTCGCTGACCGCGCCATGCGCGCCGATCATGCCGGCCGGCACGCCGATCATGTCGGTCTTGGCCGCATTGGCGTAGGTGACGAATCCGCGCTCGACCACATCCGACGATCCGGCGATTTCGGTCAGCGCGCCGGCAACGAGCCCGCCGGTGCAGGATTCCGCCGTCGCGATCTTCAGTTGTTGCGCGCGCGCGGCGGCGAGAACCTGTTCGGCCAGACGGAGAATGTCGGCCGGAAACATCACGGGGTCGCCATGTTGAAGACGATGATCTCGTTGACGATCCAGAGCGCTCCGCCGGCATAAGCGGCGGCGAGGAGGTCGTCGAACAGCACGCCGAAGCCGCCATGGATATGACCGTCGGCCCAGCTGACCGGCCAGGGTTTCCAGATATCGGCGATGCGGAAGAGCACGAAGCCCAGCAACAGATTGTACCAGGTGGGCGGGATGACGATGAATATCGCCATCTGGGCGACGATCTCGTCGATGACGATCTCGCCCGGATCCTTCAGCATGCGGCGCGTCACATAGACATGGGCCGCCCACCAGCCTAGACAGAAAAGATAGAGCACGAATAGCAACATGACCGGCGGGCCGCCGAGATAATAGATGCCGAAGGCGAAGGGCAGGGCGACGAAAGAGGCCCAGGTGCCGGGGGCTTTCGGCAGATGGCCGATGCCGAAGCCGGTGGCGATGAGATAGGCCGGATGCCAGTTGGGCAGGCCTCTCGCTACGATGGGGGGCGTGGAGGGCGATTCGTCGGTCATCACAAACTCAGAAAGCGTCGGCGGGCAGGCGGACGGTGGCGACGGCCTGGGCGGCGATGCCTTCGCCGCGGCCGAGGAAGCCGAGCTTCTCCGTCGTCGTCGCCTTGACGCTGACGCGGCCGATGGCGAGACCGGCGATCTCGGCGATGCGCCCGCGCATCGCCTCGCGATGCGGCGAGACCTTCGGCGCTTCGCACAGCACGGTAACGTCGAGATGGGCGATGACGCCGCCGCGCGCTTTGACGAGGCTAGCGGCATGGCGCAGGAAGACGGCGGAGTCGGCGCCTTTCCATTGCGGATCGCTCGGCGGGAAATGGCTGCCGATGTCGCCGTCGCCGATACAGGCGAGCAACGCGTCGGTCAGCGCATGAAGGCCGACGTCGGCGTCGGAATGTCCGACCAGGCCGCGCGGACTGGGAATCTGAAGGCCGCAGAGCGTTACATGGCTCTGTTCGCCAGCGGGTCCGAAGGCATGGACATCCACGCCGAAGCCGGTGCGGATGTCGCCGAGCGATGCGAGCAATTGCCGTTCGGCGCGCGCCAAGTCGGCCTCCGTGGTGATTTTGAAATTGTCCTCGCTGCCGAGCACGAGGCCCACCGTGCCACCGGCCTGTTCCAGCACGGCGGCATCGTCGGTGAAGCCGCGGTCGTAGCCCATGTTCTCTGCCGCCGCGACCTTGCGGTGGGCGGCGAGGATATCGGCATAACGGAAGGCTTGTGGCGTCTGCGCGCGCCACAGGCCTTCGCGCTCGACGGCGGCAGTGACGATGTCGCTATTGCCGCGCTTCAGGCTGTCGGCGAGCGGCACGGCGGCGATGGCGCCGGGATGGCGGGTCAAGGCTTCCAAGCTGCGGTCGATAATCGCGGCATCGACGAAAGGCCGCGCCGCGTCATGGATCAGCACGGCGCCGGGCTTTTGGCCGGCTAGGCTTTCGAGGCCGAGACGCACCGAATCCTGTCGCGCTTCGCCGCCGTGGACCGGCGGCAGCAGTTCGAGGCCGGCCATGGCTTCGTTGTAAAGCGCGCGGTCGTCGGCGTGGATGACGACGCGCACGCCGCTCACCTTGGGATGCGTCAGAAAGGGCAGGGCGGCGCGGCGCAGCACGGCCATGCCGCCGAGCCCACGATATTGTTTGGGCGCGCCGGGATTTCCCGCGGCGGCGAAGCGGCTGCCGCGTCCGGCGGCGACGATCAGGGCGATACAGGACGTCTCTGTGGCATGCGTGTTCATGGCGGCGCCAACCTAGCCCGTCCGCCGCTGTCTTCCAAGCCAAGCCTAAATGTTCTAAGAGCAATAAACGGCCGGGGCGGGCGCTTCCGGCGTGATTGGTGTACAGTCCCCGTCATGGTTATTGCCACAACGCATAGCTTCATTTTCGGCCTTTCGGCCCTCGTCTCGCTGCTGCCAGCGACGCTTTATGCGCTTTCGCCGCGCGCCGTTCCCGTCGGACCGCAGACGCCGCGGGCGTCGGGCTTGTTTTGGCTGCTCGGCGCCGTCGCCTTCGCCGGCAGCATCGCCTGGACGGCGGCGCAGTTCGCCGCCGGCTGGCGCACCGGCTTCGCGCCGAGCCTGTGGCTCATCATCGTGGTGACGCTCGCGCTTTACGGCGGTCTCGCCGCCGCTTCGCGCGAGGCGCGTCGCCTGGCCGCGCCGCTGTTCGTCTATCTCTGCCTGATGGCCGTGCCGGCGGTGCTGTGGAGCGGCGCGCCGGAGCGTCCGCTCGTCGGTCCCTTCGGGGCCTGGATGACGGCGCATATCATGGCCGCCGTGCTGGCTTACGCGCTGGCGACGCTGGCGGCGGTCGCCGGCGTCGGCGTACTGCTGCGCGAGGGCGCGCTCAAGCGCAAGGCGCCGCCGGGCTCATCCTTGGCGGCGCGCATGCCGGCAGTCGCCGACGGCGAACGGCTGCAAAGCCGGCTATTGTCCGCCGCCGCGGTCTTTCTCGCCATCGGGCTGATCAGCGGCATGGCCAACCAATATGGCGAGACCGGCGCACTTCTTCCGCTGACCCATAAGGTCATTCTGGCCTTCGTCGCCTTCGTCTTGGTGGTGGCCCTACTGCTACTGCATTCGCGGCTCGGCGTCGGCGGCCGGCGTCTAGCCCGTGTGCTGCTAGGGGCCTATCTGGTCCTGGCCTTCGCCTACCCTGGGGTTAAATTCGTGACCGATGTCTTGATCGGTGGCAGTTGAGCGATTAGGCGGCTTCCCGCCGTTTTATTTCGCTTATATGAGCCAACGAAGCCATGCGCTTGGCGCATTCGGCTCATCCAGCATTGAAAATTTATCGCTGACAATTCTATTGCAAACGCGAAGGGGCACAGATACCATTGCCTAACATTTGGTCATGATTTTTACATGCCTAGTTTATGGGCAAGTTCATGGTCTGGCAGAGAGTTCCCCCGATGTCCGCCAATCTTCTCAAGCGCCCCTATGCGAGCAGCAATGAAGGTCTGCATGAGACGGTGCTCAATGCGCTGCCCGATCCGATTCTCATCATCGGCGCGGGCAACCGCATCGACTATGTGAACGCCGCTGCCGAGCAGTTTCTGCAGGCGAGCATCGGCTATCTCAAGGGCAAGGCGCTGCAGGAGATGATCCCGGCCGATAGCCCGCTCTTCACGCTGATCGATCAGGTGCGTCACGGCGGCAGCAGCGTCTCCGAATATGGCGTGACGCTCGAGACGCCGCGTATCGGCACCCATGTGCTGACCATCCAGGTCAGCATGGTCAACGATCGCGATGACGCGGTCGTCGTCATGTTCCACGAGCGCTCGATCGCGCTGAAGATGGACCGCCAACTGACCCACCGCAACGTCGCCCGTTCGGTGACGGCGATGGCGGCGATCCTCGCCCATGAAATCAAAAATCCGCTATCGGGCATCCGTGGCGCGGCGCAGCTTTTGGAGCAGAACGCCGAGATCACCGATCGGCCGCTGACGCGGCTGATCATCGAAGAGACCGATCGAATCTGCGGCCTGATCGACCGCATGGAGATGTTCTCAGACCGGCCGCACATCGAGCGCGACGCGGTGAACATCCATCAGGTGCTCGAGCATGTGCGGCGCATCGC
Source organism: Rhizobium sp. Q54 (assembly GCA_945861615.1). Taxonomy (GTDB): domain Bacteria; phylum Pseudomonadota; class Alphaproteobacteria; order SMXQ01; family SMXQ01; genus CAMAVH01. Next base: position 13,936 of record CAMAVH010000023.1, on the reverse strand, counting down.
GCAGAACGGCTTTGGCAAGCACATCCGCTTCATCGAAAACTACGATCCGTCGCTGCCGCCGGTCGCCGGCAACCGCGACCAGCTCATCCAGGTCTTTCTCAATCTGGTGAAAAACGCCTGCGAGGCCTGCCCGCAGCAGGGCGGCGAGGTCGTGCTTTCGACGGCCTATCAGCACGGCGTGCGCCTGGCGCTGCCGGGCAGCGACACGCACACGCAACTGCCGCTCGTCGTCAGCGTGCAGGACAATGGCGACGGCATCCCGGAAGATCTGCGGCCCCACCTCTTCGATCCCTTCGTCACCACGAAGGTCAACGGCACCGGCCTTGGACTTGCATTGGTCGCCAAGATCATCGGCGACCACGGCGGCATCGTCGAATTCGCCAATCAACCCCAGGCCAAGGGCACGAACTTCCGTGTCCACCTCCCGATCCACCAGCGTAACGCGAGCGGCGTGAAACAATGACGGAATCGACCATTCTCGTAGCCGACGACGACCAGGCCATCCGTACGGTCCTGGCGCAGGCTCTGGCCCGCACCGGCTACCGGGTGCGGACCACGGGCAACGCCGCCACGCTGTGGCGCTGGGTGTCCGACGGGGAGGGTGATCTGGTCGTGACCGACGTCATCCTGCCCGACGAGAACGGCCTGGATCTGATCCCGCGCATCCGCAAGGTGCGCCCGGATCTGCGCATCGTCGTGATGAGCGCGCAGAACACGCTGCTGACGGCGGTGACCGCGGCCCAGCGCGGCGCCTTCGAATATCTGCCCAAGCCGTTCGACCTCAACGAGCTTATCAATGTCGTCAAGCGCGCCCTGACCGTGCCGGCGCCAAGCGGCGTCAACGGCGAGGCCCATGCGGAAGAAGCCGAGGAGCAATTGCCGCTGATCGGCCGCTCGCCGGCGATGCAGGAAATCTATCGCACTCTGGCGCGCCTGATCGGCACCGATTTGACCGTGACGATCAGCGGCGAATCGGGCACAGGCAAGGAATTGGTCGCCCGCGCGCTGCACGATTACGGCAAGCGCCGCAATGGCCCCTTCGTCGCCATCAACATGGCGGCCATCCCGCGCGAATTGATCGAGAGCGAACTGTTCGGCCACGAGCGCGGCGCCTTCACCGGCGCCACGACGCGCCACATCGGCCGCTTCGAGCAGGCCGAGGGCGGCACGCTGTTCCTCGACGAAATCGGCGACATGCCGCTGGAGGCTCAGACGCGCCTGCTGCGCGTGCTGCAGGAGGGCGAATATACCACGGTCGGCGGTCGCACGCCGATCCGTACCAATGTTCGCATCATCGCCGCCACCCACCGCGACTTGCGCCAGCTGATCCGCCAGGGCCTGTTCCGCGAGGACTTGTTCTACCGCCTGAACGTCGTGCCGATCCGCCTGCCGCCGCTGCGCGAGCGGACGGAGGACACGCCCGCCCTGGTGCGTCACTTCTTCGCCCAGGCCGCCGCCGAAGGTCTGCCGGCCAAGCGTCTCGACGACGCCGCCATGGACCGTCTGAAAAGCTACCGCTGGCCCGGCAACGTCCGCGAACTGGAGAATCTGGTCCGCCGCCTGGCTGCGCTCTATTCGCAGGAAACCATCGGCATCGAGGTGATCGAGGCCGAATTGGCCGAAACCAGCGCCGTGCCGGTGATGGAGCAGGAAAAGGCCGAAAGCCTGACCGGCTCGGTGGAACGGCATTTGCGCGAGTATTTTGCCGCCCACCGCGACGGTTTGCCGCCGCCGGGCCTTTACGACCGCATCCTGCGCGAGGTCGAGCGCCCGCTGCTCAATCTCAGCCTGGCGGCGACGCGGGGCAACCAGATCAAGGCCGCCAGCCTGCTGGGCCTGAATCGCAATACTCTGCGCAAGAAACTCCGCGAATTGGACATCCAGGTCATCCGCGGCATAAAATGAGCCGCGCCGAGGGGCTGGCCGCGGTTGGACCGTTGCCGGCGCCTTGGACCCTGAAGACCTGGTAGAGGACGGTCAGCCACCGTCGCCCGCGCCGCGGGCGATGTCGGCCTGCCGAGGCGAGCCACCCCCACGCATGAGCATTCCGGTCTCGCAAGAGGCGGCACCCCCCGCAGAATCTGGGGCCAAGCCCCAGTCCGCCAAGGGCTCTCTTCCGTCTTTCTCGGATGGCGTTCGGCCGAGCCGGCGCGAGAGCTTCCTCGCCTGGGCGGTGCGCGTCGGCCTCGGGCGCAAAATGGCGATCGCGCTGGCGGTGCTTGCCGTTCTCGCCGGCACGGCGACCTATCTGACGCTGACCGGATCCTCGCCGCTGACGGCCTCGACCAACAGCCTGCTGCTTTTGCTGAACATCGATCTCGTGCTGCTGCTCTCGCTCGGCGGCATCGTCGCGCGGCGCATCGTCCAGATCTGGGCCGAGCGCCGGCGCGGGTCGGCCGGCTCGCGATTGCATGTGCGCCTGGTGGTGCTGTTCAGCGCGTTGGCGGCGACGCCGGCCATCATCGTCGCCGTGTTCTCGGCGCTGTTCTTCAATATCGGCGTCGAATCCTGGTTCGATCAGCGCGTGCGGACGGCGGTCAGCGAATCGCTCGCCGTGGCCGAAGCCTATGTGCAGGAACATCAGAACGTCATCCGCGGCGAAGTGCTCGCCATGGCCAACGACATCAACCGCGTCGGCGTGACGTTGCTCGACAATCCGCAGCGCCTGAACAATCTGGTGGAAACCCAGGCGCTTCTCCGCTCCCTGACCGAGGCGGTGATTTTCGATGAATCGGGGCGCGTCATCGCCAGGTCGCGCTTGAGCTTCGTGCTGGAGTTCGAGCCGATTCCGCCCGAATCCTTAGAGCGCGCGCGCAACGGCGAAACCGTGATCTTCGTCAGCGACACCGATGACCGCGTGCGAGCGCTCACTAAGCTCGACGGCCTGTTCGATGCCTATCTCTATGTCGGCCGCTTCGTCGATCCGAAGGTCATCAACCATATGGAAAGCACCCAGGACGCGGTGCGGGCCTACGAGAGCTTGGATGCCCGCCGTTCGGGCCTGCAGATCACCTTTGCCATGATCTTCGTCATGGTGGCCCTGTTGCTGCTGTTCGCCGCAGTGTGGGTCGGCCTGGCGCTCGCCAACCAACTGGCCAAGCCGATCAGCGCTTTGATCAATGCCGCCGAGCGCGTGCGCGCCGGCGATCTGACGGCTCATGTGGACGAGGGGGCGCCGAACGACGAACTGGGCTCGCTGTCGCGCGCCTTCAATCGCATGACCGACCAGCTTTCGGCCCAGCGCTCCGAATTGGTCGAGGCGAACCGCCAAGTTGATACCCGCCGCCGCTTCATCGAGGCGGTGCTGTCGGGCGTGTCGGCGGGCGTCGTCGGCCTTGACGGCCAAGCGCGGATCAATTTCCCCAACCGCTCGGCCGTGCGGCTGCTCGGCAGCGATCTCTATTCGATGATCGGCCGGCCGCTGACGGAAACGCTTCCCGAGATCGAGCCGCTGCTCGAGGCGGCGCGCCGTCGGCCCAACCGCGTGCATGAAGAGCAGATCGACCTGGTGCGGGAAGGCCGCCCGCGCACGTTAATGGTGCGCATCGCCGCCGAGGCCGCGGACGGCAAGCTCAGCGCCATCGGCGGCTATGTCGTCACCTTCGACGACATCACGGAGATGCTTGCCGCGCAACGCAAGGCGACCTGGTCGGACGTGGCGCGTCGTCTGGCGCATGAAATCAAGAATCCGCTGACGCCGATCCAGCTTTCGGCCGAGCGCCTGCGCCGAAAATATCTCGCCGAGATCAAGAGCGATCCGGACGTTTTCAGCATGTGCATCGACACCATCATCCGTCAGGTCGACAGCATCGGCGGCATGATCGACGAATTCTCGTCTTTCGCGCGCATGCCATCGCCGGAGCTGAAGGACTGCGATCTGGCAGAAATTCTGCGCCAGGCCTTGTTCCTGCAGCAGAACGCCAACCCTGCCATACGCTATCTCGACGACGTGCCGGGCGAGCCGCTGATGATCATGTGCGACGGTCGTCAGATCGGCCAGGCCTTGACGAATTTGCTTCAGAATGCCGCCGATTCGATCAAGGAACGGTTGGCCGACGGACCGGGCGCGAAGCTCAGCGCAAATCCGGGCCGCGGCGATGGCGAGATCCAATTGCGCTTGATCCAGGACGACGGCCACCTCGCCGTCGAGGTCGCCGACAACGGCCTCGGATTGCCGCCGGACAAGCGCCACCGGCTGACCGATCCCTACGTCACGACCAAATCGACCGGAACCGGCCTGGGGCTAGCTATCGTGCGCAAAATCATGGAAGATCATGGCGGCGAACTTCTTCTGGAGGATCGCCCTGAGGGCGGTGCGCGCGTCAGCTTGATTTTCAAATCCGCCGAAATACATTCGGGCGTCGACATGACCCAATCCGCCGCCGATCCCGCGGCCACATCCATCATTCGCGAGCCTGCGCGCAAGATCGTCAGCCCATGAGTCATGATATTCTGATTGTTGACGACGAAGCCGACATTCGCATGTTGATGTCGGGCGTCCTGCGCGACGAGGGCTACCAGACTCGCGACGCCGCCGATAGCGATTCAGCCCTGGCTGCGATCCAGGCGCGCCGGCCGAGCCTCGTCATCCTCGACATCTGGCTGCACAACTCGCGGCTCGATGGTCTGGAAATCCTCGACCATATCCGCAAGGACCATGCCGATCTGCCCGTCGTCATGATCAGCGGCCATGGCAACATCGAGACCGCCGTGACGGCGATCAAGAAGGGCGCCTACGAATATATCGAGAAGCCGTTCAAGGCCGACCGCCTGCTGCTGGTGGTCGAGCGCGCGATCGAGGCCTCACGCCTGCGCCGCGAAAATGCCGAACTGCGCATGCGCGCCGGCGGCGAATTGGCGCTGGTCGGCGATTCGCAATCGGCCAATCAATTGCGCCTCACCATCGACAAGGTGGCGCCGACCAACAGCCGTGTGCTGATCGGCGGCCCGCCGGGCGTCGGCAAGGAAGTGGTGGCCCGCCTGATCCATAACCGGTCCGGCCGCAGCGCCGGGCCGTTCGTCGCCGTCAATTGCGCGGCCATGACTCCCGAGCATATCGAAATGGCGCTATTCGGCGTCGAGGCCGGGGTGGAAGCGCCTGGGAGTCCGCGCAAGACCGGCACCTTTGAAAATGCCCACAGCGGTACGCTGTTCCTCGACGAGGTGGCGGACATGCCGCTTGTCACCCAAGGCAAGATCGTCCGCGTGCTGCAGGAACAGACTTTCGAGCGGGTCGGCGGCAATACCAAAGTGGCGGTCGATGTGCGGGTTATCGCCTCGACCAACCGCGACCTGCAGGAGCAAATCGCCGCCGGCCGTTTTCGCGAAGATCTTTATTACCGCCTCAACGTGGTGCCAATCCGCGTGCCGCCGCTGAAAGAGCGCCGCGAAGACATTCCTCTGCTGGTCCATCATTTCATGCAGATGGCGGCGCGCTCGTCCGGCCTGCCGGAGCGCGAGATCGGCGAAGACGCCATGACCGCGTTGCAGGCTCACAGCTGGCCCGGCAACGTCCGCCAACTGCGTAACGCCATCGAGTGGATGCTCATCATGGCGCCGGGCGAAGCCAACGGAAAAATCCGCGCCGACATGCTGCCGCCGGAGATTCTCGATATCAGCCCTGCCGTCCTGCGCTGGGACAAGTCGGGCGAGATGATGGCCCTTCCTTTGCGCGACGCGCGCGAAGTGTTCGAGCGCGAATACCTCGCCGCGCAAATCTTGCGTTTTGGCGGCAATATCACACGCACTGCGTCGTTCGTCGGGATGGAGCGTTCCGCGCTCCACCGCAAGCTGAAGTCGCTCGGCTTGACGAACGGCGACGCGCCGACCACCTAGGTATCTCATGAAAGTCATCGTCTGCGGCGCGGGGCAGGTCGGCACCAGCATCGTTCGCCATTTGGCCTCCGAGAATAACGATGTGACGGTGATCGACCAGTCGCCGGAACTGGTGCGCAAAATTGCCGATTCGCTCGACGTGCAGGCCATGGAAGGCTTCGCGTCCCATCCGGACGTTCTCGAGGCTGCCGGCGTGCGCGATGCCGACATGATCATCGCCGTGACCTATTCCGACGAAGTGAACATGATCGCCTGCCAAGTCGCCCATTCGCTGTTCGACGTGCCGACGAAAATCGCCCGCGTCCGTCATCAAAGCTACCTGCAGCCGATATGGTCGGATCTGTTCAACCGCGAGAACATGCCGATCGATGCGATCATTTCTCCGGAATTGGAAGTCGGCCGCGCCGTCACCCGGCGTTTGTGGGTGCCTGGCGCCTTCGACATGATTCCGCTGGTCGACGGCAAGGTGCGCGTCATCGGCGTGCGCTGCACGGCCGATACGCCGATCGTCAACACGCCTCTTCGCCAGCTCACCGGCCTTTTTCCCGATCTCAACATCACCATCGTCGGCATCATGCGAGACGGCAAAGGATTCGTGCCGGACGCCGATGAAGAAATGGTGATCGGCGACGAGGTCTATTTCGTCGCCGATGCCAAGCATGTGAATCGCGCCATGATGGCCTTCGGCCACGAAGAGGCGACCGCGCGTCGCGTCGTCATTCTCGGCGGCGGCAATATCGGCCGCTATATCGCCCGCGAGTTGGAAGACCATACCGGTGTCTCGGCCAAGATCATCGAACACGGCAAGGCGCGCGCCGAGGAAATCGCGCTCGAACTGCGCCGCACCGTCGTTCTCAACGGCGACGCGCTCGATCCGGAAATTCTCGACGAGGCGAATGTCGGTTCGGCGGAGGCGGTGATCGCCGTCACCAACGAGGACGAGGTGAATATCCTGGCCTCGTTGCTGGCCAAGAGAGCTGGCTGCAAGCGGGCCATTACCCTCATCAATGCCAGCAATTTTGCACCGTTGGTGTCGTCTCTCGGTATCGACGTCATCGTCAGCCCGCGCGCCATCACCGTATCGACGATCCTGCAGCACATCCGCCGGGGCCGCATCCGCGCCGTGCATTCCCTGGGCGACGGTTTCGGAGAGATCATCGAAGCGGAAGCTTTGGAGACTTGCGGCGTCGTCGGGCGCGCGCTGAAGGACGTCGGTTTTCCCGAAGGCGTCATTATCGGCGCGGTGGTCCGCGATGGCGTCGTGATCGTTCCGGATCCGGCGACGGTCATCAAGCCGAAGGACCGCGTCGTCCTGTTCGCCACTTCGGGCGACGTCCGCAAGGTCGAGAAAATGTTTTCCGTCGGCCTTGAGTTTTTCTAATCGGTTCCCACTAGGCATTCCGCTTTCATGTCCCGCATCGCTTACGTCAACGGCCAATATATTGAGCATCGCCGCGCCGCCGTGCATATCGACGACCGCGGCTATCAATTCGCCGACGGCATCTATGAAGTCGTCGCCATCGTCGGCGGCAGGCTGATCGACGCGGAGTTGCATTGGCAGCGTCTGGAACGCTCGCTGCGCGAAATGAAAATTTCGGCGCCGATGTCGCGCGCAGCGCTGTCTCATGTTATCGCCGAGGTGATCCGCCGCAATGGGGTCGCCGATGGCATCGTCTATCTGCAGATCACGCGCGGCGTCGCGCCGCGCGATCATGTGTTTCCCAAGAAGGTGCGTCCGGCCGTCGTCGTCACCGTCAAGCGCACCAAGCCGGTCGATCCCAAGCTGGTCGCGCGCGGCGTCGATGTCATCTCGCTGCCCGACATCCGCTGGGGCCGCTGCGACATCAAGTCGTTGTCGCTTTTGCCCAACGTCATGGCCAAGCAAGCGGCCAAGGAGCAGGGGGCTTATGAAGCCTGGCTGGTCGATCAGGACGGCAATGTGACCGAAGGCTCCTCGACCAACGCCTGGATCGTCAGCGCCAAGGGAACTTTGGTGACGCGCAAGGCCGGTCCGGAGATTCTCAACGGCGTTACGCGCCTGGCAGTGCTGGCGCTGGCCCGCGCCGAGAAAATGAAGATCGAGGAGCGCAGCTTCAGTCTGAAGGAAGCGCTCAAGGCCAAGGAAGCCTTCATCACCAGCACGACCAATTTCGTCATGCCGGTGGTGCGTATCGACGGCAAGACCATCGGCGGCGGCAAGCCGGGGCCGTTCGCCCGCAAGCTGCGCGAGCATTACATCGCCCATATGGCGACGGCATAAGCGGGCGCCATGCCCCCGGTTCCGCCATTCCCTCCACCGCCCCGGCCGAGCGCGATCCTGTTCGACTGGGACAACACGCTTGTCGATAGCTGGCCGGCGATTCATGCGGCGGTGAATCGCACGCTGGTCGCGATGGGGCATCAGCCCTGGTCGCTCGAAGAAGCCAAGCGGCGCATTCAGCGCTCCTTGCGCGACAGTTTTCCGCAATTGTTTGGGGAACGCTGGGACGAGGCGCGCGATATCTATTACCGCAGTTTCGCCGAGGTGCATCTCGACACGCTGCGCCCTAAGACGGGCGCGGTAGAATTGCTCGGGGAACTGCATCGGCGCGGCTTTTATCTCGGCGTGGTGAGCAACAAGACCGGAAAATATCTGCGGCTGGAAGCGGAACGGCTCGGCTGGCAGATGTATTTTCGCAGCCTCGTCGGCGCGACGGACGCGCCGCGCGACAAGCCGGCGATAGAGCCTGTCGATATGGCGCTCGCCGGAAGCGGCATCAAACGAGATAACAATGTCTGGTTCGTCGGCGATGGCGCCGTGGATCTCGAATGCGCGCGCAACGCCGGCCTCAGCGGCTTTCTCATCGGCGAACCGACCGGCGAGCCGATTCCGCAAGAAATGCTTATGCCTCAAGCCTCTGGCGGCGTCTGGACTTTCCCCGATTGCGTCGCGCTCGCGGCCCTTGTGCGGAGCCTATAAGGTCCTATATGACACACGGGGTTTCAGAACTTCGTGAGTTCGAGACCCTTTCGCGGCATGTGCGTGGCGGCCGCGGCCATCATTTGCAATAATGCAAAAAGCCTAAGAAGAACGAGGTCAAAAATGTCTTCAGAAAAATCCCAGAACCTCCAGGACGTGTTCCTGAACAATATCCGCAAGAACAAGACGTCCGTTACTGTGTTCCTCGTCAATGGCGTCAAGCTTCAAGGCATTGTCACCTGGTTCGATAACTTCTCCGTGCTTCTGCGTCGGGACAATCATTCCCAGCTCGTCTACAAGCACGCCATCTCGACCGTGATGCCGACCACGCCGATCCAGCTTTTCGAGCCGGAACAGGAATAGCAATCCATTGCCGCGCGACGACGATCGTCACGACGATACCAATCCCCGGACCGAAAAGGTCCGGGGTGCGTCGCCGGATGCTAAAGCCAAAAAATCCCGCAAGGCCGACTCGCATGGCAAATATGCGCCCGATCAGAACGTCAATCTGACCGGTCGGGTCGAAACCCGCGTCACGACCGGTCGCACGGCCGTCGTCCATCCCGATTTCCGCAGCGGTGCCAAGGCCGAAGCCCAGGCGGCGCGCGATCCGCAGTCGCGTCTGGAAGAGGCCATCGGCCTCGCGCTCGCTATCGAACTCGACGTGGTGCATGCCGAAGTGGCGCCGCTGCGCCAGCCGCGGCCGAACACGCTGCTCGGCAGCGGCGCCGTCGATCGCATCAATGAGATCGTCGAGGCGGAGGATGTGCAGGTCGTCGTCGTCGACGCCACGCTCACGCCGGTGCAACAGCGCAACCTGGAGCTCGCCTGGTCCTGCAAGGTCATCGACCGTACCGGACTCATTCTTGAAATTTTCGGCGCCCGCGCCCGCACGCGCGAAGGCCGCCTGCAGGTCGAGCTCGCCTCGCTCAATTACCAGCGCAGCCGCCTGGTGCGGTCCTGGACCCACCTCGAGCGCCAGCGCGGCGGCTTCGGCTTCCTCGGCGGTCCCGGCGAAACCCAGATCGAGGCCGACCGCCGCTTGATCGACGAGCGCATCGGCAAGCTCAAGCGCGAGCTGGAAGACGTGCGCCGCACGCGCTCCCTGCATCGCAAGGCGCGCGAGCGCGTGCCCTATCCGGTCGTCGCCCTGGTCGGCTATACCAACGCCGGCAAGTCGACGCTGTTCAACCGTCTGACCAAGTCCGACGTGCTGGCCAAGGATCTGCTGTTCGCGACGCTCGATCCGACCATGCGGGCGATCAAGCTGCCGTCGGGCCGCCGCATCATCATGTCCGATACCGTGGGCTTCATCTCCGACCTGCCGACCGATCTGGTCGCCGCCTTCCGCGCCACGCTGGAAGAAGTGCTGGCGGCAGATGTCATCTTGCATGTTCGCGATGTGGCACATGAGGACAGCGAGGCGCAGCGTCTCGACGTGCTGAACGTGCTGTCGCAATTGGGCGTCGAGGCCGAAAGCGAAAGCCGCGTCGTCGAAGTGCTCAACAAGCTCGACAAGCTGGAGGAGGGCGCGCATCAGCGCCTGCTTTCGGTCACGGCGCGCGATCCCGACATGGTGGCGGTCTCGGCGCTCACCGGCGAGGGCTGCGAGGCCTTGCTCAAGCTGCTCGATGAGCGCGCGAGCATCGGCCGCGAAGTGCGCGAGTTCGAATTGCCGGCCGGCGACGGCGCCGCGATCGCCTGGCTCTACGACCATGCGGACGTGCTCGGCCGCAAGGACGGCGACGACGGCCTGGTGCGGCTCACCGTCGGCATGGACGCCGACACGGCCGCGCGTTTCGAACGGCGCAAAGCCTCGTAATTTAGGCCGCGCGGCCCCTTGTCAGGGCGCCGCGCCCGGGCGCAAGATCGCCTGCATGACAAGTCCCGCGCAGATCTACGACAAGATTCTTCCGGAACGTTCGGCCTGGCGCAGCGTCGCCGACGGCGGCGACGTCGACGGCAAGGCCGGACTGACGCTTCATCTGACCGGCGCGCATCTCGACGCGCTCGATCAGATTCTCGCGCGCACCCGGGACCGGAAGATCGAGGAGATCACGCGCGCCGAGTTCAGCCATCCGGCGCTCGATCCCTTCCTGGCCGACGTCGCGCGCGAAATTCAGACGGGCAAGGGCGTCGCGATCATCGAAGGCTGCACGCCGGCGCGCCATTCCGACGACGACATGGCGCGCGCCTTTTGGGGCGTCGGGCTGCATCTCGGCCTTGCGCTGCCGCAGACGGCGGCCGGCGACCGCATCGATCACATCCGCGATTCGGGCTACAACCCGACCGGGCGGGAGCGGCCGCGCACGCAATATGGCAATGGCGAACTGCTGCTGCACACCGACAATGCCTCGGGCGAAATTCTCGGCCTGATGACCCTGCAGACCGCCAAGTCGGGGGGCGTCAGCCGCGTCGCCAGCTCGCTCGCCGTGCATAACGAGATTCTCAGCCGGCGGCCGGACCTGATGCCGGCGCTCTACAAGGGCTATCCCTATCACCGCAAGGGCCGCCAGCCGCTCGGCGAGCCGGACATCGCGCCGTTCGACACGCCGGTGTTCTGCAATATCGATGGCCATGTCAGTTGCCGCTACGTGCGCAATTTCATGATGCTGACGGCGAAAGAGCGGGGCGAGCCGCTGCCGCCGGCCCTGGAAGAGGCGCTCGATTATTTCGACGCCATCAAGACCCGGGCGAGCTTCGGGGTGGAGTTCACGCTGGAACGCGGCGAGATGGTTTTCCTGAGCAATCTCACCTGCCTGCATGCCCGGACCGAGTTCGAGGACTATCCCGAGGCGGAGCGGCGGCGCCATCTGCTCCGGCTGTGGCTCAAGGCGCTGCCCCAGGGGCGTCCGTTCGACCCGCGCATGGACATGTTCTACGGTAGCAAGATCGACCACTCGGCCCCGGCGCTGCTCTAAGGGAGTGCCAAGGGCGGCTAGGGCGGAAAAGCCTGGAATCAACCCCCTTAAGCCCAGTAAAAACCCCTAATCCCCTCATATAACTGCAATAAATCAGGGTTAAACCTGATCAGCCATGTTGACTCTTGGCCGGCTTGGGCCTAGATAACTGGCACTCAATGAGCGGGAGTGCTAACAGCCTCTAGCCCCGGCAAGGGCAAAGGCGGCCCCCGCTCGGCGATGAAACATTCTTTCCCCAATCTCTCATGGAGAGCCAGACAATGAAGTTCAGGCCCCTGCACGACCGCGTGCTGGTGAAGCCCCTCGAGGCTGAGACCAAGACCGCCGGCGGCATCATCATCCCCGACACCGCCAAGGAAAAGCCCATGGAGGGCAAGGTCGTCGCCGTCGGTACCGGCGCGCGCGGCGAAGACGGCAAGCTCGTTCCCATGGACGTCAAGAAGGGCGACCGCGTCCTTTACGGCAAGTGGTCGGGTACCGAAGTGAAGGTGGACGGCGACGATATGCTGATCATCAAAGAATCCGACATCATGGGCATCGTCGAATAAGGACCGAAGAAAATGGCAGCCAAGGATATTAAGTTTTCGACCGATGCCCGCACGCGCATGCTGCGCGGCGTCGAGATTCTCGCCGACGCGGTGAAGGTGACCCTCGGCCCGAAGGGCCGTAACGTCGTCATCGACAAGTCGTTCGGCGCTCCGCGCATCACCAAGGACGGCGTCAGCGTCGCCAAGGAAATCGAACTGTCCGACAAGTTCGAGAACATGGGCGCCCAGATGGTCCGTGAAGTCGCTTCGCGCACCAACGACGAGGCCGGCGACGGCACCACCACGGCGACCGTGCTCGCCGCTTCGATCATCCGTGAAGGCGTCAAGTCGGTCGCGGCCGGCATGAACCCGATGGATCTGAAGCGCGGCATCGACATCGCCGTCGAAGCCGTCATCGAAGACCTGAAGAAGCGTTCGAAGAAGGTCAAGTCGAGCGAAGAGATCGCCCAGGTCGGCACCATCTCGGCCAACGGCGAAGCCGCCATCGGCAAGATGATCGCCGAGGCGATGGATCGCGTCGGCAAGGAAGGCGTCATCACGGTCGAAGAGGCCAAGGGCCTCGAGACCGAACTCGACGTCGTCGAAGGCATGCAGTTCGACCGCGGCTACCTGTCGCCGTACTTTATCACCAACGCCGACAAGATGATCGCTGAACTCGACGATCCCTTGATTCTCATCCACGAGAAGAAGCTGTCTGGCCTGCAGGCCATGCTGCCGCTGCTCGAAGCGGTCGTGCAGACCGGCCGTCCGCTGGTCATCATCGCCGAAGACATCGAAGGCGAGGCTCTGGCCACGCTCGTCGTCAACAAGCTGCGCGGCGGCCTCAAGGTCGCGGCCGTGAAGGCGCCGGGCTTCGGCGATCGCCGCAAGGCGATGCTCGAAGACATCGCCACCCTCACGGGCGGCCAGGTGATCTCCGAAGATCTCGGCATTAAGCTCGAGACCGTCACCATCGACATGCTTGGCAAGGCCAAGAAGGTCTCGATGACGAAGGAAAACACCACGATCGTCGACGGCGTCGGCAAGAAGTCCGACATCCAGGCGCGCATCGCCCAGATCAAGGCCCAGATCGAGGAAACCACCTCCGACTACGACCGCGAGAAGCTGCAAGAACGCCTGGCCAAGCTGGCCGGCGGCGTTGCGGTGATCAAGGTCGGCGGCGGCAGCGAAATCGAAGTGAAGGAACGCAAGGACCGCGTTGACGACGCTTTGCACGCGACCCGCGCGGCTGTCGAAGAAGGCATCGTCCCGGGCGGCGGCACTGCGCTGCTCTACGCGATCCGCGCCCTCGCCAAGCTCGAAGTGGCCGATGCCGACCAGCGCGTCGGCGTCGAGATCATCCGCAAGGCTCTGCAGGCTCCGGTCCGTCAGATCGCCGAGAACGCCGGCGCCGACGGCGCCGTCATCGCCGGCAAGCTGATGGAGAGCAAGGACGCCAACTACGGCTACAACGCCCAGACCGGCGTCTTCGAAGATCTGGTCAAGGCCGGCATCATCGACCCGACGAAGGTCGTCCGTACCGCTCTGCAGGATGCCGCTTCGGTCGGCGGTCTGCTGATCACCACGGAAGCGATGATCGCCGACAAGCCGGAGAAGAAGGACAGCATGCCCCAGATGCCTGGTGGCGGCATGGGCGGTATGGGCGGTATGGACTTCTAAGTCCGACCAACCAA
>CAMAVH010000022.1 GCA_945861615.1 Rhizobium sp. Q54 | reverse complement strand
GGAACGGCCACAGGCAAAGCGCGCGAACTTAAGAAGTCACGGAAGCGTCACCTAGACCAAAGCTCGTCATGCTCGGGCTTGACCCGAGCATCCATTAGGCCGACGCCTGAGCGCTTGAGGCATGGACCCTCGGGTCAAGCCCGAGGGTGACGGTTTGTTTTGTGTCTTAGTTACGTCCCGCTGTGGAAATGATCGTAGATCTTCTTGGCGACGGCCTTGGAGATGCCTTCCACCGATTCCAGGTCCGGCAGGCCGGCTTCGGCGACGCCGCGGGCCGAGCCGAAATGATGCAAGAGCGCGCGCTTGCGCGAAGCCCCGATGCCGGCGATCTCGTCGAGTTGCGATTTGCCGATGGCGGCCGAGCGCTTGGCGCGGTGGCCGCCGATGGCGAAGCGGTGGGCCTCGTCGCGCAGGCGCTGCAGGAAGTAGAGCACCGGGTCCTGCATCTCCAGGCTGAAGGGCTCGCGGTTCGGCATGAAGAAGCGCTCGCGCCCGGCGTTGCGGTCGGGGCCTTTCGCCACACCGACCAGCGCCACGTCGGTGACGCCGAGATCGGCGAAGACCTCGCAGGCGATCTTGAGCTGGCCGGCGCCGCCGTCGATCAGCACCAGGTCAGGCCATTGGCCCTTGGTCCGCTCGGGGTCTTCTTTCAGGGCGCGGGCGAAGCGCCGCGTCAGCACTTCGCGCATCATGGCGTAATCGTCGCCGCCCTGAGAATTCTCCGTATGGCCGGTTGGCGCCACAGTGCGGATGTTGAACTTGCGCCAGGCGTTCTTCATCAGCCCGTCGGGCCCGGCGACGATCATGGCGCCGATCGCGTTGGTGCCGGAGATATGGCTGTTGTCATAGACCTCGATGCGCTCGGGCGTGCCGTCGAGGCCGAAGACCTCGCCGACGCCTTCGAGCAATTTGCGCTGGGTGGCGCTTTCCGCCATGCGGCGGGCGAGGGCCTGGGCCGCGTTGGCCAGGGCATGCTCGATCAGCTTGCGCTTGTTGCCGCGCTCGGGCATGCCGATGGCAACCCGGCGATCGGCCTTGAGGGCGAGCGCCTCGGCCATCAGTTCGGCGCCGGGCAGCTTGTGGCTGGTCAGGATCAGGCCGGGCGGCGGATGGCCGGCATAGAACTGGCCGACGAAGGCCTCGAGAATGTCCTCGGGCGGCAGATTCGCCGTCTGGCTCGGGAAATAGCTGCGGTTGCCGAGGTTTTGCCCGGCGCGAAAGAAGAACACCTGGATGCAGCATTGCCCGCCATCGACATGGACGGCCATCACGTCGGCCTCGCCGAGCCCCTGCACATGGATGTCCTGGCGCGACTGGATCTGGCTCAGGGCGCGGATGCGGTCGCGCAGCACGGCGGCGCCCTCGTAGTCGAGGGCTTCCGAAGCGGCGGTCATGTCGGCCGACAGGGCCTTCTGGATGTCGTGGCTGCGGCCGTTGAGGAAGCGCCGCGCCTGGCCGACGATGGCGTCATAGGCCGGCTTGTCGATGCGGCCGACGCAGGGCGCGGTGCAGCGCTTGATCTGATATTGCAGGCAGGGGCGCGTGCGCGTCGAAAACACGCTGTCCGAGCAGGAGCGCAAGGGAAAGGCGCGTTCCAGCGTGGCGAGCGTGTGATTGACCGCGCCGGCCGAAGCGAAGGGCCCGAAATATTCGCCGGGCTGATTTTGCGCGCCGCGATATTTGGTGATGCGCGGCCATTCCGTGTCGCCGGTGATCAGGATGTAGGGAAACGACTTGTCGTCGCGCAGCAGCACGTTGTAGCGCGGCTTCAGCTTCTTGATCAGGTTATTCTCGAGCAGCAGCGCTTCGGCTTCGGTATGGGTCGTCACCACCTCCATGCTGGCGGTGGCGGCGACGACGCGGGCGATGCGGATACTCAGGCGCTCGGGATGGGTATAGCTGGTGACGCGGTTCTTGAGGTTCTTCGCCTTGCCGACATAAAGCACGTCGCCGGCGGCGTTCATCATGCGATAGACGCCAGGCGAGCTGCCGATCGTCTTGATGACGTTCTTGATGACCGAAACGCCGATCTCCCGTCCGTTGGTTGCGGTGGCGGTATCTTCCTCGGCGAGGAAGGGCTGTGGCGCTTCGGCCATACCCTTTTGAGTAAGGTTGCGCGCGTCATCCGGCGCCGCCGACGTTTCGTCAGGCAGTGCACTTTCGGTCTTGCTCGGATCGCGCGGCGGTTGTGACGACATGCTGTATCTATTTCGGGGTAAGGCGCGGCAACATCAAGCGCCCTTTGGGCGATGGCAAGCGCGCTTTGGCGCGGGGGCGGAAGAGACGAAGTCGGCGGCGGCCTTGGCCTTGGCGCCCGTCAGTTGATGTGACGCATGAGAGCGCGGGCGATTCATTAACGCGAAAACGCGCCGGAACCGGCCCCTGTCACGCGTTTGAAAACTATCCACGAAACCTGTGGACAAGTTTGTGGAGAGACAGCCTGGCGGCAGGGTTCCCGCTACGGACTCCTTAAGCCAGACGTGATTGCATGAAAATTGTGCAAATCAAGCAAATGCCTGAAATTCATATAAAAATTCAAAGTCAATATGGATTCACCGGGCTAAAACTATTTTGCAGAGCAGCGGAACTGGGGCTTGACGGGTTTTTCGCCGCCCTGTGCAAAACTTCACCGCCCGACCCGGCCAGAATGGCGGATTTCCGCCATTTCCGCCTCTTTTGCGCCTGTCCGGGACTCGTTTGCGGCCTTGCGAATCCGATGCGCCGTTAAGGAGCGCGATGGCGGGTGATCTCGACCCCGGCCCCGGCGGCGTCGGCGAAGACGTCGAGCTTCTCGACCCGGACCTGGGCCGAGGCGACGCGGGGATCGCGCAGGCAGAAGCCGGCGATACGCTCGGCCAGGGTTTCCACCAGATTGACATGGCCGGCGCCGACGATGCTGCGCACGCCCTCGGCGATGGTGGCGTAATCGACGACATTGGCGACGTCGTCGGCCAAGGCGGCGTCGCCTTCGCGCACGGCGAGATCGAGATTGATCCGCACGCGCTGCGGCGCGTCCTTTTCGTGGCGGTAGATGCCGATGCTGCAGGGCAGGATCATGTCGCGCAGGAAGACGCGGCGCAGGCCGGACAGCGACAGGCCCGGGACGTCCTGGGGCGCTTCAGGCTTGGGCTGGCCAAGGCCCCCTTGGCCCGAGGGCTGGGACAGCCCGCCTCGAATAGCTTGCAGCTTGGGATCGTTCGCCATCAGACGAAACTCCTAGTGCGGGACGGTCCCGCGAGGGTTAGTGCGCGGGCTCGCCGCGCGGCTGGCTCCAGCCGAGATGCTGGCCGCCGTCGAGCAGCAGAATCTGGCCGGTCATCGACGGCGTCGCCAGGATGAAGCGCACGGCATTGGCGATCTCCTCGGGCGAGGACGGGCGCTGCAGCGGCATGGCGCGATATTGCTCGACGAATTGTTCGTCGGTCTGATGCGGGCTCGGCAGCACTGGGCCGGGGCCGATGCCGACGACGCGGATGCGCGGCGCCAGCGCTTGGGCCATCGTCTGCGTCAGCGTCCACAGGCCCGCCTTGCTCAGGCTGTAGGTGGTGAAATGCGGCGTCAGGTTCAACACGCGCTCGTCGAGCAAATTGACGATCACGCCGTCCTGGCCCGCCGGCAGCTGCTTGGCGAAATCCTGCGACAGGAGGAAGGGCGCGCGCAGGTTGGTCTCCATATGGGCGTCCCAGCCTTCGCGCGTCGCCGTCAGGGCCTCGTCGCGCTCGAAGATCGAGGCGTTGTTGACCAGTACGCCGAGCGGGCCAAGCGCCTCTGCCGCCTTGGCGATCAGCGTGGCGACCTGGGCCTCGACCGACAGATCGCCCTGCAGCGTTATCGCCGTGCCGCCGGCCTTGCGGATCTCGGTAGCGACCGCCTCGGCGGGGGCGGCGGAGGTCTTGTAATGCACGGCGACCGCATAGCCGTCCGCCGCCAGGGCGAGCGCCGTGGCGCGACCGATGCGCGCGGCGGCGCCGGTGACGAGGGCGGCCTTCGGGATAGCCGGTATGGGGAGCGGCGGGAGCGTCATGGGCGCGGACAATGGCGGAAGGTGGGACAGGGCGCAAGTAGGCCGGAATCGGTAAAAACCGTCACATATAGTTCAAAACCGTCACCCTCGGGCTTGACCGAGGGTCCATGTCGAACACCGAACAAACGGTGGAATGGATTGCCCGGTCAAGCCGGGCAATGACGACTTTTTTTGAAGTTTACGCTTTCTTCGGCTTCGCCGTCGGCCGGCCGGTCTTCTTGCCGCCGCGCCCGCCGGAGCCCTTCGGCGTTTCCTTGAAGCTGCGCGCCAGGCCGCGCGTCACGCCGGCTTGGCCGAAGGCGACCTTGCGCTCCTCCGGCGTGACGGTGAGGCCGAGCTCGGCGGCTTCCAGGCGGCGCAGCTCGTCGCGCAGCCGCGCGGCTTCCTCGAATTCCAGATCGGCCGCCGCCTTGCGCATGCGCTTGTCGAGCGCCTCGATATGATCGCGCAGTTTCTGGCCGGTCAGATGCGCGACGCCGTCGTCGCCGGTGTCGACCGTCACATAGTCCTGTTCATAGACCGAGCCCATGGCGTCGCCGATGGTCTTGCGCACGCTTTCCGGCGTGATGCCGTTGGCAATGTTGTAAGCGGTTTGCTTGGCGCGGCGGCGGTTGGTCTCGTCGATGGCGTAGGTCAGCGAGTCGGTCATCACGTCGGCATAGAGCAGGACGCGGCCATCGATGTTGCGCGCGGCGCGGCCGATGGTCTGCACCAGCGACGTGCGCGAGCGCAAGAAGCCTTCCTTGTCGGCGTCCAAGATGGCGACCAGGGCGCATTCGGGAATGTCGAGGCCCTCGCGCAAGAGGTTGATGCCGATCAGCACGTCGTAAGCGCCGAGGCGGAGATCGCGGATGATTTCGATGCGCTCCAGCGTCTCGATGTCGCTATGGAGATAGCGCACGCGCAGGCCGGCCTCGGCCATATATTCGGTGAGGTCTTCCGACATGCGTTTGGTCAGCGTGGTGACCAGCACGCGCTGGCCCTTGGCCGCCGCCTCGCGGCATTCGGCCAGCAGGTCGTCGACCTGATGCTCGACTGGTCGGACTATACACACAGGATCAATGAGTCCGGTCGGGCGAATGACCTGTTCGGTGAAAACGCCGCCGGTGCGCTCCATTTCCCACTTGCCCGGCGTCGCCGAGACGAACACCGAATCGGGGCGCATCTGCTCCCACTCGTCGAACTTGAGCGGGCGGTTGTCGATGCAGGACGGCAGGCGGAAGCCGAAGTCGGCCAGCGTTTTCTTGCGCGCATAGTCGCCTTTGAACATGGCGCCGATCTGCGGCACGGTGACATGGCTTTCGTCGACGATCAGCAGGGCGTTCTTCGGAATATATTCGAACAGCGTCGGCGGCGGCGCGCCGGGCGGGCGGCCGGTCAGATAGCGCGAATAGTTTTCGATGCCGGCGCAATGGCCTGTGGTTTCCAGCATTTCGAGATCGAAGGTGACGCGCTCTTCCAGGCGCTGCGCTTCGATCAGCTTGTTTTCCTTGCGCAGCTCTTCGAGGCGCGGCTTGAGCTCGGCCTTGATGCCCTTGGTCGCCTGCTGCAGCGTCGGGCGCGGCGTCACATAGTGGCTGTTGGGATAGATCGTGATGTCGTCGAGCGGCTTGCCCTTCTCGCCGGTCAGCGGATCGAACTCGACGAT
Organism: Rhizobium sp. Q54; assembly: GCA_945861615.1. GTDB lineage: Bacteria > Pseudomonadota > Alphaproteobacteria > SMXQ01 > SMXQ01 > CAMAVH01. The sequence goes on along the minus strand of CAMAVH010000022.1, from coordinate 26,216 downwards.
GCTCTCGATCTCGTCTCCGAACAGACCGACGCGCCAGGCGCGGTCCTCGTAGTGGGCCGGGAAGATCTCGACCGAATCGCCGCGCACGCGAAAATCGCCGCGCGCGAAGGCCATGTCGTTGCGCTTGTATTGCAAGTCGACGAATTTACGCAGCAGCTCCGAGCGCTCGATGCTGTCGCCGACCTTGAGCGGCACCAGCATGGCTGAATAGGTCTCGACCGAGCCGATACCGTAGATGCAAGACACCGAGGCGACGATGATGACGTCCTCGCGCTCGAGCAGCGAGCGCGTCGCCGAGTGGCGCATGCGGTCGATCTCTTCGTTGATCGAGGCGTCCTTCTCGATATAGGTGTCGGTGCGCGCGACGTAGGCTTCCGGCTGGTAATAGTCGTAGTAGGAGACGAAATATTCGACCGCGTTGTCGGGGAAGAAGCTCTTCATCTCGGCATAGAGCTGAGCGGCCAGCGTTTTGTTGGGCGCCAGCACCACGGTCGGGCGCTGCACGTTCTGGATGACATGGGCCATGGTGAAGGTCTTGCCCGAGCCGGTGACCCCGAGCAGCACCTGGTCGCGCTCGCCGGCGACGAGGCCTTTGGTCAGTTCCGCGATGGCGGCGGGCTGGTCGCCGGCCGGCTTGTAATCGGACACGACGCGGAACGGCGCCGCCTTTTTCTTGGGCGCGTCCTTGGCCGGGTTCATCAGCATGGGCGACAGATCGGGCGTCGGGCTCATCGGGCTTCCTGGGGACTCGCGCAATCGGCGGGGAGGGCCCCCATTAGATAGGAAGCCGGGGTGAAAAGGCTAGGGCTCCTCCGAACGGCTTGACGGCAGCGCGATTCGGCCTAAATAGTTCAACATCAAACAATATGCGGGGAACGGTGCCATGCCGACCCATTATCAAGGCGCGCCGGAAGAAGTGCGGGCGTTCGACGCCCTGGTCAAGCTGACGCGCGCCGCCAATGCGGTGAACAGCCGGCTCGACGCGCTGTTCGCCGAGGCCAAGCTCAGCACCAGCCAGTTCGGCGTGCTCGAGGCGCTGCTGCATCTCGGTCCGTTGTGCCAGAAGGATCTCGCCGCCAAGCTGCTCAAGAGCGACGGCAATCTCACCATGGTGGTGGGCAATCTGGAAAAGCGCGGCCTGGTGACGCGCACGCGCGATCCGCAGGATAAACGTCTGCTGAACGTGCAACTCACCGTCGCCGGCCGCCGCCTGATCCGTTCGCTCTTTCCGCGTCACGCGGCCAATGTCGCCGCCGCCTTCGCCGCGCTGACCCCGGCCGAGCAGGAAACGCTCGGCAAATTGTGCAAGAAGCTCGGATTGGCGCAGGCGGACGCCTGATGGAGCTGTCGCTCGACGTCATCGCGCTCCTGGCCCTAGTCGCCGTGGTCGCCGGCTTCATCGACGCCATCGCCGGCGGCGGCGGGCTGATCGTGTTGCCGGCGCTGCTCGCCGCCGGGGTGCCGCCGGTCGCGGCGCTCGCCACCAACAAGATTCAGGGCAGCTTCGGCACTGCCTCGGCGACCTGGAGCTTCTGGCGCGCCGGGCGCATCGATTTTGCGCTGCTGCGCTGGCCGATCGCCGCGACGCTGATCGGCGCCTGCCTCGGCGCCATGACGGTGACGCTGATCGATACCACCTGGTTGCTCGTCGCCCTGCCGCTGCTGCTGACCGCCGTCGCGCTCTATTTCCTGTTCGGGCCCAAGGCGAGCGACGAGGAGTCGCACCGGCGCCTCAGCGTGCTGGCTTACGCGCCGATCGCCGGCCTCATCGGCTTTTACGACGGCTTCTTCGGCCCCGGCAACGGCTCGTTCTTCGCTTTGAGCCTGGTGACGCTGCTCGGCATGGGGCTGACGCGCGCCACCGCCCATACCAAGGCGCTGAATTTTACCAGCAACTTCGTTTCGGTCATCGTGCTGGCGATCGGCGGCCATGTGCTGTGGGGGCTCGGCGCGGCCATGGCGGTCGGTCAGATCATCGGCGGGCACCTCGGCTCGCACGCCGCCATGCGCTTCGGGCCGCGGCTGATCCGCCCGCTACTGGTCGTGATCTCGCTCGCCATCGTCTTGAAACTGCTGAGCGAACCGGCCAATCCGTTGCGCGCCGCGATCACCGGCTGGCTTACCCCTTGAAAGTTTAACGTTAAACCATTATCTACCCCTCAACGGTTCAACATTGAACGAATGGCTGCCGCCCCCGAGAGAGGCCCGGCCGAGGAGGACGAGATCATGATGCAGCTTTTTCCCGCCAACGACCGCTTCGCCACCAAGATCAACTGGCTCAACAGCAAGCATAGCTTCTCGTTCGGCCATCACTACGACCCCAACCGCATGGGCTTTCGCAACCTGCGGGTGATCAACGACGACATCGTCGCGCCCGCCTCGGGCTTCCCGATGCACGGCCATGCCGACATGGAGATCGTCACCTACATCTTGGACGGCTCCTTGGAGCACAAGGACAGCATCGGCACCGGCTCGGTGATCCGTCCGGGCGACGCCCAGCGCATGTCCGCCGGCACCGGCATCCGCCACAGCGAGTTCAATCCCTCGCGCGACGAGGGCGTGCATTTGCTGCAGATCTGGATCGAACCGGCCAAGGACGGCATTGCGCCGAGCTATGAGCAGAAGGCGTTGCAGTCGGCCGACGGCAAGCTGGTCCCGGTCGCCACGCCGGACGGCCGCGACGGTTCGGTGACGATCCACGCCAACGCGGCGATCCATGCCGCCAAGCTGAAGGCGGGCGAGACGGTCACGCATAAGCTCGCCACCGGCAACGGCTGGATCCATGTGGCGCGCGGCGGCAAGGTCACGGTCAACGGCCAAAGCCTGGTCGCGGGCGACGGGTTGGCGCTGGAGGGCGTGCCGGAGGTGATCTTGGCCGGGGCCGGGGCCGAGGACATGCAAAGCGAGGTGCTGGTCTTCGATTTGGACTAAGTCTGTCGCGGGCCCCCCACCCCTAACCCTCCCCACAAGGGGGGAGGGAATGGCGCCCTCACTTCTCCCTCCCCCTCGATGGGGGAGGGCCGGGGCGGGGGTGCTGTTTCAACTGCCGAACAGCCCGCCGATTCAATCGGATAGGTTGGCGGTGGAAAACTTGCCGATTTAACGAGCGGCGCGGTTGCGAAGGGCCGGGGGCGGGTTTAGCTTTCGCCTCCCGCGCCGCCCCGTTCGGACGGTTTCCCCTCAGTCAGCACAGGCCCCCATGTCCGCCGCCGTCACCGCCAAGAGCATCCTCGCCCACCGCCTCAGCCAGATTAAGCCGTCGCCGACCATGGCGATCACCGCGCTCGCCGCCGAGATGAAAGCCGCGGGCCGCGACGTCATCGGCCTGTCGGCCGGCGAGCCGGACTTCGACACCCCGGACCACATCAAGGCCGAGGCCATCGCGGCGATCAACCGCGGCGAGACGAAATACACCGCCGCCGACGGCACGCCGCTGCTCAAGAAGGCGGTCGCCGCCAAGTTCGCGCGCGAGAACGGCCTGACCTACGCGCCCAACCAGATCACCATCGCCGCCGGCGGCAAGCACGTGATCTACAACGCGATGGCCGCGACGCTGAACCAGGGCGACGAGGTCATCATCCCGGCGCCCTACTGGGTGTCCTACCCGGACATCGTGCTCTTGATGGACGCCACGCCGGTGTTCGTGCGCTGCGCCCAGAACCAGGGCTTCAAGATGCGCCCCGAAGAGCTGGAAGCGGCGATCACGCCGAAGACCAAATGGCTGATCCTCAATTCGCCGTCCAACCCGACCGGCGCCGCTTATACCAAGGCCGAGCTGAAGGCGCTGGCCGACGTGCTGCTGCGCCATCCGCAGGTCTTCGTGCTGTCGGACGACATCTACGAGCATCTCGTCTATGACGGCTTCGAGTTCGCCACCATCGCCCAGGTCGAGCCCAAGCTCTACGACCGCACCTTGACGATGAACGGCGTGTCCAAGGCCTATTCGATGACCGGTTGGCGCATCGGCTATGCCGGCGGCCCGGCCGACCTGATCAAGGCGATGGGCACCATCCAGTCGCAGAGCACGTCGAACCCCTCGTCGATCAGCCAGGCGGCCTCGGTCGTCGCGCTCAACGGTCCGCAGGAATTCCTCAAGGACTGGCGCGAATCGTTCAAGGAGCGCCGCGACGTCGTCGTGCAGATCCTGAACCAGGCCAAGGGCCTGCAATGCCCGACGCCGGAAGGCGCCTTCTACGTCTATCCGTCCTGCGCCGGCGCCATCGGCAAGAAGACCCTGGGCGGCAAGGTGATCGAGAGCGACACGGTCTTCGCCACCGAACTGCTCGCGGCGGAAGGCATCGCCGTGGTGCAGGGCGAGGCCTTCGGCCTGTCGCCGCACTTCCGCATTTCCTACGCGGCGTCCATGGAGTCGCTCAAGGACGCCTGCGGCCGCATCGTTCGTTTCTGTGAGTCGCTGAAGTAGTAACGCAAAAACCGTCACCCTCGGGCTTGACCCGAGGGTCCATGCGGCAACCTGTTGCGTTGATGAATGGATTGCCAGGTCAAGCCGGGCAATGACGATCTAACATGAAGAAAGGCCTGAACGCTTCCGCGCTCAGGCCTTTTTTTGTTCGCTTCAGTAGCCCTGTTCGATGGTCTGGTAATAAAACAGCTTCACGAAGGACACGAGGCGCGGCTTGCGCTTGTAGTGCGCGAATTCCTTCGGCACTTCGATCGTCTTCTCGATCTCGGACAGCGACTTGCCGGCCTTCATCATCTTCGACACTTCGTCGCGCATGACGATGAAATAGCGCTTTTGCTCCTGCAGGTCGGCGACGCCGCGGCCGATATGCGCCGGGCCGTGGCCCGGCACGTAGGTATCGACCGGCAGGTTGCGCGCGATGATGTTGTCGAGGCTGCGCGTCCAGCCCTTGACGTTGGAATAGAACACGCCGGCCGATTCGCCCTGGCCGGGATGGATTTCCGTGTCCAACAGATCGCCCATCAGCATGACGCGCTTTTGCGGGATGAAGACGGTCACGTCGCTGGTGCTGTGGCCGCCGCCCTCCTCGGTGAGGATGAAGGTGAGGCCGCCGAATTGCAGCGTCATGCTGCCCTCGAAGCCGATGTCGGGGCGCGTGAGTTGGCTCGCCTTATAGACCTCGTCGGTCTTCTGACGCTCGGCGAACTCCTTGCCCTCTTGCATGTAGAGGTCGCGCATCTGCGTCTTGGTGGCGATGAAGACCGGCTTGTCCTCGCGATATCGCCAGGCGCCGGAGGCATGGTCGCCGGCCGAGTGCGAGGTGATGAGATATTTCACCTTCTTGTCGGTCATCTTGCGGATTTGCGCGAGTACCTGGTCGGCGGTGCGCAGGTCGGCGTCGAGCACGACGACGCCGTCATCGGTGATGACGAAGCTCGCGTTGCTCGAGCCGCGGTCGTTCTGCATCATATAAACGCCGTCGGTGACGGTGCGCAGCTCCATCTTGTCCTGCGCGACGGCAGGGGCGGCGCCGATGGCCGCGGCGAAAACCGCGAGCAGCGCGAAGATGTAAGTGTGATGTCGTGTGCGGATCATGGATGAACGGCCTCCCCCTGCCGTGTAATGGCCCTTCATGAGCCTTATGCCGGCAGTCTAGCAACGAATCGAAAGGCCGGCGAGTTGTCCCGCCGGCCTGTCATTTCGAAACGTTCATTTCGCAAAGCAGCGTTACGCGCGCGACGCCCGCTTGCGCCCGCCGGTCTTGCTGGTCAGCGGTTCGGCCGCGCGGGTCAGGCCGGGGATGCTGACGCGCGGGCCGCCGAGGATGGTGGCGGCGGGCGTCATCTGGGTGGCGGTGCCGGTGGGATCCCAGCTGGCGCCCTTGAAGCCCTCGACCAGGCTGTCGACGAAGGTGCGGACCTTGGCGGCGAGATGGCGGTTGTGCGGATAGACCGCGTGGATCGGATATTCCGCGGTGGCATATTCGTTGAGCAGCGTGACGAGGCGGCCGGCGGCCAACTCGTCGAGAATGTCGATTTCCGGCAAGAGTGCGATGCCGAGCCCTTCGGCCGCCGCGCGGCGCAGGAACAGCACGCTATTGCCGCTCGGGCCGCCGCCGATCTTCACGCTCGTGTCGCCGTTCGGGCCGCGGAAGCGCCAGATGCCGTCGCGCGTCTGGTTCACATGAATGATGCAGTTGTGCTTTTCCAACTCCTGCGGCACCTGTGGCGTGCCGTGCTCGGCGAGATAGGCGGGCGAGGCGCAGGGCACCAGGCGCGTGGTGCCGAGCCGGCGCGCGACCAGGCTGGAATCGCCGAGGTCGCCGAGCTTGATCGCGAGGTCGAAGCCGTTGTCGATCAGGTCGACGAAATTGTCGCTGAGGATCAGCGTGATGCGGATGTCGGGGTAGCGCTTCGAGAAAGCGTTGACGATGGGGGTGACATGCAGCACGCCGAAGGTCTTCGGCGCGAGCACCTTGAGCGCGCCGCGCGGCTCTTTGTGCAGCTTGGTGACGGAGAGCTCCGCCTCTTCGACGTCATTGATGATGCGGGCGCAGAATTCGTAATAGGCGGTGCCGCTCTCGGTCAGGCTGACGCGCCGGGTGGTGCGATTGAGCAGGCGAACGCCGAGCAGGTTCTCGAGCTGCGAGACATGCTTGCTGACGATCGTGCGCGAGACGCCGAGCTGGCTCGCCGCGGCGGAGAAGCTGCCGGCGCGCACGACGCGCGTGAAGGTTTCCATCGCCCGGAGACGATCCATGTGACGACACTCCCTGGTGGGTAGGCTCAATGAAGGCCGGCGTCTGTCGGTCGCGCGTTTGTCGCGATACCTGCCTGCCACGCATATCGACGAACGAAATGCATGGCGCGATTGGCTTATTTATTATGGACAATCATAGGCTAATATTTTGCCCTATCAATCATTTCGTTTCGAATCATGCGGCAAATGGCAAGGATCGCGGCAGGGCCTTGTCCATTGGCTAAGGCCTTCACGGCCCGAAATTTTATCGTTTGCGGCACCGGCGCGGCCTGCTCGGGCACGGTCTGCCGAAGGGCGAATACCCACAGAAGAAATGCGCATTTGGCCTGTAATGATTGGCAAAATCGTCATTTCGCCCGCTTACCAAGTCGTGTAGGTTCGCCGCCATCAAATCTGCGGGATGCCTGCCGACCGGTTCGGCGTCTTGTTGCGCCAACCGCCCCATGTCCTTTGGGGGCCGATTGCCTGTTAGGGAGAGAGTCATGAAAAAGTACATGTGCGGCGACTGCGATTACATCTACGACCCGGCCAAGGGCGATCCCGAGCACGGCGTCGCGCCGGGCACGGCCTTCGAGGATATTCCCGAGGACTGGGAATGCCCGGAATGCGGCGTCGGCAAGGACGAGTTCTTCCCGCTCGAAGAGTAGTCGCGCTGATTTCGGCAAAAGGCCGCTCCCGCACCGGAGCGGCCTTTTTCAGGCCCGTAGAGTTTTTTAGAATAATTCAAAAAAATGCTTGGGAAGGTTGATTTAGAGCCTATCTTTAGCAATAGTCGATGATCAAATCGAACAGCGGCGCGCGCGCCCGCGACGCAGTTGCGCCAGATCATTGGCCCTGTCCCCCTTTTGCGCTTTCATCCCTCTTTCACAGGAGACTCGCATGAACATCGGAATCCCCGACAAAGACCGCAAGAAAATCGCCGAGGGCCTGTCGCACATGCTCGCGGACACCTACACGCTCTATCTCAAGACCCACAATTACCACTGGAACGTCACCGGGCCGATGTTCAACACGCTGCACCTGATGTTCGAAGGGCAGTACACCGAACTGGCCTTGGCGGTCGACCTGATCGCCGAGCGCATTCGCGCGCTGGGCGAATACGCGCCGGGTTCCTACGCGGCCTACTCCAAGCTCAGCGTGATCAAGGAAGCCAAGACGGTGCCGAACGCCAACGCCATGATCAAGGATCTGGCCGAAGGCCAGGAGGCCGTGGTGCGCACGGCGCGGGCGCTCTTCCCGCTGGTCGACAAGGTCGGCGACGAGCCGACGGCCGACTTGCTGACGCAGCGCATGCAGCTCCATGAGAAGAACGCCTGGATGCTGCGGTCCATGCTGGAGAAGTAAACAGCCGAGAGGGGCTTCCTCTCGTCGAAACGCGCCCCGGCTCACCCGAGTCGGGGCGTTTTCGTGACAGGCGTCTGTTTTCACGAAACTGTGACGCCTGGACCGCAACCTTCCGCCGCCGGCGGCGAACCAAGCCATACCGCTCACGCCCAGATCGCCTAGACTGGGCCGGAGACATTGTTTGGGAGAGGCGCGCCATGCTCATCAAGATTCCCCGCGGCTGGGAACTGCCCGACTCGGCGGCGACGTCCGAGACCCTGTTCCGCCAGCGCCGCAGCCTGGTGACGGCGATCGCCGCCGGGCCGATCCTCGCGGCCGGCGCTGCCTTGCTGCCGCGCGGCGCCTTCGCGCAAAGCGCCAAGGTCGCCGATCCGACCGCCGACCTCTATCCCGTGCCGCAGAACATGCGCTATCGGCCCGAGCGCGCGATCACGGCGGAGAAAGAGGCGACGAGCTACAACAACTATTACGAATTCGGCACGACCAAAACGATCGCCTCGACGGCGCAGGACCTGCAGATCCGCCCCTGGACGATCAGCTTCGGCGGCATGATCGAAAAGCCCTTCACCATCGGCTTCGACGATCTGGTGCGCAAGATGCCGCTCGAAGAGCGCGTCACCCGCATGCGCTGCGTCGAGGCCTGGGCGATGACCGTGCCGTGGAGCGGCTTTCCGCTGAAGGCCATGATCGAGATGGCCAAGCCGACGTCGGGCGCCAAATACGTGCATTTCGAAACCTTCAAGGACCCCAAGAACGCGCCGGGCCTGCGCCAGTTCTGGTTTCCCTGGCCCTACGTCGAGGGCCTCACCATGGAAGAGGCCACCAACGAGATGGCCTTCATCGCCACCGGTCTCTACGGCAAGCCGATCCCCAAGCAGAACGGCGCGCCGCTGCGCCTGGTGACGCCGTGGAAATACGGTTTCAAAGGCATCAAGGGCATCGTCAAGGTGACCTTCTCGGACAAGCGGCCGACGACTTTTTGGGAAAAGAGCGGCCCGACCGAATACGGCTTCTGGGCCAACGTCAATCCGGCGGTGGCGCATCCGCGCTGGAGCCAGGCGACCGAGCGCCTGCTCGGCGCCGACGAGCGCGTACCGACGCAGATCTACAACGGCTATGGCGAGTTCGTCGCCGACCTCTACAAGGGCCTGGAGAAGGAAAAGCTCTTCATGTGAGGCGGGCCTCACGCGAATCAAAAGGGCCGGCGATCACTCGCCGGCCCTTTTTGTTGACGCATCGCCGTCCATCCTGTCTCTTGGGAGAAGGAACGGAAGACCGGCTCGGGCGGCGCCTGTTCGCCGATATCTACCGGCGCCGCTTGATCGGGCGTCCATAAATCACAGGCTGGCCCGCCTGGTTCTGTCTTGGCCCAAGACTTTTATAATCGAGGGCCGCCGATTCGAGATTTCGCTACCGCCGGATCCCCCGCAGAGCCCGCTGGCCGGGAGTGAGGGTCGTCCTGTTAGAAAATCTCTCTAAATTCAATTCGTTATAAAAACCTAGCGTCAGCTAGGGTTCTTTTCGGGCAAATACCAATAACGAGATGAATACGAAAATTGACACATTGGCCTATTTTTGGTACGGTGTTCAGCTTTCCCATCAGAGCAAATCAAATCATTCGCGGCTCATGAAATGACCCAGGCTAAGACAGACCACTACACGAACTCTGCCTTGAAGATCGGCCAGGTCGATAACTATCCCGACCGGGTTGCTGGCGAGTTCATCAGCAAGGTCGTTTCCAACGACTCGGTCAATGGCGAGTACAAGCTCATCGTCGTGGAAGTCCACGAGGCCGCGCTCCGCGCCTATGCCGGCCAGATGTTCCATTTGCTGTGTCCGTCTCCCGACAGTTCGGAAGTTTGGATGCGCCGGCCGATGAGCATCTATCGGATCAATCGGGACGCGCGTCAGCTGGAGTTTCTTTACAAGGTCGAGGGCCGCGGCACGAGGGGCATCGCCACGCTGAACGCCGGCGACGAATTCAACATCGCGGGGCCTCTCGGACATGGGTTCACCCTCGATCCGCAGTGGAAAAACATCGTCGTGCTCGGGCGCGGCGTCGGCTTGGCGACCTTGGCCCCCTTGTCGCAGCTGGCTGCGGACAATGGCGTCGGCGTCACCGCCATCCTGAGCGCCCGCTCGCCCGATGTCGTGATGTCGCGCGACCTCTTCGAAGCCTGCGGCGCGAAGGTGGTCACCGTCGTCGACACCGATAACAGCAGCGAAGTCGGCAACGTCGAGAAGATCCTGGCCGGCTTGATCGCGGAAAAGAAGGCGGACGCTTTCTTCACCTGCGGATCGGAACGGCTGCTCAAGCTCATGCAGCGGCTCGGCCGAGAGCACAATGTGCCCGGCCAGGTCGCCATGGAGCAGATCATGGTCTGCGGAATTGGTGCGTGTTACGTCTGCATGCGCACGTTCGAGGTCAATGGCGAGAAGGTGCTCAAGCGCGTCTGTCGCGATGGGCCGGTGTTCAATATGCAGGAGGCCGTGGCATGGTAGATCTTTCCGTCCGGATTGGAGACCTCACGCTCCAGAATCCGGTGACGCCGGCGTCCGGCTCGTTTTCCTGGGAATACAACGACGTTATCGATCTGAATCGCTTGGGCGCGCTTGTCGCCAAGACGATCTGCCGCGAATTCCGCTGGGGAAATCCGACGCCTCGCATGGCCGAGACCGAGGCTGGCATCATCCAGTCGATCGGCTTGCCGGGTAAGGGCATCGAGTATTTCATGGAGCATATCGTTCCGGAGTATGCGCGCTTCAAGCCGCCTCTGGTCGTCAGCTGCTCGGCGGACAACATCGAGGATTTCGCGGCTCTGGCCGAAGAGTTGAGCAAGTCGGACGACGTCGCCGTGGTCGAGGCGAACATCTCCTGCCCGACACGCAATCTGACGGGCCAGAATTTCGCGATGCACGAAGGCTACACGCGCGACTGCATCCAGGCGATGCGCGAGAAAACGAAGAAACCGCTTTGGGTGAAGCTGTCGCCCAACGCCGGCGACATGGTGTCGGTCGCGATGGCCGCCGAAGAGGCGGGCGCAGACTGCCTGGTCATCGCCAACACGTTCCTGTCGCTCAAGATCCGGACCGACAACTTCCGGCCGGCGCTGGGCAACAAGTTCGGCGGCCTGGTCTCGCCGGCGCTGAAGCCCATCGTCTTGCGCATGGTCTATCAGGTCGCCAAGGCCGTCAAAATTCCGATCATCGGCATCGGCGGCGTCACCTGCGCCGAGGACGTGGTCGAATATATGCTGGCCGGCGCTAGCGCCGTGGGCATCGGTTATGCCGCGTTCCGCAACCCGACCGCGCTCGTCACCATCATCGAGGATCTCGAAAAATGGTGCGACGCGCGAGGCATCAAGAAGGTCTCGGAGCTGATCGGCGCGGTGAAGGACGACGACATGGAGCTCGACACGCTGGTGGCGGCATCCAAGGGCGTTTAACAACGGGGGCGCCGACGGCGCCCTCGTCCGATTGCGACAAAGTTTAAGCGCACGTCAAGAACAACAGCTTGCAGACTGCCGCAGGCCGAGGTGCTCACGCGTGACGCAGCAGCCGTTCAACATCCTGATCGCCGAAGCGATTCGGCACCATGAAGCGGGCCGCCTCGATGAGGCGGACGCGGCCTATCGCCTGGCGCTCGTCGAAGCGCCGACGCATCCGGCGATCCTGCACAATTTCGGGCTGCTCGCGGTCTCGCGCGGCGATCGCCGCGCGGCGATCGCCTGGTTCGACGCGGTGCTCGCGTCGCATCCGGGATAGTTCCCGGCGCATCTCAGCCGCGCCAGCGCGCTGCAGGAATTGGGCATGGCCGACGCGGCGCTTGCGAGCCTCGCCGCGGTCGTGGCGAATGACCCTGACCATTACGAAGCCCACCGTCGCCTCGGCTTTCTTTACTTGGCGCGACATGATCGGGACCGCGCGCTCGATCACTTGGCCCGGACCTATGAACTCCGCCGGGGCAGCGAGGCGCCGGTCCCGGTCGAGCCAGGGACCGTCCTCAGCCCTGCCAAACTGCGCCATGACATCGAGCAGTTTCACTATCTCGCGGCGCAACGTCCGCGCGATCCGCGCTTCCCCAGCCTAGCCCGCGCCTACGAGAGCGTGGCCGAGGCGCTGGCGGACGCGCCCTCGCCGCTAGCGGCTGGCAAACTCGGGCTGCTGGGCGGCGATTTCAATCGGGCGATTTTCATGGCCGACGCCCCGGAAATCGGCGATGGCGCCGTCTCGGCGCGATCCGACGCGGAGAGCATCGTCGAACGCGTGGCCCAGGATGGCGTCGCCTGGTTCGATGACCTGCTGACTCCGCGCGCCTTGGCGAGCCTGCGACGCTACTTGCTGCAGAGCACGATCTGGCACGACTTCAGCCATATCGAGGGCTTCGTCGCGTCATATCTCCAGGAGGGGCTGGCCTGTCCGCTGCTGCTGCAGATCGTCGATGAAATCCGCGCCCGGTTCGCGCCGCTTCTGGCTGAGCATCCTTTGACCCAGGCGTGGGCCTTCAAGGGCTTGCAGGCGCAGTCGGCGATCGACGCGCATGCGGACGATGCGGCCTATAGCATCAATTTCTGGATCACGCCCGATGAGGCCAATCTCGATCCGAATTGCGGAGGGCTGCGCGTGTGCCGCGCGGATCCTCCTAAGGCATGGAAAATCCAGGATTACGCGGCCGATCGAGCCGAGATCGCCGCATTCTTGGAGGAAAACGGCGAGTCGACGGCGCAAATTCCCTACAAGGCGAACCGCGCCGTCTTGTTTCGCTCCCGCTTGTTCCATCACTCGGCGTCGCCGATGTTCGACACAAGCTACGAGCACCACAGGATCAATATCACCTTGCTGTTCGGACGATAGACAAGTCGGCAGACAGCGACGGCGCATGCGTGATGACCCCGCCGGCGGCGAGCCGGGGGGGAGTATGTCGGGCGGCCAATGGAACGGCGCTGTTCTTATGCGCTGCGGAACGCGCGGCGTCCTGTCCCGTTCAAGAGAGGACTGAACGCGTCTTCAGGGAGGCTCGCCATGCAGCGGTTCAATAGACTGATGATCGCCTGGGCAACGGCCGGCGCGCTGCTGCTACCGGCGAGCTTCGCCTGGGCTCAGGCGACGACGACGCAGCCGCGACCGCCGGGCAGTTCCGTAGAGCCGCCGCCGGTCGTCCCGCCGTCGTCCAGCGTTACCCCGCCCGGGGCGCAGACCATTCCGCCGAGCGGCGGGCGCTATAGCGATCCGCAAAGCGGCTCGCAAGGCGACGGACATACCGGCGGCCCGCAATCGACCTCCGAACCGCCGGAGGACTCGTCGCCGCCGATCGCCCCGCCCGAAACCAGCGGAAAAAACTAACCGCGCCCAACCGATCCAGAAGCCGCCGCGCGATCATTCGCCGGCCCTTTTTCTTTGGCGGCGTTCGGCGTCGTTTTGCGGTTCGGCGGGTTCATCCTCCCGTCTGCGCTCGACGGCGCGCTTGCGCGGCCTGACGGTCCACCGCGGCGGGTGTTTCAAGAAGCGGGCGGCGCCGATCGCCTCCCACAACAGCGTGGCCGGGTGCCGCAGCAGTTTCTTCGGCAAGCCGCCGATATAGCGCATGAAGTGGCGCGATTGCCGCCCTTCGAGCAGAAGCTTCATGTGATAACCGCCCGAGCCGATGGCATAGCGGCGGTGCAGGGCGGCGCTGTCGGCCTCTTTGCGGCCATGATGGTGATGCACGACGATGCGCGGATCGTATTTGCCATCCCAGCCGGCGCGGCAGACGCGGCTCGCCGCATCGCAATCGGCGCCTGAGCCGATATAGCTGCCGGGCCCGAACAGCGGATCGAACCCGCCGATGGCGTCGAGCGCCTCGCGCCGAAAGGAAAGATTGGCGCCGGTGAATTGCCCCGGCCGCACATATTTGCCGGCGGGGAAGATTTGCGCGACCTGAGAGGTCTCGATGGTCAGCGGCGCGTCGTCCGGATCGAACAGCAAGATGCGCCCAGTGACGACGCCGACGGCGGGATCCTGGAATGCCGCAAGGACGGCGCTGGCAAATCCGGGATCGGGATAGCAATCGTCGTCGGTGAAGGCGACGATCGCGCCGTGGCTGTTGCGATACCCGCGATTGAGGCCGTTGCCGACGCCCTTGGCGATTTCGAAGATGCGATGGGCGGGAAAGGGAAAGGAGCCTTGCCAGTCCTCGAAAACGGCGCGCGTGTGATCGGTGGAGCCGTTGTCGACGAGAATGAATTCGAAATTGACCCCTGCGGGTGGTCGTATCTTAGCGATCGCGTCGAGACAGCCGCCAAGGCTCTTGGCGCGATTATAAGTGCAGACGACAAGCGACAAAGATAATGGATCTATCGACACTGGCGATTTAACCAGAGCGATGGCCGAACTCGCCGCGTGACATAAAAATAGACGTTCGTTCCACTCATGAGCCGCGCCTGTGCATTAGAGTGCTGGTCGGCGAATTCATCAGAAGCGGACGTGACTGGGCAGCGACTTTTTTGTGAAGATCGCTCACATTTCTTGTGGTGGTTCTATGTGAATATTCCTTTCGCTTGGCACGACAGGTCTGATGACGCCATCGCTGTCTTGTGGGTTCCGCCGACCGCGTGAATCGGCAGCCCGGCGCCGTTACGACGACGCCGGCCCCTTTGCCGCTTTGTCGGGCTTACTTCTTGCCATCCTCCGGCGGATTCATCGCGACGCGCGCCCGTTCGATGGCGGAGGGCGGCAAGGCGTAAAGCTGCATGACGACTTTCTGCATCTCCTCGCCGTCGAGCGGGTCCAGCTCAAGCCGCTGCTTGTCGGCGTTGGCGACGAAATCCTTGTCGGTCATCGTCTTCATATAAGCGGCGCGCACCGCGGCGATGCGGTCGGCCGGCAGGCCGGGCGGCATCACCGACGGCCAACCGATCTAGGTCGGATTGCGCGGCAAATCAATGGTCCGGCGCGGCGAACGGCTCGTATGCAGGACAGGAGTCCTGACATGATGCAGCAAATCGCCATCATCGGCGCCGGCATTGCCGGCCTCGCCGCCGCGCGCAAATCGCGCGCCGCCGGCCATGCCTGCACGCTGTTCGACAAGAGCCGCGGCCTCGGCGGGCGCATGGCGACGCGGCGCGCCGGCGATTGGCAATTCGATCACGGGGCGCAATATGTCACCGCCCGTGGGCCGCGCTTTCGCGCGCTGGTCGAGGAGTGGCGCGCGGCGGGCCAGGCGGCGGAATGGTTCGACGGCGCTTTCGTCGGCCTGCCCGGCATGAGCGCGCCGGCGCGCGACATGGCCGAGGGAGCGACGCTGGTTACCGGCTGCGCCGTGACGGGCCTGCGCCGCGACGGCGCGGGCTGGACGGTGCTGACGGCGGAGGGACCGGCCGACACGCCGGCCAACGGCGGCTTCGCGGCGGTCGTTCTGGCGCTGCCGGCGCCGCAAATCCCGCCGATCATCCAATCAGCCGGGATCGCCTTTGGCGAATTGGCGGGCGTGCGCTACGCGCCCTGTTGGACGGTGATGCTCGGCTTCGGCGCGCCGCTGCCGTGGCGCGAGGAATATCTGCGGCCCGACGATGGCATGATCGCCTGGATCGCGCGCAATTCGGCCAAACCCGGCCGGCCGGCCGGCAAGGAGACGGTGGTGGTGCAGGCGACGGCCGACTGGTCGCGCGGCCATTTGGAGGCGATGCCCGATGCGATCGGTGCCGTGCTGCTGCCGCGCTTTTTGCTGGCGAGCGGCCTGCGGGCCGCGCCGGACTATCTCACGGCCCATCGCTGGCGCTATGCGCTGGTCGAGCAGGCGGCGGACATGCCTTGCCTGTGGGACGCGGCGGCACGCATTGCCGCCTGCGGCGATTGGTGCCTCGGCCCGCGCGTCGAAGCGGCCTTCGACAGCGGTGAAGCGGCGGCGGACGCGGTGCTGAACGGGATCTAAGCTGGCGATCGGTGGCGCAGCGGCGGCTCAGGCCCTCGCGTCGGACAGTCCCGATTCTGGCGCGGCATTCTCGCGCTTGAAGGTGATCGTCACGCGCATGCCCTGGCCGGGGTTGGAGGCGATGTTGAGTTGCGCCTTGGCGTTCTCGCGCAACGATTGAACGATCAGCGCGCTCAGCTTGCCGCGGCGCGGCCATTCGGTGCCTTCGGGCATGCCGCCGCCGTCGTCGGCGACGACGATCTTACAGCCGTTGCCGTCCGACAGGCTGTGCAAGGTGATGGTGCCGCCGTCGCGGCCGACGAAGGCATGTTTGAGGGCGTTGGTCAGCAATTCGTTGACCACCAGGCCGGTCGGCATGGCGACGTTGACCGACACCGGATAGGTATCGACCTTGAGATCGAGACGGATGCCCTCGACCGCGTGCGAGCGCATGACCGACGAGGCGATCTCGCTAAGATAGACGCCGAGATCGATCTCGTCCTTTTCTCCGAGCTCGGACAGCAGGCGATAGATCGTCTGGATCGATTCGATGCGGCCGGCCAAGCGGTCGAACGGCTCGTGGTCCATGCGGCCGCGCGCATTGCGCGCCTCGATGCGGATCAGCGCGGTGATCATCTGCAGATTGTTTTTGACGCGATGCTGGATTTCCAGCAGCTGCGTATCCTTATCGCGCAGGCGCTGCTCGAGCTCTTCGCGATCGCTCTGCCCCCGCACGCTCGCATCGACCAGGGCGGCAAGGCGATAGCAGGGCAGGCCGGCGTCGTTCTCGATGACGTTGGAATAGGCGTCGACCACGGCGAATTCCTCGGCGCGCGGCATTTTAAAGGTGCCGACATAATCGGCCGCGCCGACGACGGCGGCGCCGAGCGTGCGCGCTTCGGTTTTGGCGTCCTCGCCCTGCAGCGCCCCCCAGGGCTTGCCGACGATGTCGCCGGCGCCTTGCCCGGAGAGCTTTTCGAATTCCGGGTTGGCGTAGACGATGCGCTCGCGGTCTTCGACCTCGGCGGCGTCCTTGATCTCTGCGATGACGATGGCGATCGGAATCTGATCGAGGAAATGGCGGAAGCGCTCGCTCTCCAACGCATCGGCCAGATCCGGTGTGGCGAGCAGGGCTTCGACTTGGTCGGTGCTGGCGTCGTCCTGGCTCATGGGCCCTCGTGTGAATTTCGGAGGGGGACTAGCCGCCCAGATTTCCGCTGATGATATAGGCCCATCGCAGCAGGGGAGATATGGGAAGCAAAACCGCTGCGCGCCGGCAAAAAGACAAAAAAAAGCCGGACCCGAGGGTCCGGCAAGTTTAACAGGGAGGCTTCACGTCTGGGAGACGTAGGGTTCCGAAGAACCCTTTTCCGGGCCTTGCACCCGGAACTCGGTGGTCTCGCTTCGATCCTTTGATTTTCATCTCGGGGCCGTCCGGCGAGACCGGAAACTTGGACTGAGTATGCTGCAGTGCAATATCGCAATGCAACATCTCAATGGAGGTAAATCTAAACTTTCCGGCGAGGTTCGCCAGACCCGTTTCCGGAGATCAGCCATGCGTAAAACGCATATCTATCGTCCGAATGCGTGCTTTTTAGATCACGCCTGACCACAGATCAAGGACTTAATACCCTTGTCTTATATATGAGTTATGACCGCCATGATTTTATTGCGAGAATCACTCGCAATAGGCCGATTCTCCAGGCACCACAGATACTTATAGGCGCCGATGGAAATTGCCTGACCTCTGGGCAAACTGGCTGAGCGCTCGAAAAAAGGGCGATCTGCAGGAGGCGGGCTAAAAGTCCGTCTCGGCGATCTTGCGGATGAGGAAGTCGCGGAACACCGAGATGCGCTTGGAATGGCGCAATTCCTCGGGATAAACGAAATAGGTGTCGAAGCTCGGCCCCTCCAGCTCAGGCAGGATGCGCACCAGATTGCTGGAATATTGCTTCACCGTGTAGTCGGGCAGGCTGGCGATGCCGACGCCGGTGACCACGGCGCGGTACTGCGCGTAGATGCTGTTCACCTTGAGGATCGACGGCGGTTTGATATGCCGGCTGCGCACCAGGTCGTGCAGCCAATTGATGTTGGTGATCGGCGGGCGCATGTCGTCGCCGTAGACCACCAGCACATGGTTGGCGAGATCCTCCGGCGTTTGCGGCATCGGATGGTCTTTGAGGTAGTCGGGCGAGGCATAGACATGCAGATGCATGGTCGTCAGCTTGCGCTGGATCAGATCGGGCTGCTGCGGCGGATGTAGGCGGATCGCCACGTCGGCTTCGCGCATGGCGAGATCGACCTCGCCCTCGTCGAGCAGGATCGTCACCGCGATATCGGGATAGAGCCCGAGAAACTCTTTCATGCGCGGCGTCAGCCAGATCGAGCCGAAGGCGACCGTGGTGGCGATCTTGAGCGGACCCTTGGGCCGGTCGGTGCTTTCGGTCAGCAACGCCTGGGTGGTGGCGAGCTTGGCGAAGACGTCGCGCGTCGTCTTGAACAGCAACTCGCCCTGCTCGGTCAGGATCAGGCCGCGCGCATGGCGGTGGAACAGCGGAACCTTCAGGGTTTCTTCGAGCGCGCCGATCTGGCGGCTGACGGCCGACTGGCTGAGGTTCAGCGATTCGCCGGCATGGGTGAAGCTGCCGGCTTCGGCGACGGCATGAAAGACGCGAAGCTTGTCCCAATCCATGCGCCGGCGGCGTCCCTATCGTTGAAGCTTGCCGCCAGTGTAAGGCGGCGCGCAGTCACGCCCAAGCCCTATCGCGTCCAGGGGCGTGAAAGGCCGTCGTTTCGCCGCACGGCAAAAATTATTCCGCCGCGCTCGCCAGCTGATTGTGAATGGTGAGGAAGCGCTCGACCTCGATCGCCGCCATGCAGCCGGTGCCGGCGGCGGTGACGGCCTGGCGGAAGATCTTGTCCTGCACGTCGCCCGCGGCATAGACGCCGGGGATATTGGTCGTCGTGCTGCCGGGCTTGGTCACCAGATAGCCTTCCTCGTCCATGTCGAGCACGTCCTTGAACAGCGCGGTGTTCGGCGTGTGGCCGATGGCGACGAACAGGCCATCGACGGCCAAGCTGCTGGTCGCGCCGGTCTTGACGTTGCGCAGCTTGACGCCGGTGACGCCGGCCGGCTCGGCGCCGAGTACCTCGTCGACCACGCTGTCCCAGATCACGGCGATCTTGGGATTGGCGAACAGGCGCTCCTGCATGATCTTCTCGGCGCGGAAGCTGTCGCGGCGATGGATCAGCGTCACTTTCTCGGCGTGATTGGTCAGATAGATCGCCTCTTCCACGGCGGTATTGCCGCCGCCGACGACGGCGACGGTCTTGCCGCGGACGAAGAAGCCGTCGCAGGTGGCGCAGGCCGAGACGCCGAAGCCCTTGAACTTCTGCTCGCTTTCAAGGCCGAGCCAGCGCGCCTGGGCGCCGGTGCAGACGATCAGCGTGTCGGCCGTGTAGATATCGCCCGAGTCGCCGACCGCGGTGAAGGGGCGCTTCTTCAGATCGAGCGACACGATGGTGTCGTGAATGAATTGCGTGCCGACGCTCTCGGCCTGCTTCTGCATCTGGTCCATCAGCCAGGGGCCCTGGATCACCTCGGCGAAGCCGGGGTAGTTCTCGACCTCGTGGGTGATCGTCATCTGGCCGCCCGGCTGCAGGCCGGCGACGAGGATCGGCTTGAGATTGGCGCGCGCGGTGTAAATGGCGGCGGTCAGACCGGCGGGACCGGAACCGAGGATGAGAACTTTGCTGTGATGGGTCTGCGCCATGATCTGTCTTCGTCGGTTGCGGGGCGCCCCATGGTCACAAAAGCCAGGTTGGGGAGAGGCGCTACGGGGTTGTGAAGGCCGGCGTGCGCCGGGACGTTAAGATAGAAACGCCGCCGCATCGCCGCAAGCACCCGCAGGGGTAACTAGCCCCCGCCGGACCCCATATCCTGTGGGTGAAATAGACGCATTGAAATAATATTACGTCTGCCCTTATATGGGGGACAGGACCGGTGGCGCCCGGCGCGAAGCGGCGGCCGCCGGCCTGAAGAATGAGCGGCCTTAGGGCCAACTGCGTGTGCGCCCCTCGGGGCGATCCCCGCCTTTTCGTTACCTTTCGGCCCGGCTGTCCGGGCCGCTTTTTGGCCCTCGGAGTGCCGCCATGCAGCGCGTGAAGCTCGACCGCATCGACCGCCAGATCCTGCGCGATTTGCAGGAAGACGGCCGCATGACCAATGTGGAGCTGGCGCGCCGCGCCGGCATTTCGGCGCCGCCCTGCCTGCGCCGCGTGCGCGCGCTGGAAAAGTCCGGCTATATCCGCGGCTATCACGCCGAGGTCGCGGCGCGCGAGCTGGGTTACAAGGAAATGTTCTTCGCCCTGGTCGGGCTCGACAGCCAGGCGCAGGAAGTGCTCTCCGGCTTCGAAGCGGCGATGACCGATTGGGCCGAAGTGCGCGAGTGCCACATGATCCGCGGCGGCGGCGATTTCCTCCTCAAGGTCGTCGCCAAGGACAAGGAGCATCGCGACGCGCTGACCATGCGCATCACCTCGACGGCCCATGTCAGCCGCGTCACCACGCTGGAATCGATCCGCTCGTCTAAGGTCCAGCCCGGCGTGCCGGTCGATCTGGATGCGAGCGAGGAGTAGGCGCTCGATGAGGCAAAATTGGCAACGAAACCTCCCACAATTTTTTGTGGGTTTTTTGCTGATTTGTATGATGGGATGTTCTTCAATTTCTAAAGAAGAATCTGCTCATAAAGCTGCGATTAAAGTCGCTCGCGAGCACGTCGAAAAAAATCTGCCGAGCCAGCTACAGTTCGCATTGGAATATAAGCCAGTTGCTATCAATCGAGGTAATTACTGGCTTGTCACTTTTATAGCTCCAGGCCCCCCGCGAACTGGTGGAGTGCCGGAAGTTTATATCGATAAAGCCAATTATTCAGTGGTGCGTGTGGTGATGGCGCAATAATTTATTGTGTGCGTGTGGCCACTTACACTGTCGTTAAATAAAAAGGCCCGCCGAATTGGCGGGCCTTTCGATTCGTGGATGTCGCATCGCGCTTACTTGTAGCTGACCTTCATCACTTCGTAGGACTTCGAGCCGCCCGGCGTGGTGACTTCCACCGTGTCGCCCGGCTCCTTGCCGATCAGCGCGCGCGCCAAGGGCGCGGCGACCGACAGCAAGCCGCCGCCGATGTCGCTCTCGTCGGCGCCGACGATGCGGTAGGTCGATTCCTCGTCGGTGTCCTCGTCGGCCAGCGTCACCGTCGCGCCGAAGCGGATGGTCTTGCCGGTCATCTTCGACGAATCGATCACCTCGGCGCGGCTGATCTTGTCTTCGAGCTCGAGCACGCGGCCTTCGATGAAACTCTGCTTCTCGCGGGCGGCGTGATACTCGGCGTTTTCCGACAGATCGCCGTGCTCGCGCGCTTCGGCGATGGCGCGAATCACCGCCGGCCGCTGCACGTCCTTCAAATTCTTCAGTTCGGCGACCAACCGGTCATAGCCGACCGGCGTCATTGGCATCTTTTCCATATTCAGAAACCGCTCGAAAACATAACGACCGCGAATATCCCACCCGCCAAAATTTCGCTGCCCCGGCGCGCCGCCGAGGGGCGCGCAGAATGGGCAGCTTAACTTTGCGGAAGGCCCCTACATGTAACGGAGGGCCGCAGGACTGGGTCGGAACCCAGCCTTTGATGAACCCTAAGGGTGCCGACTCCTCGGCCCCCCTGTCAATTGGAAGCTGATTTATAGGCCCGACTTATGCACAGGGACGCGTATCGATGGTTAAAAGGCCGTCTTGAAGCAAGACTACGGCGTTCCTAGAACGCCGCCTTGAAGTAAGACTGCAGCGGCGCGACTTCAAGGCTGCCCGACTTCACGGCGGCAATTCCTTCGACCGCCGCCAGGGCGCCGGCCACCGTGGTGTAATAGGGAATCTTGTTCATCAGCGCGGTGCGGCGCAGATCGAAGCTGTCCGACACCGCCTGCTTGCCCTCGGTGGTGTTGAAGACGAGCTGCACTTCGCCGTTCTTCATGGCGTCGACGATATGCGGACGGCCTTCCAGCACCTTGTTGATGATGCCGCAGGGCACGTTCTGCTCGGCGAGATAGCGCGCAGTGCCGCGCGTGCCGATCAGCGTGAAGCCCATCTCGACCAGCTTGCGCCCGGCCTTGGCGATCGGCGCCTTGTCGCGGTCCTTCACCGAAATGAACACCGCGCCTTCGGTCGGAACCTTGGTGCCGCCGCCGAGCTGCGATTTGGCCCAGGCGCGGCCGAAGTCGGTGTCGATGCCCATGACCTCGCCGGTCGATTTCATTTCCGGCCCGAGGATGATGTCGACGCCGGGGAAGCGCGCGAAGGGGAACACGGCTTCCTTCACCGCGATATGCTTGGGCTTCCAGGCGCTGTCGGACAGTTTGAAGCTCGCCAGCGCTTCGCCGGCCATGACGCGGGCGGCGATCTTGGCGACGGGAACGCCGGTCGCCTTGGCGACGAAGGGCACCGTGCGCGAGGCGCGCGGATTGACCTCGAGGATATAGACCTCGCCGTCCTTGACCGCGAACTGCACGTTCATCAGGCCTTTGACCTTGAGCGCCTTGGCGAGGATCACGGTCTGGGCGCGGATCTCGTCGATGATCGCCTTGGACAGCGAGCGCGGCGGCAGCGAGCAGGCCGAGTCGCCGGAATGCACGCCGGCCTCCTCGATATGCTCCATGATGCCGGCGACATAGACGTCCTTGCGATCAGAGATCGCGTCGACGTCCACTTCGGTGGCGTCTTGCAGATAGCTGTCGATCAGCACCGGATTGCCGGCGGAGACTTTCACGGCCGTCGTCATGTAGCGGTCGAGCTGTTCGCGCTCATGGACGATCTCCATGGCGCGGCCGCCGAGCACGTAGGACGGGCGCACCAGGATCGGATAGCCGATCTTGGCGGCGACCTTCACCGCGTCGGGGATCGAGCGGGCGATGCCGTTGACCGGCTGGCGCAATTTGAGGCGCTTCAAGAGGCGCTGGAAGCGCTCGCGGTCCTCGGCGATGTCGATGGCGTCCTGCGTCGTGCCCAGGATCGGCACGCCGGCCTTTTGCAGCGCGGCGGCGAGCTTGAGCGGTGTCTGGCCGCCGAACTGGACGATGACGCCCAGCAGCTTGCCGGCCGACATTTCCAGGCGGGCGATCTCCAGCACGTCCTCGGCGGTCAGCGGCTCGAAATAAAGGCGGTCGGAGGTGTCGTAGTCGGTCGACACGGTTTCCGGGTTGCAGTTGACCATGATCGATTCGATGCCGACGTCCTTCAACGCGTAGGCGGCATGGACGCAGCAATAGTCGAACTCGATGCCCTGGCCGATGCGGTTGGGGCCGCCGCCGAGGATCATCACCTTCTTGCGCGTCGAGGGCTCGGATTCGTTCTCGGCCGGCGCCAGGCCATCGCCCTCGTAGGTCGAATACATGTAGGGCGTGCGCGATTCGAATTCGCCGGCGCAGGTGTCGATGCGCTTATAGACCGGATGGACGCCGAGCGAGAGGCGGCGTGCCGCCACCTTGTCCTCGCTGGTGCCGGCCAATTCGGCGAGGCGCGCGTCGGAGAAGCCCTGGCGCTTGAGCGCATGGAGCGCGAAGGCGTCCTTGGGCAAGCCGTTCTTGCGCACCTCGGCCTCGACCTTCACCAAGGCCTCGACCTGCGCCAGGAACCAGGGATCGTAGGAGCAGGCGGCCTGAATCTCTTCCAGCGTCATGCCGAAGCGGAAGGCCTGGGCGATGGTCAGCAAACGGTCGGGCGTCGGGCGGGCGAGCGCCTTGCGGATGGCGTCCTTGTCGGGCGCGCCGTCGATGACGACCTCGTTGAGGCCGGTCAGCCCCGTCTCCATCGAGCGCAGCGCCTTCTGCAGGGACTCGGCGAAGCTGCGGCCGACCGACATGGCCTCGCCGACCGACTTCATCGAGGTGGTGAGCAGGGCGTTGGTGCCGGGGAACTTCTCGAAGGTGAAGCGCGGCATCTTGGTGACGACGTAATCGATGGTCGGCTCGAACGAGGCCGGCGTCGCGCCGCCGGTGATGTCGTTGCTCAGCTCGTCGAGCGTGTAGCCGACGGCGAGCTTGGCGGCGATCTTGGCGATGGGAAAGCCGGTGGCCTTCGAGGCGAGCGCCGACGAGCGCGAGACGCGCGGGTTCATTTCGATGACGACCATGCGGCCGGTCTTGGGATCGACGGCGAACTGCACGTTCGAGCCGCCGGTCTCGACGCCGATCTCGCGCAGCACCGCGATCGAGGCGTTGCGCATGATCTGATATTCTTTGTCGGTCAGCGTCAGCGCCGGGGCGACCGTTACCGAATCGCCGGTGTGGATGCCCATCGGATCGATGTTCTCGATCGAGCAGATGATGATGCAGTTGTCCGCCTTGTCGCGGACCACTTCCATCTCATATTCCTTCCAGCCGAGCACCGATTCCTCGACCAGCACTTCGCTGGTCGGCGAGGCATCCAAGCCGCCGGCGACGATGGCTTCGAATTCGTCGCGGTTGTAGGCGATGCCGCCGCCGGTGCCGGCGAGCGTGAAGGACGGGCGGATGATCGCCGGAAGGCCGGTCAGCTTCAGGGCTTCGCGGGCTTCGTCCATGTTATGGGCGATCGAGCTTTTCGGGCTTTCCAGGCCGATGCGGTCCATGGCGTCGCGGAACAACAGGCGGTCCTCGGCCATGTCGATGGCGGCCTTGTTGGCGCCGATCATCTCGACCTTGAACTTCTTCAGCACGCCCATCTTGTCGAGCGAGAGGGCGGTGTTGAGCGCCGTCTGGCCGCCCATGGTCGGCAGCAGCGCGTCGGGGCGCTCCTTCTCGATGATCTGGGCGACGATCTCAGGCGTGATCGGCTCGATGTAGGTGGCGTCGGCCAGACCGGGGTCGGTCATGATCGTCGCCGGGTTCGAGTTGACCAGGATGACGCGGTAGCCTTCCTCCTTCAGCGCCTTGCAGGCCTGCGCGCCCGAATAGTCGAACTCGCAAGCCTGGCCGATGACGATCGGCCCGGCGCCGATGATGAGGATGGATTTGAGATCAGTGCGCTTGGGCATGGGCCTTCAATCGAAAAGCAGAGGGCGAAAAGCGTGTGGCGATAGGTAGAGGCGGCGAACGCGAGGTTTACTTCTTTGCGTCCATCAATTTGACGAAGCGCTCGAAGAGATAGTGGCTGTCCTGCGGGCCGGGCGAGGCCTCGGGGTGGTACTGCACCGAGAACACCGGCTTGCCTTCGACGCGCAGGCCTTCGAGCACGCCGTCGAACAACGAGACATGGGTCGCCTTGACGCCCTTGGGCAGGCTGTCCGGCATCACCGCGAAGCCGTGGTTCTGGCTGGTGATCTCCACCTTGCCGGTTTCCAAGTCCTTGACTGGCTGGTTGGCGCCGCGATGGCCGAGCGCCAGCTTCTTGGTTTTCGCGCCGAGCGCCAGGCCGAGCATCTGATGGCCGAGGCAGATGCCGAACAGCGGCTTGCCGCTCTCGAGAATTTTCTGAATGACCGGCACGGCATAGACGCCGGTCGCCGCCGGATCGCCGGGGCCGTTCGACAGGAACACGCCGTCCGGCTTGTGGCGGAGAATGTCCTCGGCGCTGGCGGTCGCCGGCACCACGGTGACCTTGCAGCCAGCGGCGGCGAGGCAGCGCAGGATATTGCGCTTGGCGCCGTAATCGACGGCGACGACATGATGCTTGGGCTTGCTCTGCGTGGCGTAGCCCGCACCCAACGTCCAGGCAGCTTCGTCCCAGCTGTAGGTCTGGCGGCAGGAGACCTCCTTGGCGAGGTCCATGCCTTCGAGGCCTGGCCAGGCTTTCGCCTGTTCGATCAGCGCCGGAATGTCGATCAGCTTCGGGTTCTTCGGCGCGTTCGGCTGATGAACGATGACGCCGGTGGGCGCGCCATGATCGCGGATCAGCCGGGTGAGGCGGCGCGTATCGACGCCGGCGATGCCGACCATGTCGTAGGACTTGAGCCAGGCATCCAGATGCTGGGCGGCGCGCCAGTTGGCCGGCTCGGTGATCGCGGCCTTGATGACCAGGCCGCGCGCGGCCGGCGTCGTCGTCTCGATGTCTTCGAGATTGGCGCCGACATTGCCGATATGCGGGAAGGTGAAGGTGATGATCTGGCCGGCATAGGACGGATCGGTGAGGATCTCCTGATAGCCGGTCATCGAGGTGTTGAAGCAGACCTCGCCGACGCGGGTGCCGGTGGCGCCGATGCCCTGGCCCCAGATCACCGTGCCGTCGGCCAGCACGATGGCCGCCGTGGCATTCGCCGGGCGCGGCGCGGC
>CAMAVH010000021.1 GCA_945861615.1 Rhizobium sp. Q54 | reverse complement strand
CTGATCGCCAGCACGATCCAGGCCGGGCGCGGGCCGGCCATGGTCGTCAGATTGGCCTGCAGCACCAAACTGGCGTCGATGCCGGTGAAGACGGCGTAATAGGCCCATTCGCCGACGACGGTGATGAGAGCGGAGGCGACGGCGAGCAGGATCAGCGCCCAAAGCGTCGTGACGCTCTTGCGGCTGAGAAATTCTTCCCATGCGCGATAGAGCATCAGCCAGGTGAACAGGCCTGCCATCACGGTCGGCTCCGAGACGTTCAGCTTCGTCTGCATGAAGAAATGCACCACGGCGATGGCGCCGATCGGATAGGCGAGGCGATGCAGCCGCTTCCAGCGCTTGCCGCCGAGCCGGCGCACCATGGCGTCGGTCGAGGTGGCGGCGAGCAGAGCGAGGCCGATCAGGCCGACGAAGCCAATCGTCAGGTAATAGCGCAGCAGAATCTCCGAGGCGACCTTGGCGAGGTCGAACATTTCGTCGGCCATATAGCCCACCAGATGGATGGCGATATAGCAGAAAGAGGCGACGCCGATGATGCGGCGCACAGAGATCAGCTTGTGGGCTTTCAGCACTTGGCGCAGCGGCGTGATCAGCAGGCTGACGAATAGCAGACGTATCGCCCAGTCGCCGCTGCGATGGATGATTTCCGTGATCGGTTTCGCGCCCAGCATGTCGCGTGCGAAATCGGCCGCCATAATCAGGCCCGGGAGCATGACCAGCAGCAGGACGAGTCCCTTGAGCAGCAAGACGCCGCGGTCGGAATGCGGCGCGCTGCGCTCGGCGGTCGGTTCGGCGGTCGTCGGTTCGGCAGTCATGGCCCTCAACATAAAGTCTGAATCCGCCAGCGCAACTCACAAGCCCGTTCAGGCTAGGGCCGGTACGCGACGCCGAATGCCGGCGCTGTCCTGTCTTTCGCGGGCAGGCCGGAAAGGTTACGGCCTGCCGGTTGGGCATGGCATCGCTGGCCGACGGGGAATTTCGCCGCGAACCGTTCGCAAACCCATCCTTTCGACGGTTATCCAAGGACATAGGTACAGCCGAAATGATGAGCGGCAGAACAAAGGCTTAGCAGACGCCCGCCGAGGCAAAGGACATGGTCTCGATACTGATTTGCGGGAGCCTGTGAACCCGTCATTCATCCGATTTGCGCCGCGAGGTCGGCGACTATATCGACGGCGTCAAGGCCGCCTAAGCCGTCATCACAAGGAATTTCGTATGCTTCGCATGGGCTATTTCAGCGCGTCTCTGTTGACCACGGCATGGGACGTCACCTGCCTTATCGAACAATGTCGCTTGCACAATATGCTCTCGGGTGTGACCGGCATCCTGCTTCATGAGGACGGCACCTTCATGCAAATTCTGGAAGGCGAGGCGGAGGTCGTCGAAGCGGTTTACCGCAAGATCGAGCGAGATCCGCGGCACCGCTACGTCACGGAGCTATATGCGATCGAGACGGATCGGCGGCTTTTCCCCGATTGGCCGATGGCATTCATGAGCCGGAAGGAATTTGCAGACGTCGAACTCTCGCCGCAGAAAGAGATGCTGGCGGCTTTGCAGAAGGCCTATCGCGAAGCCGGCAATGCGGAGTTGGAGAATGTGCTTTCGAGCTTCTTCATCGGCAGCAAATGCCTGGACCACACGGCCTGTTGACGGCTTGGTTGGTCAGCTTCTAGCCGCAGGGCGGGCCGCTCACGCCCGGATTGTCCACCGCGCGGATTAGGTCAGCGGCTTGGCGTGGCTGTGGCCGGTTTTGCTGTGGCCATGCTTATGCTGGCTTTGCACCATTTCCGTGCCGATCAAATGCAGCTTGCCGTGGCGGACGCCGGTTTCGGCAATAGTCGTCTCGGCGAAGCTCCGCAGATTCGCCGTTTCTCCATTGAGCACGACGACCTCCAGGCAATTTTCGTGATCGAGATGCACATGCAGCGTCGAGAGCACGTAGGAGTGGTGATCGTGCTGCGATTCGGTCAGGCGCCTGGCCAGTTCGCGCTGATGATGATTGTAGACATAGGATAGGCAGCCGACCGAGTGCACGGCGCCGCCTTGCTTCTCCTGATCGCGTTCCAAGCGTTCGCGCAGCAGGTCGCGGATCGCCTCCGAGCGGTTGCCGTATCCCTTGCGGTTCATGTAAGCGTCGAACTTCACGAGAAGATCGTCGTCGAGGGAAATGCTGACCCGTTCCATGGCATCCGTCCTTTGTCGATGGCTGACGCATCATAGGCGAAGGCGGCGATAATTGGAATCGGGGGTAAGGCGCGGGATGCCGTCGGTCAGCTCTGCGGCAGATAAAGCGTGACGACGGTGCCGGCCTCCGGCGCGGAATCGATGAGAAGGAATCCGCCGGACTGACGGGCAAAACCTTGCGCCATGGACAGCCCGAGGCCGGGGCCTCCGCCGACCGGCTTGGTGGTGAAGAACGGCTCGCAGGCTTGCGCGCGCACCTTGAGGCTCATGCCGCGCCCGTTGTCGGCGACGCCGATGCGCAGGAACGCGCCAGGTCTCGCGTCAGCGCCGAGGGCCTGTGCCGCGCCATCGGTCAAGGTCACATTGGCGGCGGAGAGGCGGATGTCCGCGCCGCCTGGCGCGGCGGCCTCGACCGCATTGGCGGCCAGTTCGGCGAGCGCGGCGAGCAATTGTCGGCCATCCGCTTCGATCATGCCGCAGTCGGCTGCGACGTCCACCGTGACCTTGGCGGATTTGCCGTGCAAGGCCGGGATCATGGTGGCGACGTTATGCAGGATCGGCCCGACCGCGAGTTCGCCGGGATCGAGATATTGCTTGCCGGAATAGGACAGCATGCCGTTGGTCAGCCGGCTCCCGCGCTGAAAGGCGTCGAGCATCAGCGCCAACGGCCTTTGCAAAGCGGCATCGGCGCCGACCTGCAGGTTTTCTGCGAGCAAAATCAGCCCAGTGAAGAGATTGTTGAATTCATGGGCGATCCCCCCGGTGAGCCGCATGAGCGAATGGCTGGCGCGCTGGCGAATGGCTTCCGCTTCGGCGCGAGCGCGGGCCTGTTCGGCATCTCTTCGGCGCGCCTCGGCGCCCTGGCGCTGGCGAATCTCCTCGTCGAGTTGGCGGGCGAGCCGGCGCAATTCGATTTCGTCGGCGGCGACATGGGCAAGCTCTATCAGGATCGCGGCTTCCCGTTGGCCGATGTCGCTGCGCGGCTTGCTGTCGATGGCACAGACGGTGCCGAGCGCGTGGCCGTCATGGGTGATGATTGGTGCGCCGGCGTAGAAGCGGATGTTGGGCGCGCCTGTCACCAGGGGATTGCCGCGAAAGCGCGCGTCCGCGGCGGTATCGGGCACGATCAGCACTTCATTGGGCTTCAAGATGGCGTGAGCGCAAAATGCCCAATCTCGTGGCGTCTCGCTGGCATCGAGGCCCGCCTTGGCCTTGAACCATTGCCGCTCGCCATCGATCAGCGAGACGAGGGCGATGGGTGTGCCGGTCAATTGACTGGCGATGCGGGTCAGCCGGTCGAAGGCGGCTTCGGGCGGCGTATCGAGAATATCGGCACGGCGCAGGGCGGCGAGACGGGCGGTCTCGTTCGCGGGCGCTGGAGCCGGGAGATAATCGGGCGGGGGCAATGACATGGCGGGGCGGGATATGAAGGGGGCGCCATACTAGCCATGCGGCGATAATAATTTGTCACGCTTTCATGGAAGCTGGAAAGCTGATGGCTTTTCAAGGGGCTAGAATTAGGGCCGGCGGCGCTCCGCCTCGTTGGCGTCGCGCGCGCGGCGTGAGTCGCGGTCGTTGCGCATTTGATTGCGCTGCTCGATCTGGCGTTGCTGCTGTTGCAGCCGCTGCTCGCTCTGATTTTGCATTTGCTGTTCGCGCGCATCCAGGCTGCGCTGCAGACGACGCTGATCGAGGTCGCGGTTGAGCTGGTCCTGACGCTGTTCCTGCGCCGTCTGCGCGAAGCCGGCCATCGGGATCGCGGCGATGGCGATGGCCAGCACTGCGCCGGTAAGCCTAGCGGAAAAATGGGTGCTGCGTTTGCTCATCGACTTCATATGGCACCGGAAAATGGCGATTCCAAGATGTAGTTAAACGTCTTTTCGGGCTGCCAGTTCCCGAATCTGACCGTCAGCTGATTGTCGTCGAGCCGTCCAGAGTGACGGGAATTCGCAGATAGCATCGTCCATTCGCTTCGGCGGGGGGGAAACTCCCTGCGCGCATATTCACCTGGATGGAGGGCAGCAGCAGTCGCGGCGCGCTCAGTGCGGCATCGCGCGCCTGACGTTGGGCGACGAAACGGTCCTCGGCGATCCCTTCGCGCGCCTGCACGTTGCCGTCGCGCTCGGCGGCGACTGTCGTCTCCCAGGCGTAATTGTCGCGTCCGGGAGCCTTGTAATCGTGGCACATGAATAGCCGGGTGGCGGGCGGCAAGTCGAGCAGGCGCCGGATCGAGCGGTAGAGCTGGCGCGCGTCGCCGCCGGGGAAATCCGCGCGCGCGGTGCCGTAATCGGGCATGAACAGGGTGTCGCCGACGAAGACGGCATCGCCGATGCGGTAGCTGACGCAGGCCGGCGTATGTCCCGGGGTGTAGAGAACTTCGATCTCGCCTTGGCCGAGCGGCAGCCGTTCGCCGTCGCGCAACAGGCGGTCGAATTCCGCGCCGTCGCCGGAGACATCGGTTGCATCGAAGATCGGGCGGAAGATGCGTTGCACCTCGCCGACATGTTCGCCGATGGCGATCGGCGCGCCTGTTTTGGCCTTGAGATAGGCCGCGGCCGACAGGTGGTCGGCATGGACGTGGGTTTCGAGCAGCCAGGCGATGTGCAGGCCGAGCGCCGCCGCCGCCTCGAGTAACGCCGCCGCGGGCGCGGTCGAGGCTTTGCCGGTTGCCGGATCGAACGCGAGCAGGGGATCGATGATCGCGGCGTCGCCTGTCGCGGGATCCCAGACCAGATAGCTGACGCTATTGGTCGTCTCGTCGAAAAAGCCGCGAATGGATGGCCAGCCGTCAGACGTCATAGCCGCCTCCTCGAAGGATGAAGATCATGTCTTGACCTTTATATTAGTATTTACTAAATTAGTATCAACTAAAATATGAGAAGCGCAGCCATGGCCAAGACAATCCCCGCCGATGCGCGCGGTTTCGCGCAATTGGAAGCCAAAGCCGCCGAGGCGGCGCAGATGCTGCGGCTGCTCGCCAATGAGCGGCGCTTGCTCGTGCTCTGCCAACTGGCGGCCGAGGGCGAAGCCGCGGTCGGCGCCTTGGCCGATAGCGTGGGGCTGAGCCCGTCGGCTTTGTCGCAGCATTTGGCGCGCTTGCGCGACGACGAGTTGGTCACGACGCGCCGCGAGGCGCAGACGATCTACTACCGCATCGCCGATCCGCGCGTCGCGCGACTGCTGGCGCTGCTGAAAGACATTTACTGTTCCTAACGATCCAAGGAGTGCTCGCATGAGCCAGTTGCAAAGCATCACGCCGCAACGCGCCGCAGAACTGTTGCGGGGTGGCGCCAAATTAATCGATATCCGCGAAGCGGACGAACATGCCCGAGAACGGATCTCGCAGGCGCATCATCATGCGGCCAGCGCACTCGATCGGAAGGCGCCGGCATGCGACGAAGGCCAAGCGGTGATCTTCCACTGCCGCAGCGGCGCGCGCACCGCCGCCCATGCGGCTCGCCTGGCCGCGGCGATCAAAGGTCAGGGCTATGTGCTTGAAGGGGGGCTTGACGCTTGGAAGCGCGCCGGTCTGCCCGTCGTGGTGGACCGCGGCCAGCCGATCGATCTCCAGCGCCAAGTTCAAATCGCCGCCGGCGCATTGATCTTGGGCGGCAGCCTGCTCGGGTTCTTCGTCGCGCCGGCGTTCTTCGCGGTGCCGCTCTTCGTCGGCGCGGGATTGCTGTTCGCCGGCGTCAGCGGATTTTGCGGCATGGCCAAGTTGCTCATGCGCTTGCCGTGGAACCGGCGCGCCGTGGCGCGCTCCTAGGCGCGTCCGGTGTCCGCGCTGACGCTATGGCAGGATGGATCGGCCGTTCTGTCCGGCGGTGTGGTTGGGTTCGTGCTCGGACTGATCGGCGGCGGCGGCTCGATCCTCGCCGTGCCGCTGTTGATTTACGTCGTCGGGATCGCCTCGCCCCACATCGCGATCGGAACGAGCGCGGTGGCGGTTGCCGCGGCCGCGGCGCTCAACCTGATTTACCACGCGCGCGCCGCGACGGTGCGCTGGCCTTGTGCGGCAGCGTTTAGCGCCGCAGGCGTGATCGGCGCGGCTTTCGGCGCGCGCCTCGGCCAGTCCTTCGATGGCCAGAAGCTCTTGGCCTTGTTCGGCGCGCTCATGTTGGTCGTCGGCGTTCTGATGTTCTTGCCGCGTCGCGACGGCGATGCGGCCGACGTGCATTTGTCACGCGCCAATGCCGCGCGCCTACTGCCCGGGCTCTTTGGTACCGGTTTCGCCGTCGGCGGCTTTTCGGGCTTTTTCGGTATCGGCGGCGGTTTTCTCGTCGTTCCCGGCTTGATCGGCGCGACGGCGATGCCGATGCTCAACGCTATCGGCTCATCGCTTGTCTCGGTGACGGCCTTCGGCCTGACCACGGCGGCCAGCTATGCCTATGCCGGTCTCGTCGATTGGCCCGTCGCGGGACTGTTCGTTGCCGGCGCCGCCCTCGGCGGCTACGGCGGGAGCCGCCTCGCCGGCCGCTTGGCGGGCTCGCGCCGTCTCCTGCAAAGGCTGTTCGCCGTCCTCGTCGTCGCCGTCGGGCTCTATGTCGTGGTCCGCGGCTTGCTGGCGCTGTAGCCAAAAAAGAAGCGGCCCCGTTTCGGGGGCCGCTTCCGGTCGGCGTATGGACGGAGGTTTAGACGCTCTTGCCCCAGCCTTCGAGCAGATGGCCGAACTTCTGGCGGGCTTCCTTGGCCTGACCTTCCGACGGCATGTTGACCTTCGGGAACTGGTCGCGCCAGTGGAACGGACGGCACGCGTCGATGATGGCGCGGCTGTTCGTGAAGTCGCCACGCTCGCGCTGTTCCGGCGTGATGCGCGGATCGAGCGGCGTGGACCAGGCGTTGTGCACGATATCGATCGAGGTCGCCGGATCGGACCGGGTGACGACCGCCCACATCAGCTGCTCGAGGTTCGACACGTCGATGTCGTCGTCGACGACGAAGACGTACTTGCCCGCGTAAGCGCCGACGTGGCACTGACAGGCGATATGGCCAACCTGACGGGCATGGCCCGGGTAGCGCTGCTTGATCGAGACGGCGACGAGCATACGCGCGGTACCGACTTCATGCGCCCAGACGTTGGTGACGTCCGGCACGCCGGCGGCCTGGATCGACTGCTTGAGCAGAGCCGAGCGGGCGACGGCGCGGTAACGGGCCAACTCATCCGGCGGACGCTGCGGAGGGCAGCCGAGGATGATCGGGTCGTTGCGATGATAGATCGCTTCGACGTGCAGCACCGGCTCCGGACGCATGTCGGAGGCGTAGTAGCCGGTCCATTCGCCGAACGGGCCTTCGTCCATCAACTCGTTCGGATCGATCCAGCCTTCGAGGACGATTTCGGCATCCTTGGGGAACGGCAGACCGGTGATCTTGCCCTTCACGCATTCGATCGGCTTCTTGTAGAGGCCGCCGAGGATGTCGTACTCGCTGATGCCGTAGGGCACTTCCTGCGACGAGAGCAGGAACATCATCGGGCTACCGCCGACGACGATCAGGGCGGGCATCTTCTCGCCACGTTCCGCGTACTTATCGCGGTGAATGCGGCCATGCTTGCCCGGCGAAATGTAGAAGCCGATCTTGTTCTTCGTCTGGATCATGCAGCGGTAGGTGCCGCAGTTGACCCACTTCTCATCGGGATCCATCGTCACGTTGTACGAGCCGGTGCCGAGATAGCGCCCGCCGTCTTCCTCGTGCCACTTCGGCGTCGGGAAGATGTTCAGGTCGACGTCGTCGCCGGTCAGGATGTTTTCGAAAATCGGGCCGGTCTCGACGATCTTGTGC
Organism: Rhizobium sp. Q54; assembly: GCA_945861615.1. Taxonomy (GTDB): domain Bacteria; phylum Pseudomonadota; class Alphaproteobacteria; order SMXQ01; family SMXQ01; genus CAMAVH01. The sequence goes on along the minus strand of CAMAVH010000021.1, from coordinate 24,970 downwards.
GGGATCGGCTTGTTTTCCGGATTGCGGTAGACCTTCAGGAAGGCCTCGCTCAGATCCAAACGGTTCAAGCCGGTCGGAAAGCCGAGCGTCATGTTCGCGCGCTGGGCGCCGAAGAAGTTCGTCAGAACGCGGAAGCCCTTCTTAATGCCGGGCACTTCGTCGAACAGGCCGCAGGGCGCCGGATCGGTGTGATGGAGCATCTCCGTCACCATGCCGATCTCACGTTCCCAGTTCAGACCGTTGATGTATTTCATTTCGCCGAGCTTGTCCGCTTCGGCAATCCAGCCGCGCAGATCCTGGTAGGCGAATTGATGTTTCAGATTGTCATCAGCCATTAGTCTCTCCCTGATGGGGGCTTTACGCGTTTATACGGGTCGTCGTACGGGGCCTCGCGGTCGGCCTACCGGCCCGCCGCCGCGCGCTGCGGCGGATCGAGTTCGGTCAGGTCGTGGTCGCGAAGATTCCTGAGCATGCGCAGCAGCGCATCCCGGAATTGCAGGGAGTCCCGCGCGCTCATACCGGCGAGCAGGACGCGTTCGTAATCTTTGTAATAAATCGGCCGGTTCTGCAGGGCGAGCTTGCGGCCTTTGGGCGTGAGGCTCACCTGCACCGAGCGGGCGTCTTCCGAATCGCGCTGGCGGCGGATCAGGCCTTTGTCGCCCATGCGGTCGAGAAGACGAGACAGCGTCGAGATTTCCGCGCCGGTCAGCCGCGCCAGATCTTTCACCGAGGCGCTGTCGCGCGGCAACAGGCGAAACAGCACGCGCACGCCTTCCAGCGTCAGGCCGTAAGCCTTGGCGCGCTTTTTCACGGAACCATCGACCAGGTTGAGGATTTCGTGCATCACGAACGGAATCGTGCGCTCCGATTCGTCGATCGGCGCGTCTTCGTTATTGTTGGCGATGCGGGCGGGGTCGGCCATGAAACGATGCTGCAAGGGTTGCGGGCAGGTCTTGGCCTGCTTGATGAGGAGCGGACTCTGCCTCGATTTAGTTGCAAACGCAACAATTGATTCTGCAAATATTGCGCCGCAGCAATGGGGGAGTGGCTGGGCTAATTTTTAGGCAGGGCCTTGTGGATAAGCCCCAAAGGCTTTGGAAAGATGGCCTAAAAGACCGCCGTGCGGATCATGTTGAGACCGATCAGCACCAGGGCGATGAGCAGCACCTTGCGGAAGACCTCTTCGTTCACATGCTGGCGGATATATTGGCCGACGAACATGCCGAGAATGACCGGGATGGCGGCGAGCAGCGCCGGGATGATGTGTTCGGCGCGGAAGGTGCCGTCGATCACGTAGAAGATGCCGGTCGGGACCACGCCGAGCAGGTAGACCAGCCCGATGGTGCCGATGAACTCTTCCTTTTTTACCTGCAGCGCGACCAGGAACATGATGATCGCCGGGCCGATGAACAGGGTGAGCCCGCCGAAAAAGCCGCCGGTCAGGCCGATCAGCACGCTCATCCAGGTTTCGTGGCGTGCCGGCACGTTGAGCTTGGGATTGAACAAGTTCACGCAGGAGAAGAAAGCCACGGTGGCGCCGACGATGCCGGTCAGCCACACGGGGTCGATGGCGACCAGCGTCTTGCTGCCGAACCAGGCGCCGACGATCACCGCCAGCATCATCGGCCAGAAGCGCTTGAAGGCCTGGACGAAATAGCCGCCGCGGAAAGCCTGCCAGATGTTGGTGACGAGCACCGAGACGTAAAGGATGGCGATGGTGTCGCGCAGCGACACGGCGGTCGAGAGCAGCGGCAGGGCCAGCATGGGCAGGCCGACGCCGATCATGCCCTTGACCAGTCCGCCGGCGAGCAAGGCGCCGAAGCAGACCAGGATGGCGATGGTGCCGATTTCGGTGCCGGAGATTGTGAGGGACATGGGCGCGATGCTGTCAAAAATGCGCCGGGCGGCGCAGGGGGGGAGAAACGGGGTACTCCCGCCATATGGCGGCGGTCAAGCCTTACGGCCGATATACCCCCAAACCGGTCAGGGATATGCCGCGCGCACCAGGATAATCGGCGCGTGCCGGATGAAGCGAGAGCCATGGCGGGATCGCGTCCGGCATGCTAACCACTCGCAACCATTTTGACTTTGAGTGCATGGGGACTGAACGTGGCTGAACAAGCGGATATCGTCATTGTTGGTGCGGGACAGGCGGGCGGCCGCGCGGCGCAGGCCGCGCGCCACGCCCCTTTCGAGGGACGCATCGTGCTGATCGGCGACGAGGCCGAGCCGCCTTACGAGCGCCCGCCGCTATCCAAGGACGTGCTGACCGGCGCGACCCCGATCGAGAAGACTTATCTCGGCCCGCTCGAGCAATATGCCGAGTTCAAGATCGATCTGTGGACCGGCACACGCGCCGATAAGCTCGACGTCGCCGGCCATAAGCTGACGTTGTCGGGCAAGCACGGCGGCGAGCTGATTTACAAGAAACTGCTGATCGTCACCGGCGGGCGTGTGCGCCATCTGCCGACCAAAGGCGCCGAGCTCGACGGTGTGCATTACATCCGCACCATCGACGACAGCCTGTCGCTGAAGCCGAAACTGGTGGCCGGCGCCAAGGTGGTGGTGATCGGCGGCGGCTTCATCGGCCTGGAGACGGCGGCGAGCGCCAAGAAGCTCGGCTGCGAGGTGACGATTCTCGAGATGCAGCCGACTTTGCTCGGCCGCGTCTGCGACAAATGGGTCGGCGACTGGTATGTCGCGCTGCATCGCAAGAACGGCGCGAATGTCATCACCCAGGCGGTGATCGACGGCATCGAGGGGGACAGCAAGGTCACCGGCGTACGCCTCGGCGACGGCACGGTGCTGCCGGCGGACATCGTCGTGGTCGGCATCGGCATCATTCCGAACGTCGAACTGGCGACCGACGCGGGCATCGCCGCCAGCAACGGCATCACGGTCGACGAGTTTGGCCATACCAGCGCGGCCGACGTCTATGCCGCCGGCGACGTCGCCAATATCCCGGTCCACGTGCACGGCATTCAGGCGCGCCTCGAAACCTGGGCCAACGCGCAGAATGGCGGCATGGCGGTTGCGGCAAACATGGTCGCCGAATTGAAGGGCGACGCGCCCAAACCCTTCGTGGACACGCCCTGGTTCTGGTCGGACCAGTATGACGTGAACCTGCAGATCGTCGGCGTTCCGGCGGGCTGGGACAAGGTGGTGACGCGCGGCAATCCCGATTCTGGCAAGTTCCTGCTGTTCTATTTGCACGCCGGCAAGGTGGTCGCGATCAATCTCTTCAACATGGGCCGCGAAGCGCGTTTCGCGAAGCAGATCGTGCAGGCCGGGAAATCGCTGCCGGAGGCCGATCTGGCCAATGAAACAGTCAAGATGATGGATCTCGCGAAGGCCTGAACCTAGCCGCAAGTGCGGTCGATCATGACAGGCTGGGTGCCGCTTGTGCCGATGCGGTGGACAATCGCGTACGTTTAAACCCTATTATCAGGGGCATAACCGACCGGTATAACCGGCTCTTTCGTATCAGGGACTCACAGTCGGAGGGACTAGACCTATGGCGACCCGCAACAAGAAATCTGCCGCCGGCAAGCTGGCGCACGCCGACCGTCCGGCGAATCTCGGCGGCAATCGCCGGATGGGCTGGAATTCCGACGCCATCGCCGAATTCGCGCAGCGTCTCGATCTCAAGTACATGAGCCTGGTGCCGGGCGCGAGCTATCGCGGCTTCCACGACTCGATCGTCAATTACCTCGGCAACACCAATCCGCAGATGGTCATCTGCATGCATGAGGAACACTCGGTCGCCATCGCCCACGGCTATGCCAAGGTCACCGAGAAGCCGATGTTCGTCAGCGTCCACAGCAATGTCGGCCTGATGCATGCCAGCATGGCGATCTTCAACGCCTGGTGCGACCGTGTGCCGATGATCATCTTCGGCGCAACCGGCCCGGTCGATGCCGACCAGCGCCGTCCGTGGATCGACTGGATTCACACCGCGCGCGATCAGGGCGCGCTGATCCGCGATTTCACCAAGTGGGACGACCAGCCGGCCTCCGTGCCGGCCACCATCGAAGCCATCGCGCGCGCGCGCCAGATCACCATGACCGCGCCGAACGGCCCGACCTACATCAACCTCGATGCCGGCCTGCAGGAAGGCAAGCTGACGGGCGAGGTCGAATTCCCCGACATGTCGCGTTACGAGCCGGCCCCGCCGCCGGCCCCGCCGGCCGACAGCGTCGCCATCGCCGCCGATCTGCTGGTCAAGGCAAAGAAACCGGTGTTCCTCTGCGGCCGCGTCTCGCGCAGCCAGGAAGATTGGGACAAGCGCGTCGAGCTGGCGGAAGCCATCGGCGCTGTCGTGCTCACTGACATGCACAACTCCTCGGCCTTCCCGACTGAGCATCCGCTGCATGTCGTCGAGGGCCGCTTCCGTCCGGCCGACGCGACCAAGGCCGTGATCGAGGCCGCCGACGTCATCCTGGCCTACGATTGGCTCGATCTCGCCGGCTTCCTCACGCAATGCACGGGCTCGCCCAACGTCAAGGCGAAGGTCATCAACTGCTCGGTGGACATGTATATTCACCGCGGCTGGAGCATGGACTACCAGGCCCTGCCGGCCGCCGACCTGTTCATGCTGTCGCCGCCCGACGCCGTCACCGGCCCGCTGCTCGCGGCCATCGACAAGAAGACCAAGGGCGCCCGCCACAAGACGCCGAAGATGAAGGTCAAGCTGCCCAAGCCGCCCGCGCCGCCCAAGAAGGGCGCCAAGGACGGCATGAGCCTGCGCGAGATGGCCGGCTGCGTCACCGAGGCGCTCGCCGGCAAGCCGGTGTCCTACGCCCGCGTGTCGCTCGGCTGGCCGGGCTTCGCCAGCAAGTTCACCGGCCCGATGGACTATTACGGCCATGACGGCGGCGGCGGTGTCGGCTCCGGCCCCGGCATCGCCATTGGCATCGCACTCGCCTTGATGGGTTCCGGCCGCATCCCGGTCGCCATCGTCGGCGATGGCGACTTCATGATGGGCAGCAACGCCCTGTGGACCGCGGCGCGCTTCAAGATTCCGCTGCTGATGGTCGTCGCCAACAACCGTTCCTACTACAACGACGAGACCCACCAGGAGCGCATGGCCATCGTGCGCGGGCGTCCGGTCGAGAACAAATGGATCGGCCAGCGCCTGGACGACCCGGCGGTCGATCTGGCCGGGATTGCCCGCGCCCAAGGCATCGATTCGGAAGGCCCGATCTGGGAGCTGAAGGATCTGCCGGCGGCGCTCGCGCGCGGCGTGAAGGCGGTCCAGGCCGGCAAGCCCTATGTCATCGATGTTCGTATCGATCCGGGCTATGCCGAAATCAACATGACCACGGCGAGCCGCAAGAAGGGCTGATCGCCCGATTTTGGCGTCGGGGCCGGGTCCGCCATGCGGGCCCGGCCTTTTTCTTTGGGCGGGGGCAAGGCCCTTTTCGCCCCGTTTTGTTGAGCTTATTGCGGGGAATCGCCGTTGCCCGGCTGTGGGCGACCGTTTAGGATGCGCCCCTTGCCGATAGCCCCCGCTGCTCGCCGGGCCGTTCCCGCCCTTGACGGTTGTGGGTCTAAATGCAAAGGTATCTAATCATTAGATATCAATCAAAGTAGAGACACTGGAACTCCGCGCCCTGTCCTGACGCGGCGTTTTGGCGTCGCGGACGCGGCTCAGCGGAGCCGCATGACGATGACGGCAGCCCTGCGCGGGCGCCGCAGGAGAGAAGGTTTTATGGCCCAAGAGCACCGCGTGGCGAAGGTCGGCGAGATCGAGGCGGAGTCCGGCAAGCAGTTCAAGATCGGCGATCTCGAAATCGCCGTGTGGAATAACGAAGGCAAATTTTACGCGACCGATGCGATCTGCACCCACGCCTGGGTGTCGCTGATCGACGGCTATGTCGAGGACGGCTGCGTCGAATGCCCGCTGCACGCGGGGCGCTTCGAGCTGGCCACCGGCAAGGCGCAGGGCGCGCCGGTGTTCGTCGATCTCAAGACCTATCCGCTGCGCATCGACGGCGACGACATCGTGATCGAGACGCCGTAAGGCGTCCCTCAACCCGCAGGGAGGCGGCGATGAGCGACAAGGCGACCAATCAGACGAAGAAGGGCGGCGCGAAGATTCCGCGCATTCCGTTCGAAGACTTCGAGCCGGGCTTAAAAGAGTCGCTGCGGCCGAAAGTCGAGCGCCTCGGCTATTGCGGCGAGATCTGGCAGATCGGCGCCAACGTGCCCAAATCCATGCTGTCGTTCTGCAACATCACCGAAGACCTGAAGGACGAGATGCCGATGAAGGTCGTCGAGCTCATCGCGCTCACGGTCGCCGGCGTGATGGACAACACCTACGAGCGCAATCAGCACGAGAACCTCGCCGACAAGCTCGGCTACGGCCGAGACTGGATCGCCGCTGTGAACGCGCTCAAGGCCGACGAGGCCGAGGCGCTGTCGCCGGACGAGCGCAAGATCCAGAAATTCGCTATCGCCGCGATTTATCGCCGCGGCCAGGATTGCGGCAAGCTGTTCGACGATGTCGTCGAAGCCGTCGGCCCCAAGACAGCGACCGGCATCCTGCTGTCGATCGGCCGCTGCGTGCAGCATGCGATTTTCCGCAACGTGCTCGAGCTCGAGCCGCCGGTGAAATCGATCTTCGAGAAGGGCCAGGCGGCATGAGCGAGACCAAGGGCAAGGGAACGGAGCATCTCGTCCCGCGCATCGCGTTCGAGGACATCGAGCCGACCCTGAAGGAGCTGTTCCGCCCACGCGTCGAACGGCTCGGCTATCTCGGCGAGTTCTTCCGCGTCATGTCGGCGCAGCCGGAAACCATGCTCGGCTTCTTTACCATCACCGAAAGCCTGAAGAAGGCGCTGCCGGACAATTTCACCGAGATCATCTCGCTGTCGATTTCCAGCCGCCTCGGCAATCTCTACGAGCAGTATCAGAACGAGCAGCTGAGCCGGAAGCTCGGCTTCTCCGACGAGTGGATCCGCGAGGCCCTCGAAGGCCAGGGCGCGACGCACTTGTTCGACGCCAAGGAAAAGGCGGTGCAGGACTACGCCATCGCCGCGGCGCTGCGCAGCGGCCAGAACGTCGAGACGGAATTCGAGGCGCTGGTCCAGGCCGTCGGCCCCGAGCAGGCGATCGCCGTCGTCTGGCTGGTGACCCGCACGATCTCGCACGCGGTGATCAGCAACACGCTGCAGCTGGCTGCGCCGGTCAAATCGATTTTCGCGAAATAATCAGAAGAAATCTCAGGAGACATCATGTCCACGCACGATATCGTCATTCCCGACACCTTCTTGTGGATCAGCGAAGCGGACGTCTGCTCGCTGATCGACCTGAAGGACAGCATCACCGCCCTGGAAAAGGGCCTGATGATGGAAGCCAATGGCGAAGCCATCAACATGACCAAGACGCAGACCGTGTGGAAGAGCGGCAGCCTGAACGTGACGGGCGCCCAGTTCACCGGCGCCGGCCTGGTCGGCGCCAAGGTCTGGTCGAACGCCAATCTCGGCGCCGCGCCGCTGATCATCCTGCACGGCTCGGAAGACGGCCAGATCCGTTCCATCATCGAGGCCTTCGCGCTCGGCCAGATGCGGACCGCCGCTTTGTCGTCGGTCGCCACGAAATGGCTGGCGGACGAGAAGGCCGACGAGATGACCATGATCGGCTCGGGCCATCAGGCCCTGCCGCAGGTCTCGGCCGTCATGTCCGTGCGTCCGATCAAGCGCGTGCGCGTGTGGAGCCGCACCCCGGCCAACCGCGCCGCTTTCGTCGCCGAGATCAAGAAGGCCTATCCGAAGATCGAGGTCGTCGATTGCCCCTCGCCGGAAGAGGCGGTCAAGAATTCGCCGATCATCACGACCTTCACGCGCGCCAAGGAACCCTATATTTTCGCCGACATGCTGGCGAAGGGCGCGCATATCAACGCCGGCGGCGCAATCATACCGACCAACAAGGAGATCGACACCAGCGTGCTGAAGCGCTGCGACAAGATCATTTGCGACAATCTTGCGCAGGTCCAGAAGGGCGCCAAGGAACTGATCGATTATGTGGCGGCTGGCGGCAGTTGGGACAAGGTCAAACCGATTTGTGATCTTGTGAAAGAGCAAAAACCCCGCCCGGCCGGCGCGGACCTCACTATATATAAGTTCATGGGTATGGGCCTGGCGGACATGGCGTCCGCCGTCGAAGTCTACCAGCGAGCCGTGGCCAAGAAGGTGGGAACGGACTATCCCCACCCGAAGCGCTCGCAGCCGAAATTGCTGTAATCTCTCTCGACGAGACGGAGGAACAAATGCCGTTCGATTTTGAACAGAAATTTAAGATGGTGGATGCCTCGGGCCGTCAAACGCCCGACGTCCACACCTGGAAGGACCACTCGATGGACCTCTGGGCGCCGCTCATCATCCGCAAGGAAGAGATCGACGCCGAAGTCGACCGTCTGGCCAGCCTGCCGCGCCCGAACAATGGTGTGCGCCGCACGCAGTTCGTGCATCCGCAGTGCGAAGAAGGCCTCAAGAGCTTCGCGCCGGGCATCGGCCTGTCGCTCGACGTCCTTCTGCCGGGTGAGCGCACGCAGCGCGTCCGCAGCAACTCGTCGATCGTCAACTTCCCGATCAAGGGCGCCGGCTCGATGATCGTCGGCGACAAGCGTTTCGAGTTCGGCCAGTACGACGTCCTCACCACGCCGTCCATGGCGGTGCATGAGTACATCAACGACACCAAGGAAATTCAGGTCCGCCTGCGCTACGACAACGCGCCGCTGCTCGAGCGCCTGAAGATTCATTGGCTCGACGAAAACCCGCCGGAGCATACCACCGACGTTCACGACGCGATGGCCGAGTACGAGGCCAAGGGCAAGGAATTGCCGCAGAGCCCCTACGGTACTTTCCAGCTCACCGAAGACGGCGCCTGGATGATGCCTTATGAGAAGCTCATCAATCCCGAGCCGATCTCGATCACGCCGCATCAGTGGCCGTGGAAAAAGGTCAAGACCGAGCTCGACAAGCTCGCCGACCTCGGCGCGTCCTACAAGGGTCGCCGCCTGTACCTGCTGTGGGATCCGGCGACGGGTCGCACCAACGGTACCAACCCGAACTTCTTCTCGGCCATCACGATCCGTCCGCAGGGCATCGTCGATCGTCCGCATCGTCACGCCTCGGCCGCCATCAACTACTACTTCGGCGGCGAAGGCCATTCGGTGGTGCAGGGCCAGCGGCTTGATTGGAAGGCCGGCGACCTGATGTTCTCGGCGCCGGGCTGGGCGATCCACAACCACGCGACCGACGTCGGCCCCGTGTACGAGATGACCATTCAGGACATGCCGTTCTGCATCAACACCGACGCGCTGCTGTGGCAGGAAGACCTCAAGGGTCCGATCTCGCTGCTCGGCTCGCACGCCGGTTTCGAAACCAACCGCACCAAGGTGGCCTAACGTGATTAAACTGAAGAAGAACTTCCTGCGCGGCTCCTATCCGCCCGCCGTCACCCCGTTCAAGAACGGCAAGGTGGATTATGCCAAGTTCGAGGAAGTCGTCGATTACATGATCGCCAACGGCAGCCACGGCGTGCTGATCACCGGCACGACCGGCGAGCCGTCGACGCTGACCAGCGACGAGCGCAAGCAGCTCTACAAGATCGCCGTCGACGTCACCGCCAAGCGCGTCCCCGTCGTCGCGGCCACCGGCTCGCAGTCGGAAGCCGAGACGATGGATCTGAGCTACGCCGCCGAGAAGGCTGGCGTCGATTCGCTGCTCGTCGTCACGCCGTACTATGTCCGCCCGCCGCAGCGCGGCCTGGTCGAGTATTACGTGCAGATCGGCAAGAAGATCGACCTGCCGCTCATGATCTATCACATCCCCGGCCGCACCGCCGTCGGCGTGACCCTCGACACCGTCGAGCAGATCATGAACCGCACCGAGAACCTCGTCGGCATCAAGCATGCCGTCAACGATCTCGGCTTCGTCACGCACGCGCTCGACCGCTTCGGCTTCGATTTCCGCGTGTTCGTCGGCCTCGAAGACCTCAGCTTCCCGATGCTTTGCGTCGGCGCTTGCGGCCTGATGAACGCCGTCGGCAACGTCGCGCCGCGCAAGGTCGCAGACCTCTACGAGCAGACGGTCGCCGGCAACATCGAGAAGGCGCGCAAGCTGCACTTCGAGCTGGCCGAGCTGAACGAGGCGGTGTTCTACGACACCAATCCGATCGCGATTAAGTACATCATGATGAAGATGGGCGTTCTCGATAAGAACGAGCATCGTCTGCCGATGATGTCGGCCACCGCCGAGGTCGCCGCCCGTCTCGACGGCGTCATGAAGCGCGCCGGCCTGACCAACGGCAAGAAAGCGAAGAAGAAAGCGGCCTAAACCCCTCTCTTCGGAAGATTAAGGCCCGGCGGAGCGATCCGCCGGGCTTTTCTTTTGCCCATTTGCGCATGAGGTCGCGAATGAATTCGGCGAATGAGTTCGTAAGACGCGGATGCGCACCGTCAGGGGTGGCCTTCCCTTGGTATGATCTTAAGGATAGGTGAGAATCCCTATGCCGTTCCGGAGGAACTCGCTTCCTCCGACAGCCGTTAGTTGTCTGGTAACGCCGAGAGCAGGCGGAGAGATTTCGATACCAAGCAATATGAATGGTTTTCTTCACGCCGAACGGGGGCGGCATGACGCTGCAGGATGTCACGATGCAGTTCGCTTTGCGTGAATGCTCGACAAGTCTGTCCACTTCGGCGCCCCGCGCCGGATCGACGCGCGGCCGTCTCGCCGTGCTCGACGATGAGGCGATGTTCTGCGAGTTCGTCGGCGAGGCAGCCGATCTTTCCGGCTACGAGGCTTTCTTCACCACCCGTCCGGAAGAGTTTTTTCGACATATTGAAGGCCGACCTGCGGCGGTCATCGTGCTCGATCTGCTCATGCCGGGGATAGACGGCATGCAGGCTTTGCGCCGCTTGGCCGAAGAGGGCGTGCGCGCCAACATCCTGCTCGCCAGCGGCGCCGATAGCCGCACGCTCGATAGCGCCATTTCCCTCGGGCGCGCCCAAGGCCTGAACATGACCGGCATCATCCGCAAACCGATCGATCTCGATGCGCTGCGTCAGTTGCTCGAAAGCCAGGTCGATGTGGTCAATCCGGTGAGTGTGCCGCATCTTTCGGCCGCGCTTTCGGGCGATGAGTTGACGTTGCATTACCAGCCGATCGTCGATCTGCGCAGCGGCACCGCTGTCGGCGTCGAGGCGCTGGTGCGGTGGCATCATCCGACCCTCGGCCTGGTGATGCCGGCGGCCTTCGTGCCGGTGGCGGAGAAGGGCGGGTTGATCGGCGCCTTGACCGATTGGGCCTTGGCGGAAGCGGTGAAGCAGGCGGCGGCCTGGCGTCAGGCCGGCATCATCCTTAAAATCGCGGTTAATGTTTCGAATGCCAGCGTTCCCGATCCCGACTTGCCTGAACGCCTCGAGCGCATGTGCAACGAAGCCGGCGTGCCGCAATCTGCCATCGCGCTGGAGCTGACGGAAAGCGCGGCGACGGGGGATCCCGCCCGCGCCATGGAGCTGTTCGTGCGCTTGCGCTCGAAGGGGTTCGATTTGTCGATCGACGATTTCGGCACCGGCTATTCGTCGCTCGCTCCACTGCAGCGTTTGCCGTTCACCTCGCTGAAGATCGACCGTTCCTTCGTGTCGTCCGTGCTGAAGTCGGAGGCGAGCGCCTCTATCGTGCTGGCGATCATGTCGCTGACCCATGCGCTCGGCCTGAAATGCATCGCCGAAGGCGTCGAATCTCCGGAGATTCTGGCATTTCTCAAGAACAACGGCTGCGACCTGGCGCAGGGCTATCACATCGCCAAGCCGATGCCGGCGGCGGAGATTCCGGCTTTCTGCCGGGTATAAAAAAGCCCGGCAGTTGCCTGCCGGGCCTTTGCTGGCGGTCTGCCGCCGTCAAAGCGGATAAACGATGGTTGCCGGCACCATTTCCGAATCATAGACGCAGAGGCGCTCTTTCAGCTTCAGCGTGCCGCCACGACGGATGAAATGATCGATGTAGCGGCCGGCGTTGAGGATCTTGGTATATTCCTCGGGCAAAGTCTCCAGCACCTGGTAGTTGGCCTCGGCGCGCACACTGTCGCCGTCGACGCTGCGAATGCGCGTGTTGGTGATGTAATGGCGCAGGTAGCGCTTGCGGTAGACCGTCGTCTTGGTCACGCCGACGATGCGGTCGGTCAGGCCGCCATGGCCTTCGGCGAAGATCACGGCGAGAGGCAGCTTCAACTCGTAATTTTCGCGCGGCAGCACCTTGTAGATGCAGTCTTCGGTGAAGAAGCTCTTCCAGTCGGCCAGATCGCCGTCGTCCAGGCAGTCGGCGTAGGCGGTGTTGAAGTCCTCGATCTCGGCGCGTAATGCGGCGAGGTCGGCGGGGCGGAGCTTGGTGGTCGTGGTCATGCTTAAAGCCCCATCACTTTGCGATAGCCGTCGTAAAAGGCGCGAATCGCCGTTTCAGTCACCATATGGTCGGTGTCCTCGACGCCGCGGCCGCCCATCTCGACCACCGCGTCTTCCGCGGCATATTTCGAGATGCCCGCCTGGATCGCTTCCATCACTTCCGAATCGTCGGCCGAGACGTAGCCGGCCGGGCCCATCAGGTTGGCCTGGCGCAGGCGCTTCTGCGTCATCTCCTCGGATTCGTCGGCGAAGCCGAAGTAGGTCCAATGCAGCTCGAATTCCTCCGGGCCGACGAGATGGATCTGACGCATGGCCAGCGTGTTGGACTGCTGCTGCACCATCAGGTTCGGCCAAATGGTCTGCATCACCACCGTCGCTTCGCCGGGGAATTCCTTCTCCGGCTGCAGCATCAGCGGATTGGCCAGGGTGAAGCTCGCCTGGTTCTGACGGATGTCGGCGGTCGTGTCGTCGGCCTTCTTCTCGCCGCGCTGCGAGACCAGCACCGAATGCAAGCCGAGGCTTTCGTCCATCTGTACCTTGGACGGATTGTCGGCGCGGAACAGGCTGAAGGAGACGAGGAACACATGCAGCAGCGAGGCGTGGTAGGGGTCTTTGATATTCTCGAACACCAGCTTCCAATTGCAGCGGATGCGCTGGCGCTGATAGCCCAGCACCTTGAGCGGCCGGCCGCTGAACACGCGGTCGAACCAGCCCACCATCTTGGGGCCGATATAGTCCTCGAACGACGGCATGCTGTGGTCGAAGCTGGCGAAGATCACGCCGTGGCGCGTCGCCACCTTCAGCTTCTGCAGGCCGTTGGCCTTCAGGTCGAAGTCGGTGGGCATGCCGCCCATCTTCTGCAAGCCGCGGCGGAAGGGCACGGCGGTGGTCTCGCCCTTCAGATTGTAGGTCCACTGATGGTAGGGGCAGATGAACTCGGTCTTGCCCGTGCCGTGCATGTCGTAACAGAACTGCACGCCGCGATGGGCGCAGCGATTGACGACGACATGCACCTGGCCGTCCTCGTCGCGCATGAAGATCACCGGCTTGTCGCCGACCTTGGTCTGGCGGAAGTCGCCGGAATTGGGGATCTCGCATTCGAGGCCGATGTAATTGTAGCTCGCGCCGCCGAACACCAGCTCCTGCTCGCGCTTGTAGATCTCCGGCGAGGAATAGACCCAATAAGGCACCCGCGAGGGGCCTTCTTTCGGCCATTTGAGATTGAGCAGATTGTCGGTCTGTACGGCGGTCGCCATGGGCTGCGTCCCTGTTGTCGAAAGGGGGCCGCTCCGAATCGGCGCGGCGTGAAGGTCGAAAGGCCGGCGCAATCCTCCGCGCGATGACGGGCATCTTGGCCCGTTAACCTGGTGCGGGAGTGCGCCCCGTCAGCGGTTTTTCGACGGTGTGGTCGGCTCTCCTAGATAAAGGTTAGATATCAAATTAAATTGCCGGGATCAAGCCCCAGATCACACCATAGCTGAACCGATTCCGGCGTTTTTTAGGGAACCTGAACGGATTGTTCTGCGCCCCGCAGTTAGGCTTTGGCGCGCTTCATGGCGACATAGCCCAGGGCCCCACCGGCCGCAGCCAAGGCCACTCCGAGGAACACGGCTTCGACAGAGGGCACGATGAAGCAGCAACCGGCGGCGGCGATCAGTAGGCGGGCCGGGCGATTCAGCAGCTTCTTGTAGCCTTCGGTGGCGAGCGAGACGAGCCAGACGCCGATGATCGCCGTCGTGACCGCGAGAATGATGCTCCAGACCTCGCCGACGAGCAGCAGTTCCTGGCCATAGACGAAGGCGAAGGGCACCAGGAAGGCGCTGAGCGACAACCTCACGGCTTGCGCCGCGATCGATAGCGGATTGGCGTCTGCCAAGGCTGCCGCCGCATAGGCCGCCACCGCTATGGGCGGCGTCATCGCCGACAGCACGGCGAAATAGAGCAGGAAGAGATGGCCTGCCAGTTTGTCGACGCCCAGTTCCTGCAACATCGGCCCGACGAGCACGGCGGCGAGGATGTAGGCGCTCGGCGTCGGCATGCCCATGCCGAGCAGGATGGTGAGCGCCGCGGCCACCAGCAGCGATAGGAAAAGGTCTTGATTGGTCACCAGGAAAATCAAGGCCGAGAATTTCTGCGCCAACCCGGTCATGGTGATGCCGCCGATGACGAGGCCGGCTGCGGCGCAGGCGCCGGCGACCGGCACGATGCGCATGGTGGTTTCGCCCATCGCTTCGTAGATGCCCTTCAGGCCGATGCGCGTCTCCTTTTTCAGGACCGCGACGGCGAGGACGGCGATGGCGCCGTAAACGGCGACGTAGTTCGGCGAATAGCCGAGAATCAACGCGCCGGTCAGCGCCGCGAGCGGCACGATGAAGATGCCGCCTTGGCGCATCGTCGCGCTCAATTTCGGAATCTGAGACTTGTCGATGCCGAGCAGGCCGAGATTGACCGAGCGGAGATGGACTTGGGTGTAGATGCAGAAATAATACAGCAGCGCAGGGATGATCGCGGCTATGGCGATGTCGCGATATTCGATGCCGGTGAACTCGGCCATGATGAAGGCGGCGGAGCCCATCACCGGCGGCAGGATGCTGCCGCCGGTCGAGGCGGCGACCTCGACGGCGCCAGCGAGCGAGCCGCTGTAGCCGAGGCGTTTCATCATCGGGATAGTCACCGAGCCGGTGGTGACGACGTCGGAGGTCGGACTTCCGGAAATCGTGCCGTAAAGGCCCGAAGACACCACGGCGATCTTGGCGGGGCCGCCCGGGCTGCGGCCGCTGAACGCCGCGGCGACGTTGAAGAAGAAATCGCCGCCCCCGGCACGTTGCAGGAACGTGCCGAACATTACGAAGAGGAAGGCGTAAGTCGCGGTTACGCGGACAGGCACGCCGAAAATGCCGTCCGTCGCGAAAGCCATGGTGTCGAGGAAGTAGGGATAGTCGATATAGCCATGGCCCAAAGCGCCGGGGATGAGGTGGCCGAGCAAGTTGTAAGCGACGAAGATCAGTACGATGGCGGTGATGCCGAAGCCGACGGTGCGGCGGGTCGCCTCTAAAGTCAGCAAAAACAGCGCCGAACCGAACACGAGGTTCCAAGTCGTCAACTCGCTGAAGCCGACGATGCGGGTCATGATGGTTTCGCTGTTGAAGGCGAAATGCAGGCCCACGCCGACCGAGACGGCGGCGGCGATCATGTCGAACCAGGGTATGCTCGCGGGGTCTGCCTTGCCGTGCGCGCCGATCGTCAGGAAGATCAGCACCAAAATCATCGCCAGGAAGGTGATGGTCAGGAACAGCAGATCAACGTAGGCGATCACCGTGGCGTACAGCACCCAGCAGGCGATGGCGAAGGCGTAGGGCGGAATGAGGCGTCCGATGATGCCGGCGGGATTGCGCCGCGGCCCCGTGGCGAAGAAAAGATCGGTCCAGTTGATCTTTTGCGCGCCTTTAGAGGTGGCGGTTATTTCGTCTGGCATCATCGGACGTACTCTTACGACTGTTGCGTGAGTTGCAAGCGGAGCGGGTTTACTTCATCAAGCCTTTTTCTTTGTAAAGCTTGATCGCGCCGGGGTGATAGGGCGAGGCTTTGAGGCTCGCCATCAATTCAGGCGTCAGCGCCTTCATCGAGCTATGGACGCCTTGGATTTTGTCGATCCGTTCGACCAAAGCCTTGGTCAGGTTATAGGCCTCTTGATCGGACATCGCGCTGTTGGTGACGACGGCGGCCCCGAAGCTCACGGTCGTCACGTCCTGCGGCTGATAGGGGTAGGACCCGCCCTTCACGACGTAGGGAATCGTGCCGAGTTCTTGCGAGACTTTGTCGATGATGCCTTTGGAGATCGGCAGCATAACGACTGGGAGGGCCTGGCCGACTTCGAGCAACGAGGCATGGCGCACGAACAGCGAGTTGTTGATCATATCGACGCGGCGGTCCTTCAGGAGATCGGCCTGTTCAGCGGACGCGGCATAAATCACGCGGCCACCCCACTTCTCGATGTCCTTCACGTTGACGCCGGCGGCGTTGAACAGCTCGGTGCCGACGGTGGCGGCGATGTTGCCCTGGCGGTTCAGCACCATGCGCACTGGCGCCTTCTTGCTGATGATGTCGTCGAAGGTCTTGATGCCGTGCTTGTCGGCGAAGTCCTTCGTCAGGATCAGCTGCTGCGGCGACCAGTCGTACATGTAGGCGAGAACACGCATGCTCTTGATCGGCGCCTTGAAGGGCGGCTTGCCGTCTTGCGCGTCTTTCAACTCGACGTCGTGGATGATGCCGAGTTGGACGCGCTTCTGGTCGAGCAGGCCGACGTTCGCGATGCCGCCGCCCGAGGTCTGATAGGTGATCGTGGAGCCGGGATAGGCGGCCTTCACCGCCGAATCGACGCCCGTGCCGATCAGCGTCCATAGGCCGCCTGGGCTCGCGCCGGCGATCGTCATATTGTAGCTCTGGGCCGAGGCTGCCGTGGCCGTCGCCATGAGCGCGGCCCCGCCGATCAGGGCGAGCAATTTGCTGTTCATTCGAGTCTCCCTTGCAGATATGGACGGTGAAGCATGGACGGCTGCATTCGGCGCTCCCCGGCGCCGTCTTCTTTAAATGCCTGTTTCGGATTGTGGCACGGCCTCGCCTTGGCGCAACCGTGTAGGACAGATGCTGCACTGCAAAAACGCGACTTTCAGGACGATATGGGCGATCCCGTAGGGTGTCCGCAGGCAAGAAGGCAACCTGAGGCTGCAGGCATAACGGTCTCGGGGGCGGGCGAACGGATCGACGTTAAATTCTTACTATTCTAACTTTTCGAAACCTTAACATTCTGAGAGTCCTGGTCAAGCCGTTCGGCATGCCGCTCAAGCGCGTTGTTTCAGCGTCCGCATCGTCCAGAGCAGGCAGCCCAGTAAAACGACCGCGCCGGCTTGATGCAGCGCCCCGAGCGACACCGGGACGACGGCGAGCAGCGTGGCGATGCCGATCGTCGGCTGGATCAGCGCCATGGCAAGCAATGCGCGGCTGGCCTGTTTGGCCGCTGGGGGCAGGCCCTTGCTCTGGGCATAAAGCGCGAAAGCGATCAGCAGGGCCGCCGTCGTCATCGCCAGCCAGCGGTGGTTGAACTGCACCGAGGGAATATTTTCGAACAGGTTGTGCCAAAAGGGCGAGAGCGCGGCGTAGCCCTCGGGAATAAAGCGGCCGTCCATCAAGGGAAATGTATTGTAGGTCAGGCCCGCGTCGAGCCCGGCGACGAAGCCGCCGCTGGCGATGGTGATTAGCAGCAGAAGCGCGAGCGGATGGCTGAATGCGCGCAGGCGCCGCGCCTCGGCGGAAAAGCCGCCCTCGACCGCCGTCCAGCCGTCATCGGGGCGCAGGCGGGCGAGCGCCAGCCATAAGAGCCAGCCGAACACGGCGAGCGCGAGCAGCAGATGGGCGGTCAGGCGGTAGGGGCTGACCTGCGGATCGTTGACCAGGCCGCTTTTGACCATGAACCAGCCGAGGGCACCCTGCGCGCCGCCGAGCAGGAAGAGTACGGCGACCTGGACCAGCAGCTTGCCGCGCAGCCAGCCTTTCAGGAAAAAATAGAGGGCCGGCAAGGCGAAGACGAGACCGATCAGCCGGCCCCACAGGCGATGGATATACTCGAGCCAGAAGATGCCTTTGAACTCGGCCAGGGTCATGCCGAGATTGACCTTCTGGTATTCGGGAAACTGCCGGTATTTGTCGAACAGCTGCTGCCAATGCGACTCGCTCAAGGGCGGCAGCGCGCCCATCAGGGGTTGCCATTCGACGATGGAGAGGCCCGATTCGGTGAGGCGGGTCACGCCGCCGATCACGATCATGACGAAGACCATCGCCGCCGAGAGGGCGAGCCAGCCGCCGATCAGGCGGTCCGGCGTGGGCTGGGGGCGGAGAGCGGCGAGAGACGCGCTGGCGGACATATCGGCACCTGGAACGGCTGGGGGGCGCGGCAGATATGCGCGCGGGGACTGCCGGATGCAAGGATTCCCAATTTGAAATCCGCATTATTACATTTATAATATGTAATATAATATATTTTACACTTCCTTCCGTTGACTTTGGAGGGCCCCTGGCCATAATGCGCGCCTGTTGACCGCCCCTTCATCCGGGGGCGAGGGAGATTTCATATGTCCGAGACCTTCGATCTGGCTGCCGCCGCGCGCGCCCGGCAAGCCCCGCCGTCCTTCGACGAAGCCAACGGCCTCGAGCCTTTGGCGCGCGTCTCCGACGCCGACGAATTTCGCGCGGCTTACGCGAAAGTGAAGTCGGGCGAATGGGACGCCACGAAATGGCAGGGCTTCCGCCTGCGTTTCGGCCTCTACGGCCAGCTGCAGCCGAACGTCCATATGCTGCGCATCAAGGTGCCGGGCGGCCTCTTGCCGTTCGACTGGGCGCGCACGGTGGCCGAGGCCAACCGCAAGTTCGCCGGCGCCAAGATTCACGTCTCCACGCGCCAGGATCTGCAAATCTATTTCATCAAGCCGGACGACGCGCCGGACCTGCTGCAATTCCTCTATGAACGCGGCCTGACCTCGCGCGAGGCCTGCGGCAACACGCTGCGCAACATGACTTCCTGCCAGCTCGCCGGCATCTGCCCGCGCGAGCATGTCGACGCCGGCAAGGTCGCCGACCGTCTTGCCTTGAGCTGGATTCGCCACCCGCTCGTCCAGCACATGCCGCGCAAGTTCAAGATCACCGTGTCCGGCTGCGAGACCGATTGCGCCTCCTCGTCGATCCACGATCTCGGCCTCGTCGCCCTGCGCGACGCGTCCGGTCGCCCGGGCTTCAAGGCCTATGCCGGCGGCGGCACCGGCGGCATCGCCGTGCCGGCCGCGCTGGTCGCCGACTTCGTCGAGGAGAAGGACCTGCCGGCGGTGGTCGAGGCCTTGGTGCGCATCCATCAGCGCTATTCCAACCGCCGCAACCGCAACCAAGCGCGCATCAAGTTCGTCAATAAGCGCTTCGGCGCCGAGAAGTTCCGCGCGCTGTTCGAGGAAGAATTCGCCCGTACCAAGACCATGCCGCAACGCCCCTGGCAGCCGCTCGATTGGCGCCAGGGCGAGAACGCGCCGGAGCCGACGTCGCCTGGCGGCGTCGTGCAACAGCACAATGGCAAGGTCGCCGTCGTCGCCAAGCCCGAATTGGGCCTGCTGTCGTCCGACGAGATGGATCAGTTCGTCGCCATCGCCGAGCAGAATGGCGCCGCCGGCCTGCGCACCACGCGCGACCAGAATCTCGTCATCGAGGGCCTCAAGCCCGAAGTGGTGGAAAAAGTCGTCGCCGCCGTGCGCGCCCTCGGCTTCGGCGTCGAGAAGCACCCCGGCGATGTCGCCAACGTCATCGCCTGCCCGGGCACGACGACTTGCGGCATCGGCATCACCACTTCGCAGACCTTCGGTCTCGAAGTGCAGAAATTGGCCACCAATTACGCGGCCAAGCCGAATCTCAATATCAAGATCTCCGGCTGCCAGAACGGCTGCGGCCTGCATCACGTGGCGGACTTCGGCTTCCGCGGCATGGGCAAGAAAATCGGTTCGCGCAACGCGCCGCATTACCAGATCTATGTCGGCGGCGAAGAGCGCAAGAACGGCCATCTCGGCCTGTTGGGTCCGGTCGTGCCGGCCCGCCTCGCCAAGCGCGCGCTGGAATTGCTGCTCGATGGCTACGCCGCCGGCAAACAGGGCGACGAGAGCGTGCGCGACTGGTCGCTGCGCCTCGGCAAGGACGGCATCCGCGCCCTGATCGAGCCGGTCGAGAAGGAAGTCGATCCGGCGAACGAAGGCCTGTTCTTCGATTTCGGCGAGGACTGGGAATTCATGCCGCCGGCCGGCCGCACCGCCGAATGCGCTGCCGCCACGGCGGACGACGACGTGCAGAAGGACCTGGCCGACGACGCGTTGATCTCGACCGACCGCGCCCTGGCCGCCGGCCAGAACGATCGCGCCCGCGACTTCGCCGATCTCGGCTTCCGCTACTCGGCCCAGCGCCTGCGCATCCGCGCCATGATGCCGGGCGCCGAGGACGACAGCGAAGAGATGGCGATCAGCGGCGTGCGTTCGGCCTATCCCAGCGATGCCGAGGTGATCGGGGCGCTCGACGGCTATCTCGCCGCCCGCGCCAAATTGAGCCAAAAGGACGGCCAGATCGATGCCCTGCGCGAGGCCCTCGCCCTGTGGCAGGACACGGTGGAGGACGTCATCGCCAAGCCGGTCGCCGCGGCGGGCTTCGCCGGCTTCGGCGCCGGCCTCGACGATTCGGCCGGCGGCTCCGTGCTCGATATGATCAAGGGCCGCTAGCCCCGCGATCCGGCTGGCCGATCTAGGCCGGCCACCCCATATGCTGTAAATAGGGCGCGCCGCCAGTCATGCCTGACTGAGCCGGCGCGCCCCTTCTTTCTTTACAAAGCCGCTTGCCGTCATGACCCAGTCCGCCGCGCCCCTGAACCTCTCTCACGGTCTCGCTTTCGCCGATCTTTATGCGCGGGATGGCCTGATCAAGCTCGACGGCGCCTTCGTCGCCCATCTGCAAGCGGCGGACGTCGATCTGTTCAACCGCCTGATGGCGGCGCGCGCCACGCCGGACGCGGTCGAGGACAAGGACGAGTCGGCGCTGATCATCGATCTTGCGCCGCATCTCGAAGACTTCATCGGAAGCCTGTTCGGCATTTCCGAAGAGTTGCGTGCGCTGGCCGCCAGGCATGATGCGCTGTCGCCGCTTTACGAAGTGAAGCGCCTATTCGTGCAGCGCCGCGCCGTCAAGCGCTTCAAACCCGACGAACTGGCCGTCCTCGACATCGCGCCGATCGAAGCGGTATTGGTCGCCAAGCTCGGCGTGCCAGTGACGGAGTTGGCCTTCGCGACAGCCGTGTTGGATTGGCAGAAGGACGAGGCCGCGAACAAGGAAGCGCTCGATTTCGCCGAAGCCTTCGCCGCCTGGGCGACGCTGCATCCGGCCGGCCAGGCGCGCTTCGCTGGCGGCGTGCTGTTCAAGGTGCCGAAGAAGCTTGATTTCCAGCATCTTGTGCCGGTCGAAACCGAAGTGCGCGACGGCGTAACGATGATCCGCTTGTCGCCGCATCATTGGCGCCAGCGCCAGGGATTCGCGCTGACCGATGCCGGCATGGACCTCAATGCCGCGCTCGATCAGGCGAACTACTGCATCTTCTGCCACAACCAGGGCAAGGATTCCTGCTCGAAGGGCCTGAAGGACCGCAAGACCGGCGCTTATCAGAAGAGCCCGTTCGGCGTGACGCTCGCCGGCTGCCCGCTCGAAGAGAAAATCTCCGAGATGAACAGCCTGAAGGCGGCGGGCCATACGCTCGGCGCTCTGGCCGTCGTCGTCATCGACAATCCGATGACGGCGGGCACCGGCCATCGCATCTGCAACGACTGCATGAAGTCCTGCATCTATCAGAAGCAGGAGCCGGTCAACATCCCGCAGGTCGAGACGCGCACCTTGAAAGACGTGCTGGCGCTGCCCTGGGGCTTCGAGCTTTATAGTCTGCTGACGCGCTGGAATCCGCTGAACATCCGCCGCCCGCTACCGAAGGCGGATGCCGGCTACAAGGTGCTGGTCGTCGGCTTGGGCCCGGCCGGCTATACGCTCGCCCATCACCTGATGAACGACGGCCACACCGTCGTCGCGGTCGACGGACTCAAGATCGAGCCGTTGCCTGAGGAGATCTCCGGCGTGGCGCTCGACGGGGCCCGTGTCCCCTTCAGGCCGATCCGCGACATCGCCGAACTGACCGAATCCCTGGGCGATCGCGCCATGGCCGGCTTCGGCGGCGTCGCCGAATACGGCATCACGGTCCGTTGGGACAAGAACTTCCTCAAGATCGTGCGCCTGCTCTTGGAGCGCCGCGCCAGTTTCGCCATGTTCGGCGGTGTGCGTTTTGGCGGCACATTGACCATCGAATCGGCGCTGGCGCGCGGCTTCGACCATATCGCGCTCTGCGCCGGCGCGGGCCGCCCGACCTTCATCGAGATGCCCAATGCGCTGGCGCGCGGCGTGCGCCAGGCCTCCGATTTCCTCATGGGCTTGCAGCTCACCGGCGCGGCCAAACCCGGCTCGCTCGCCAATCTGCAGCTGCGCCTGCCGGTCGTCGTCATCGGCGGCGGCCTGACCGCCATCGATACGGCGACCGAATCGCTCGCCTATTATCCGGTGCAGGTCGAGAAGTTCTTGGCTCGCTACGAGACGCTGGCCGCCGAGCGCGGCGAGGCGAAGGTGCGCGCGACTTGGAATCCGGAAGACACGCTCATCGCCGACGAATTCCTCGCCCATGCCCGCGCCATCCGCGCCGAGCGTGAGTTGGCCGCGAAAGAGAAGCGCGAAGCGAACCTGATCAAGCTGCTGCGTTCTTGGGGCGGCGCGACGCTGGCCTATCGCCGCTGGATGACCGACAGCCCGAGCTACACGCTGAACCACGAGGAAGTGGAAAAGGCGATGGAGGAGGGCATCGATTTCGCCGAAGGCCTCAGCCCGGTCGAGATAGAGGTCGACGAGTTCGGCCATGCCCGGGCCATCACCTGCGCCCGCATGGAGGCTGGCGATGATGGCCGCCTGGTGGACTCAGGCAAGACCGTGCAGCTGCCCGCCAAAAGCGTGCTGATCGCCGCCGGCACCCAGCCCAACACCGTACTGGCGCGCGAAGACTCTGGTCACATGTCGCTCGATGGCAAATATTTCCGCGCGTTGGACGATGACGGCGCTCCGGCGACGCCGGAGAAGCTCGCCAAGCCCGAGAACGTGCGCGTGCTCACCGCGATCGAGCCCGACGGCCGCGCCGTCAGCTTTTTCGGCGATCTGCATCCGTCCTTCGCCGGCAACGTGGTGAAAGCCATGGGCAGCGCGAAGCAAGGATATCCCGTCGTCAGCCGCGTGCTCGCCAAGCGCGCCCCGACCGCCGTGACGCCTGCCGACCTCGTCGCCGACATGAACCGCGCGCTGCGCGCCACGGTGCATGCGGTCAATCGCCTGACGCCGACGATCATCGAGGTGGTGGTGCATGCGCCGCTTGCCGCGAAGAATTTCGAGCCGGGCCAGTTCTACCGCATGCAGAATTTCGAGAGCCTGGCGCCGCGCATCGACGGCACGATCCTCAGCATGGAAGGTTTGGCGCTGACCGGCGCCTGGGTCGATCGCGAGCGCGGTCTGATCTCCGTGATCGCCCTGGAGATGGGCGGTTCGAGCGATCTTTGCGCCTCGCTCAAGATCGGCGAGCCGGTCATCCTTATGGGCCCGACCGGCGCCGCCACGGAAACCCCGGCCGGCGAGACGGTGCTGCTGGTCGGCGGCGGCCTCGGCAACGCCGTGCTGTTCTCGATCGGCCAGGCGTTGCGCGCCGCCGGCTCGAAGGTGCTCTATTTCGCCGGCTATAAGAAACTCATCGACCGCTACAAGGTCGAGCAGATCGAAGCGGCGTCCGACGTGGTGATCTGGTGCTCCGACGAAGGGCCCGGCTTCGATCCGACGCGCCCGCAAGATAAGCGCTTCGTCGGCAATATCGTCGAGGCGATGGTCTCTTACGGCTCGGGCGCGCTCGGCGAGATTCCGATCAAGCTCGATGCCGTGAACCGCATCATCGCCATCGGCTCGGACGGCATGATGGCGGCGGTCGGCCGTTCCCGCCACACGGTGCTGAAGCCTTATCTCAAGCCGGACCATCAGGCCTTCGGCAGCATCAACTCGCCGATGCAATGCATGATGAAGGAAATCTGCGCCCAGTGCCTGCAGACGCACACCGATCCGATCACCGGCAAGAGCCACGTCGTCTTCACCTGCTACAACCAGGACCAGCCGCTCGACGTGGTGGATTTCCGCTCCTTGCGCGAACGCCTGGGGCAGAACCGCGCCCAGGAGAAGCTGACCGCGCAGTGGATCGACCGCTGCCTCAAGCGGCTCAACCTGCGCGCGACGGCTGCTGAATAGGCTGATGTCCGTCGAATCCCGCGCCCAGATCACCGCCGACATCGTTGCCCGCACCGGCATCGACGAGGCGATGATCGAGCGTCTTGTGCGAGGCTTTTACGCCAAGGTTCAAGAGGACGATCTGATCGGTCCGGTGTTCGCCGCGCGCATCAAAGATTGGGAGCCGCATCTGCAGCGCATGTTCGCCTTTTGGTCGTCGGTCGCGCTGCTCAACGGCCGCTACAGCGGCACACCCATGCCGATCCATATGAAGCTGCCGGTCGATGCCGCGCATTTCGACCGCTGGTTGATGCTGTTCGAAGCGACGGCGCGCGAGCTTTGCCCGCCGGCCGCCGCCGATCATTTCCTCGAACGGGCGCGCAATATCGCCAATAGCCTGGAGATGGGCGTCGCCATCGGGCAGGGCGTCAGCTTACGCAAAGGCGAGCGCTTCCACCGGACGGAGAACTGAGGGGTTTACGCCCGCGCGTAGCGGGCGGCTGCGCCGCGTTCGATGCCGGCGGCGACGAGGCGCTCCACATCGAGGCGGTGGCGCATCAATTCCAACACGCGAAGTTCTTCCTGGCTGGCTTCCTGATCGACGGCGACGACCTCGACCGCGAAGGCGTAAGCCGTCTCGCGCAGATGCTT